>JAJDTE010000168.1:0-9496 GCA_022827325.1 Gammaproteobacteria bacterium | reverse complement strand
GATACCGAAACCGCCGCCAGACCGCCGAAGTCCGAGCCGGACAGGAAGGTCCCCGGCAAGCTGCACGGCAGCGTGGAGACCCGGTTCCACACCGGCGAGGCGGTCGCCCTGATCAACGGCCGCGCCGGCCGGGACGGCAAGGCGCACATCACCGGCCTCAAGGGGTTCGCCAAGCGCTCCCAGACGGTGATGAGCGGGTCCGGATTCGGGGACCCCTTCGCCGACTACGCCCTGGTCCAGATCGAGCACAAGCTCGACGAGATCGACGAATGGTTCCGGGAAAAGGGCAAGGCCCTCCGGAGCCTGGCCGAGGAACGGCTCGACCCGGGCATATCCCCGGAAAGCTCGGTGGCGTTCCAGACCCGGACCTGGTCCACCGAACCCATCGAGGAGCAGTTCGTCCTCGGCCATTACGGCAGCATGGCCCTCGTCCGGCTCAAGCAGTTCGACGAACTGGTCCTCCTGGCCAAGGGGCTCCTGCACCATCACGTCATCACCAACGCCGAATGCCACAAGGTCATCGAGGAGGCCGGCAACAACATCCGTGGCCTGCTCGCCATCGGCAACACCTACGACTACTGGGGATGCACCAGGGACGACCTCCGCGACAGGACCCGCCGGGGAATGGCCGCGGTGGCGAAACTCAAGACCTCCCGGTTCATCAATCCCGCCATGTTCACCGACGACGACGACATCTGCTCCACGTTCGCGGACTATGATGTCAGGCCCAGGCACCTGCCGGACGCCTCCGGCGCCGACGCCGTCGACTCTTCCGGGGACGATGCTGCCGTCACCGATGCCGTCGGGGCCGACGCCGCGCCGGAGCAGACATGAGCCGATCCTCCGACATCCGCGCCATCGACTGCTTCAGCCGCCGCGGCCAGCTGCTCCAGGAATTCGAGAAGGACAGGCAGTCCCTTGCCGCCGAAATGCATTCCCTGGTCGCCGACATCAACATCCAGCTCGACAGGGCCGGTGTCCACAGGACCCGGCAGGCCAGGAAGAGCGGCGGCAGGCAGACCGTGGCCGCCAGGGTCCAGTCCGTGTCCGGTGCCCTCTCCGTAAGGTTCTCCCTGCTCAACGTCGAGACCAGGAAATTCACCACCCGGGCGCGGATCGTCGAGGTCGACCGGGCCGGCGCGTCCTGGATCGTCACGCTTCCCGAAGAACACAAGCAGGAAATACTGGCGCTGGACCGGACGCGGCGCCTGCTGAACCACCGGTACCGGATCCTCTACGCCGAACAGAAGTCCCTGCTTCTCTTCGACCGGGAAGAGCGCGATCTCCACGACGCCCTCGAATCGAATTCCAAGCAACTCACGAAGGAGTAACTCCATGACATCAAGCGCAACCGAAACAGCCTGGGTGCACAGCATCGAATTCAAGTCCATTCCCCGGGAGAACGCGGAGCATCCCGTGGACCTCGCCACCCTGCGGGTGCGGGTCGACCGGTCCTTCCGTCAGGGCGAGAACGCGGACGGATCCCCCAGGTGGAACCGGGAACGGGACTTCTGGACCGACGTCCAGGTCTGGGGCGCCCGGTCCCTGCCGCTGAAGGACGTCGTCGGCAGGGGAGCCGCGATCCTCATGACGGGACGCTACGACGTCAGCGACTGGGAGGACGACGCCGGCGGAAAGCACACCCAGGTCGTGTTTCGCGCGGCGCACGTCGCCATCCTGCCCCGGTGCATCTCGTCGATCTCCTACAGGAAGAAGGAGGGCGGTGACCCGGTTCGGACGGAACAGTCCGGCGCCGGGGCCGGAGAAGACTGGTCCGGGGAATTCCCGGAAGATCCTCCGTTCTAGGGGGCTGCGCCATGCGTGAAATCACCCATTGCATCTACTACGACGAGCCCGTGGGTTTTCTGGCCAGGATCTCCTTCAGGCCGAAGGAGGGCGGCGGGCCGGACCGGGCGGAACATGCCCGGCATGGCCGCCATTCGTTCCTGGGCCGGAGAGGGCTCGAGGCGCTGATCTTCTCGAGGCGCGCCCGGGCCCTCGACACCGACCCCCTGGAGGAACAGCTCGACGTGCTCGTCCGGGCCGAATGCCTGTTCCGTGGAAACGGACCGGCATCCGGTCCGGAACCCCCGAGGAGCGGCGGGTGATGATCAGCGCCGCCATCCTCAAGTACCGGGTGCGGGCCCTGGAGCGGGACCCGCTCGCGGCGCAGCGGGGGTTCTGATGGGGATTCCGTCCATCACGCACCAACTGGTCGCCGCGGACTGGAGCGAAGACCTCACGAATGCCGTGACAATCACCCCCGGGCTCTTCTGGCGGGAAATCCGGTCGGAGCCGGATGAACGGGGCCGTTTCCTGGTTTCCTGGAAAGACGGTGATCCGATCAGCGCTTTCGTGATCGGCAGGAACGGAGATCTGCTGCAGGCCCCCGAAATCATGGATACCGCCATCGGCATCGTTCGGCTGTGGGAGGCGGAGAATCTTTGCCGTTCCCATGCGCCGGCTGCAACGGCCGGGGAGGGTGCCGGCGAATGAACCGCCAGATACCCGTCGGCGCCCTGGTGCTGGCCTTCGACGTGGCGCTGATCGTTGTCCTTGTCCTCGTCTGGGGCGGTTCCCTCGCCGGCTGCGGGCCGGAGACTGCGGCCCGGGACATTCCATCCGACACCCTGGAGTGTATCCATGTCGACGCATTTTGATCTGCCCGCCAGGAAGATGCGCAGGAACAGGTATCGTGAACGCGGCGCCGGGCCCGTCTTCCGGTCGCCCGGTCCCCGGCGCCGGAGGAAGTGGCGCATGATCATGCGCACCTTTCTCGTCCTTGCCATCGGCATCTCCATCGGGGCCTGGCATGACCGGATCCCGGCCCTGGAGCGCCTTGTCGATACCGCAAGAACTGCAGGGTTTCATGTCCTCGACCGGGCTGCACAGGGCTCCGGCCGTTCCGGTACTGTGGCAGTCACCGGGTCCAAAGTGGGTTCCCGCGGCGGAACCTCTGGAACCGCCCGGGTGATCGACGGCGACACCATCGATATCGGTGGGTCCCGCATCCGCCTGCACGGCATCGACGCCCCGGAATCGGGGCAGGCCTGCACGGTCGGCACGCGGCGCTGGAACTGCGGACTTCAGGCCACCGCCGCGCTGCGCGGCCTGATCGGCGGCCGGCCGGTTCACTGCACCGTCAGGGATCGCGACCGCTACGGACGCGACATCGCCGTCTGTTCGGTTTCCGGCACGGACATCAATGCCTGGATGGTCTCCGGCGGCTGGGCCCTGGCGTACCGCAGGTACTCCCGGGACTACGTCCGGCACGAGGACAGGGCCCGCGCCGGGCGCCTCGGAATCTGGCGGGGGAAGTTCGTGAAACCCTGGGACTGGCGCAGGGGAGCACGGCTGTGAGTGGGCCGGCCTTCTTCTACCTACAGGAACTTGATCAGGGCGACAATCAGCCCGCCCTGTGCGATGAGCGCCCCGAACATCCATTTCAGGAGATCGGCCTTAAGTGTGGCAATGTCAGCTTTGGTGCCCTGTCGCAACGCTTCAATATCGGCCGTGACTGCCGCGATATCTGCTTTGGTCGCCAGGCGCAACGCTTCAATATCAGCCTTGAGTTCCTTGCGCAACGCTTCAATATCGGTCTTGGTCGCCAGGTTGCTGTTGAGCAGGGCCACATGCTCCTCGGCAAGCGTCTCCGCCTGCTGCTCGGTAAAACCGTTCTCCGTCAGTCGCTTGACGAAGCGGTGGGTGTCGAATGCGATTGCCTCACTCATGGGTCGATTATAGGAGGCCTCCGCGGACTCGACAAGGACCGCGGGGCAGGGCAAGAGTTCGAGTTAAAGGGGGTTCGAGTACAAGCATGGCCGGGTTGGAGAGAGGCCATCCGTTCCACTTCAGACAAGAGAGGTTTTCATGAATCCGAACACCGTTCCCGAACTCGGCACCTGCCATGTGATGCTGGCCCGGGATAACCGGGACAACCCGTCCGACGACATCGAGACATGTCACATCTGGATGGATTTCAGGGACGCGGACCGGGTCCGCGAGTGGCTCGACGGGCTGCGCCCGTTCCTGCACCCCGGAACAGCGATATCCGTCACCAAAGCCGGTTTGTGCAAACCGATGATCGAGGAAGGGTTTCCACTTCCATCCCGAGTCAATCATCAGGAGGTAATTCCATGATCAGCGCAATGACACTTCAGACCAAGGATGTTTGGTGGATTTCCTGGGACTGTGCCGGCAACGGCATCCGGGACGAACTCCACTTCGACCGCGAGGCCGCGGACGAAAGGATGGCGGAAATCGTGACCTCGAGCGACTACATCGCCAACTCGCTCTCGCTTCGCGAGGTGACCGAGGTCAGGCAAATCAACCTTGACCATGCGCCTGACCACTCCGTGGCCAGGCACAACCTGAAACAGGAGGCATCGTGAGATTCACTACCATCGAAATCGACGGTAAAGACCTTCCCAAGGATACGGCGCTTCTTGCGCTGACGCGGATCCGGACCGTGCTCGAAGATCTCGAGATCACGGAATGTATCTTCCAGGAGGATGACAGGCCGATGCTCTACAGCATCCGGGAGGACGAGGAATCATGAACGCGGATCCAGTGACAGACAGCAGGGAGGACATTGCCCTGAAAGACAATTTCCTGTTGATCGGGCGCAGGTCCGGCAAGGGAGAAATGTCATTCGGCAGGTTCCTGCTCGACAGCCGCAATCCCTGGCCCCGGGCCCGGACGTGCCTGCCGAGGGACCACGCCCTCATTGCCATCTACCGCGAGGTGCCGGCCCCGAACGTCATTGCCGGAATGGTTGCCGGGATGGTTCATGCCCCGCACGGATCGGACCATCCGGGCAAGGACAGCTTCATCATTCTGCAGCAGCGGGCCAGTCCCCCGCATCCGGAATTCCGGATCGACGGCCCGCCGGGAGGAGATCCCGGCAAGGCTCCGCGAATACGTCTCCAGGGACCGGCGGAGTGGAGCGTCGGGGGCCAATCCGGCGTAGACGAACTTTCCTTCAGGGTGATGCTCCTCGACAGGAACAACCCATGGCCCGAAGCCCGCAGCAGCATCGCGGAAGGTTTCGTGCTCAAGGGCATATACCGCCAGGTGCCGCCCGGGACGGAGTGGAAGGGGCGGGTCCAGTGATGGCGTGGAGCGTGAAACCGAGGATCCACGAGGAGTTGAAGCAGGTGGACTGGAATGCGAACGCCCACTGCCCGGGGCAGATTGCCGAAGACGTCATCGCCCGGCTGGACCGGTCCGGCACGTTCGATTTCCTGAACGGGAACGAGCTCGCAGATGTGATGGCCCATGCCCACGACCTGGCGCGCGCCATGGCGCTCAAGGTGATCCAGTCATGAATGCAGCGATCATCCTGCCGGATCGGATCCGGACGCTGATCGAGGAGGCCAGGGCGCTCTACCGGGAAGCCTACGGTACCGACACCGGCATCACCGGCCTGCTGGAGACCGCCCTGGTCATCTACAGGAGCATGCTGCGAGACGTGATCGACCACAAGCGGCAGAAGGCACCGGCAGTCCCTGGGCGCCAGCATGAAGAACAGGATCCCAACTGCAAGACAGACTCTACAGGCATCATTCCATGAATACTCCGAATACTCCACCCGGCATTTACACCGGACTCCTCGTCAGGTCCTTCCGCTACCTCACCAAGCAGATTGCCCATCCGGTTTTTGCCTGGTTCCTTCTACTGGTTCTCGTATCCAGCAACCTGGTGTATGGATGGGTGGCCGAGAAGTCCCTGAATCTGGGCATCGACTCGCTCGTGCAGAGGGCCGAGTTCGACAGGAGGATCATTGATGCCCAGGACGAAATACTGAACGAGCTTCGTAAAGCGACCCCGGACAACTGCCAATGAACCTGCCGATGGTCATGCCGGCCTTCACCGGGGCTCACCTGGGCAGTTTCCGCCATGATTCGTCCAATCCTGTCTCGCTGTATATCAGGTTGACCAGGGCTTTACGTTTTGCGTGCAATTCAATTGCCTTGCGTGCCGGGTACCCGATCCAGTCAAGGAATACTGAAAAGAGTAACACCTTGACCTTCCAGTCGGTAATCTCCCTGGTAGCGAAATCGCAGATCAGCAGGATGGCTGCCATCAGCGCCTTCATCAGCTGCATCAGCTTCATCAGTATACATTCTGCCTTCAGATCGGCCTGAATTATAGGACGAATACCGGACCCACCCCATGAAACTCTATCTCTGTGAAAAACCTTCCCAGGCCAGGGACATCGCCGCCGTGCTGGCGGATGGGGGCAAGGTCGTCCGGGAAGAAGGCTCCCTCCGGGTCGCCCCCGATGTCGTCGTGACCTGGTGCATCGGCCACCTTTACGAGCAGGCCGAGCCCGAAGAATACGATCCGGCTCTCAAGGACTGGCGCATGGAATCGCTGCCCATCGTCCCATCGGCCTGGAAGCTGAAACCCCGGTCGCAGGGTGGCAGACAGATCCGCGCGATCCGCACGTTGCTGAAACAGGCCGGCGAGGTGGTGATCGCCACCGATCCGGACCGGGAGGGCGAGGTCATCGCCCGGGAGGTGCTCGACGAGATGATCTGGCGCGGTCCGGTCAGCCGGCTGCTGTTGAGCGCCCTGGATCCCGCGTCGATCCGGAAAGGGCTGGCCGCGGTCCGCCCCGGGCGGGAGACGGAGAACCTGTACTACGCAGGCCTCGGCCGCGCCCGCGCGGACTGGCTGTTCGGGATGAACCTCACGCGCGCATGGACGCTGGCCGGCCGGGCAGGGGGCATCAGGGGCGTCCTGTCCGTTGGCCGCGTCCAGTCGCCCACGCTGCAGCTGGTCGTGCAGCGGGATCTGGACATCGAGAATTTCGTTCCGGTCGACCATTACGTCGTCGAGGCGGACTGCACATCCGTGCTCGACGACGGGGTGCTGCAGTTCAGCGCCGTATGGTCTCCGGACGACGAACAGCGGGAACAGGCTTGCGACAGCGAGGGGCGGTGCACGGATCGGGACTTCGCCGTCCGGATCGCGACGGACCTCACCGGCGCCGAGGGCAGGGTAGTTTCGTCGAAGAGGGAACCGGGGCGGGAGCCCCCGCCGCTGCCGTTCTCGTTGTCCCGGCTCCAGCAGCTCGCTTCGCGTCGCTGGGGCTATGGTGCGAAGCAGACCCTGGAGATCGCCCAGTCCCTCTACGAGCGTCACAAGGCGATCACGTATCCCCGAACAGATACCGGATACCTGCCGGAAGACCAGCACGCCGAAGCGGGTTCCGTTCTCGGGGCACTTCGCGAGTCCCTCGGCTCTTCCGGTGCGGTTGGCGGCCGGATTGCAAAAACCATGCAGGGCGCCGATCCGGCGCTGAAGTCACCGGCCTGGAACGACCGGAAGATAACCGCACACCATGGCATGATCCCCACGGCCCAGCCGGTGTCACTCGATGCCCTGTCGGAAGAGGAACGGAACATCTTCCTGGAGATTGCCCAAAGGTACGCACTCCAGTTCTGGCCGGATCACGAATTTATCCGGACGTCACTGGTCATCGAAGCCGCCGGGCACACCCTGAAGGCCTCGGGCCGCCAGACCGTCGTCCCGGGCTGGAAGGAGATTCTGGTTCCGGATTCCGGCGATGACGATGCCGGGGACGGAGCGCCGGAGGATCACGGGCCGGTTCCCTTCATACCGGAAGGGCATGCGGTACAGGTCGCGCAGGTCGAGGTGCTCGAAAGAAAGACGAAGCCTCCGAAGCCGTACACCGAAGGCACGCTGATCCGGGCGATGACCAATATCGGCCGGGAAGTCCGGGATCCTGAAATCCGCAAGCTCCTCCGGGAGCACGACGGGATCGGCACCGAGGCCACCCGGGCCGAGATCATCACGACCCTCAAGAAACGCGAATTCATCGAGACGGTCAAGCGGAAACTCCGCTCCACCGACCGGGGCCGCCAGCTGATCGCAGCGCTCCCGGACAGTCTCACGGATCCGGGCACCACGGCGCTCATGGAACAGCGTCTTGCGGCCGTGGAATCGGGGGAGATTTCGCTTTCGGCGTACATCGACGGCCAGGCGCTGTTCGTGACCAGGATGGTCGAGTTCGCCAGGCAGTCCGCGATGGGCGCGGGCCTGCGCCGTCCGGATTCATCCGAAGGAACCGGCCCCGGAAATCCGCCGTCTGCGGAAGATCCCGGCGACTGCCCGGAGTGCGGCAAGGCGCTGCGCAGGAGGAAGGGGAAGTACGGCTTCTTTGTGGGATGCAGCGGCTATCCGGAATGCAGGTACATCATGCGGAGCGGCAAGGATGACGGGGGCACCGGCAGCGCCATGCCCGGGCCCGTGGTCCGGGACGATGTTGAATGTCCAAAATGCGGCAAACCCATGGTGGAGCGGAAAGGAAAGAAGGGGCCGTTCCTGGGCTGCAGCGGGTTTCCGCAATGCCGCGGGACAAGACAGCTCGGTACGGCATGAAATCCGGCTATCGGGCCAGGTTCAAGCCATGCATCAGGTCATGCATTATCTCGACAGACATTCATGGGGTTGTAATATGCATATATGTCCCACCTGGCTTCGCTATCTTTCTGGGCGCGGGAAGTCGCTGTGCTCACGGGACCAATCGCCATGGATATGACCCTGGGGTTGCCGGCGTGGGTATGGTGGGCCATTTGCTATGCCGCAATTTTTGTTGCATGGCGTTACAGGTCCCGATCGGAAGACCCGTTCGACTATCCCGGGAACAGGTACAGGAACAGGGAGGAAAAGCCGGAGGAAGTTTCAGCGGACGATATCGACCCTGGAGATTGGAGTGAAGAGTCGCGACTGGCTCTGGAGCTCCAGAAAAGAAAGGAACAGTTCTGGGAAAGACGCTGGAAAAAAATTACGAATTCCGAGTTCGTCTTGATTTTCGTTTTCGCTTTCATCTTATTGGTCATGGTCTACACCTTTCCCAGGATGTTTGAATCGAGTGCAGTCGATGAATTCCCGAATGATCTGTCCCTTCACGATATGCAGATTCCACAATCGTTGAATTTCCCGGGTTAAGTTGATATTCTGATCCTTCTTATGGGACGCAGCACCTCAAGCTGTGACCTGCACACGACGGCACCCTCGCGTGTGCGGCCTCCGGGCCCGGTGCCATTTCCGAATCCCGGCCGTCCGGCCGAAAACCCGCATGGGGAGACATCCCCTTGCGGGAACGCTCTGTCTCTCCGTGTTTCATCCAATTCCAAATCGGAGATTCATCATGAGCAACCGCAATCAAAACGACTATTTCGACTTGCACACGCAGGGTATCGGCTATCTCAGCCGAATCCGGGAGGTGGCGCCGAAAGAAGGGTCCCCCTTCCTCAGCGTCACCGTCGCAGCCCTCCGGGGCCGCGTCGACAACGCCCAGTACACCCATTTCGAGTGTCGCGTATCCGGCCAGAAGACGCAGGAACTCGTGCGTCAGCTGATGCCGGCCGTCGAGGGCAACCTGAAGGTGCTGATCGGCTTCACGCTGAGTGACCTGTATGCCGAAACCTTCACCTTCCAGAACGGCGACAGGGCCGGCGAGACA
>JAJDTE010000060.1:0-17532 GCA_022827325.1 Gammaproteobacteria bacterium | reverse complement strand
GGTGGAGGCGGCGGCGGCGGCGGCGGCGGCGGTGGCCCGACGGGACCGACGGAACCGGCGGAGCCCGGCGCGCCGGTCGCGTCGGCGGGCGCGGACGTCGAGGTGGACCCGGGCGCATCGGTGACGCTGGACGGCTCTGCGAGCACGGACCCGGACGGGGACGCGCTGGCCTTCGCCTGGACCCGGGTGTCCGGGACGGCGGTGTCGCTGTCGGGTGCGAACGCGGCGACGGCGTCCTTCACGGCGCCGTGGCGTCCGGGCGACCTGGTCTTCCGGCTGACGGTGACGGACCCGGGGGATCTTGCGGACAGCGACGACGTGACGGTGACGGTGCGGGACCTGGCGCCGTCCTTCGCGGCGCGGGCGCCGGCGCTGTCGCTGGTGGCGGGGGAGGCGATGGAGCCGGTGACGCTGCCGGCGGCGACGGGGGGCAACGGCGCGCTGACGTACGGCCTGTCGTCGGACCCCGGGGGCCTTGCGGGTCTGACGTTCAGCGCGGCGACGCGCCGCCTGTCGGGCACGCCCGGGGCGGAGGGGAGCTACGTGTTCACGTGGCGCGCGGACGACGCGGACGGGGACCGGACGGACGCGGACGCGGCGATCCTGACGTTCCGGGTGACGGTGGACGACGCGCGCACGGCGATGGTTCGGCGGACGGTGCGGCGGACGCTGGGTGCGGTGGCGCGGCGGACGCTGTCGAGCGCGCTGGAGAACATCGGATCGCGGTTCGCGGCCGGGGTTCCGGCGAGCGGCCTGACGCTGGCGGGGGAGTCGGTGCCGCTCGGGGGTTCGGGGCCGGTTGCGGGAACGGCCCTGGCCTGCCGTCCGGATAGATCCGTCACTCCGGAGATTCCGGGCTGCGGCTCGTGGGACCGTGATGTGGATGGCGGGGCGATGCTCGGTACGAGCGCGTTCACGCTGACGCTGGGCGCGGACGGGGGTTCCGGCGCGGCCGGGAATTCCGCTACGGGCGGTCCCGGCGCGCCGCTGTGGTCGGTGTGGGGCCGCGGGGACCTGGGGACCTTCGAGGGCCGTCCGGAGGGGATGCGCTACGAGGGCGAGCTGCGCACGGGCTGGCTCGGGTTCGACGCCCGCGCGGGCTCGTGGGTGGCGGGGCTTGCGCTCAGCCACGGGACGGGGGAGGCGGACTACGGCTTCGACGCGGCCGGGGTATCGGGCGCGGGTCGCCTGGAGACGACGCTGACGGCGCTCTACCCCTACGGGCGCTGGACCCTGCAGGACGGCCTGGAGCTGCGCGGCGTGCTGGGCGCCGGGCGCGGCGAGGCGCGGCACCGTATGGACGGCGGAGGGACGGATGAGAGAAGCGAGACGGGCGACCTGTCGATGTGGATGGGGTCGGTGGGCCTGCGCCGCGAGTTTCCGTCGCTGGGGGAGATCGACCTGGCGGCGCGGGCGGAGGCGAGCCTGGCGCGGATGGAGACCGGGGCGGGTGCGGACTACGTGGACGGCCTGACGACGGACAGCTGGCGGATCCGGGGGGGCCTTGAGGCCTCGCGGCGGTTCGGGCTGTCCGGCGATGCGGAACTGGTACCGTTCGTGGAGGCGGCGATGCGGCGGGACGGCGGGGACGGAATCGAGGGAACCGGCCTCGAGGTTGCGGGGGGCGTGCGCTACACGGCGCCCGGGCTGCACGTCGAGGCGCGCGGACGGTGGCTGGCGGCGCATTCGGAAGAGGGCGCGGAGGAGCGGGGCGTGAGCGTGACCGCGCGCATGGGTCCCGGGGCGCAGGGGCGCGGCCTGTCGCTGTCGCTGAGCCCGCGCTGGGGCGCAGGCACTGGAGGCGCGGACGCGCTGTGGAACGACGGGATGCCGCGGCCGGGCGAGGCCCCTGGAGGGGACGCGGCGGCGCTGGACGCGCGCGTCGGCTACGGGTTCACCTGGTCGCCCCACGGTCTGGACGGATGGAACGGACTGCTGACGCCGTTCGCCGAGACGGCGCTGTCCGGGGGCGACAGCAGGCGGCTCCGGCTCGGGGTCCGGTTCGAGGCCTCTCGCACTGCGCTCGGGGTGGAGCTCTCGGGCGAACGCCGGGAGGACGGTGCCGGGGATCCCCGGCACGCGCTGTGGCTGGACGCGAGGCTGCGGTTCTGAGGGCCGCGCGCATCCGGTCCGAACAGAACAGAACCGAACAAACCGAACCGAACCGAAAAGACATCCCTGCGGGAATCCAGTGGCAAATCCAATGACACATTCATCCAGTGACAGATCCAACGGCATGTCCAGCGGCACGGCCATTGACAAACATGGGACGGAGCGGCCGCGGGCCGCGGCATCGGCGGCATTGCTGACATTGCTGGCCGCCCTGGCCCTCGGGGGCTGCGGCGGCGGCGGAGGGGGCGGGATTCCCGGCCCCGGCCCGAGCCCGAGCCCCGGCCCGCTGGCGGAGCGCGCCGACACGCTGCTCCTGTCCGGCGCCCGCGCGCGCTGGTCCCTTTCCACGGCCGGCGCCGGAGGGGAGACGATCGAGGACTCGCTGGTGGAGGGCGTGACCTGCGCGGGGGCGCGCTGCGTGGCGGCGGACGGCACGGTGACCACGGCGCGGGAACTGCTCGACCCTTCCGCCCCGGGGGACACGGCAGAGACGACGGTGGGCATGCGGGGCGGGTTCGATACGGCGGAAACGGGAGGGGCGTTCGAGGTCTTCTCGGAGACGCTGCCCGGCCTCGCGCTCACCGTCACCCCGGAGGTGACCAGCTACGGGTTCTGGGGCGTGCACGGATTCGCGTCGCTGTCGCTCGGGACCGGCACGCTGTCGGCGCAGATCGACGGGACCGCGTACGCCGGCGATTTCTCGCTGGCCCAGGCCTGGACGGCGGGGGATGCTACCGGGACCAATCCGGCGGGGACGGGGAGCGCGACCTGGACCGGGATCGCCGAGGCGAGCCCGACGGGCGCGTTCCGGCGGCTCATGGGCACCGCGACGGTGACGATCGCGGACCTGTCGCGGCCGCGGGTCGACGTGGGCATTGATCTGGACGTGGGTGGCGCAACCACTCCGCTGCGGTGGGCCGACATTCCGCTCGCGGACGGTGGCTTCCGTTCCGGGACGGCCGGGACGGATTACCTGGAAGGGAACTTCCACGGGCCCCGGCATGAAGAAGCCTGGGGGGTGTTCGACACCGCGGACTGGCTCGGCGCCTTCGGGGCGAGGCGGACGCCGTGACGGGCGGCGGCAATCCAGCGGCGGCTCCCGTTTCCGGTTTCCCGGCAACGGGATGATGCGCGCATTCGGCGCGCAGCTGTAGGACTCCCGCGGGATCCGCGCCGGACTGCCATTCGAAGGGTAATCCTGATCCCGGGAATCCCGGGAAGAACGCCGGGAAGAACGTCGGACGGAACGCTGGAAAGAAACCCCAAAGGAAACCCCAAAGGAAAGCCGGAAGGAAAGCCGGGGGCGGAGGATACGGGACGCCGGTCCGGCGGCCGGGCGCGTGAATACGCCCGGTTCCGGGAGGACGCGGCCTGGCGGGTCCGCCGGATGGAGACGGGACTGCTGGAAATCCTGTGCCGGGAGGCCGCCCGGGAACTGCGGCTGCGGGGCGTGGAGGCGGCGGGGGATTCCGCCGACGCCGCCGATACCCCCGGACGCCGGAAGACGAACGCCCGCCGGCGGCAGAAGGCGGAGAAGCCGGAAAAGGGGCTGGTGGCGGATTTCCGGAAGAAGGTGCTGGGCCACGCCTCCCGGACGGGGCTGTCGGACTCCCGCTTCGGCATGATGGCGACGGGGGACCCGTCGCTGGTCCGCCGCCTGCGCCGGGGCGGGGCGCCCCGCCTGGGGACGGTGGACCGTGTGCTGGCGTTCCTCGGGGAGGCGCCGATGGCGCCGGCCTTCCTGCTGGAGGCGGAGGCGTTCGTGGCGGTGACGCGGACCAAGGAGAGCGTGTTCTCCCGGGAGTCGTCGGGGAACCAGAGTTTCCTGACGCAGTTGCGGAGGGGTGCGCTGCCGCGCCTCGACACGGCGGACCGGGTTAGGGCATGGATGCGCGCGAACTGCACGGCCGGGGAGTGGGAGGAGATCCGGGCCAGGGTGGCGGCGGGCATGCCGGAGTCACCGCCCGGGGTGTCGGCGAAGCGTCGGATGGGCGACGGGCTGTTCGACGGCAGCCGGGACGGGGAGGACTAATGGTGGGGGACCGAAACCGCTTTCCGGCCAGGTGCGGCGGTTGCCGGTGTGTCCACCGTCCGGCGACAGGGATGCGCTGGGGCCGGCCCGGTATTGATGTCAATCGGATTCGATTTGATTACGAATTGGGGCGTTATATCCGTGGATGATCGTTCATGCGCGGCGTCGGGACGGGCGAACGTGTCTGGCCGTAGTAAATCACCTTGGAAAGGGATTAACTCGCCTTATGGAATTGGTCGAATCCGTCATCAAGGGAAATTAAGCAGTCGTGGGAGTAATCAAGCCACAAACAGTAAGTATAACGACGTGTGACTGAAAAAAATATCGTAAAAATAATATCTCTTGATGGATGAACTATATCGGGATGAAAGAGAATAGCTGATCGCGTGACCACCGCTGACAAAAGTACGAAAAAAATTGACACAATCCGGCTAATACAGCCTCTTGGATTAATGTGATCGTGATTTCTTTCGATTTTGTTTCAAATTTTTCATCCAAGGCAAACGCTTTCGCCCACGTAACGTAAGCGTGTTCTAAGCGCCCAGATAGTCCGGATGGGAGGTTTCTCAGATTACATGATTCATTTGAACCAACCTTGGGAGCCTCTCAGACTCATGGATTTCTGCAGAATATATGGCGTTTTTTCTGTTAGGAGAAGAATAATATATTAAAAACAATAAGTTATGTAAACTTGTAATTTTGTTCCAAAACAACTATAAACGCTTCGGTAGTTCTACCGTCCCAAAGCATGCGACTGGAATTCTTTGATTTTTTTAGCGGGTGCGGTGGCACGAGCCAGGGAATGCAAGAAGCAGGAATGGATGTGCGATTCGGCTTGGATTCGGATCAGGACGCAAATAAGACATTTACAACGAATTTCAATAAGGCGAAGTTCGTCTGTTCAGACATTCAGGGAGTATCTGTCAGAGACATCTGCCATTTGATAAAGCGTCGCTATGGACGTCCCCGAGTTTTCGGCGCTTGCGCTCCCTGTCAACCCTTTTCCCGTCAATCTAGGAATATTGATTCCGATGATAATAGGAGACATCTATTAGGAGAATTTCATCGATTCGTCGAGCACTACCTTCCAGAATATATTTTTGTCGAGAATGTGCCTGGCCTGCAGGACATTGGGGAAGATGAAGGTCCATTTTCCGATTTCATCTCTTTTCTTGATCGTCTTGATTACAAACATGACCATGGAATCGTAATGGCGTACCACTATGGCGTTCCACAGAGAAGAAGAAGATTGATCTTGATCGCCAGCCGTCTCGGTCCGATCAAGTTGCCAGAACCCACTTTTGGTCCCGGTACCGAGCAACCGGAGTTACCGGTAGCTTGGGATTGGATTTCTAATTTACCGTCCATTGCGGCGGGAGAAACACATCCGGATGACCCCAACCATCGAGCTGCACAACTTTCACCACTAAATCAACGACGGATTGCGGCTACTCCCGAAGGAGGAGACCGTAGAGACTGGCCGGAAGAACTAGAACTCGATTGCCATGAACATCACACGGGCCATACCGATGTTTACGGTAGAATGCTCAAAGACCGACCTGCAGCGGCGTTGACGACCCGCTGCATAAGTCTTTCGAACGGACGTTTCGGGCATCCTGTCCAGAATCGGGCGATCAGTATACGCGAAGCGGCTTGCTTGCAGACCTTTCCCTTGGAATTTAGGTTTTTCGGGAACCTGAATTCGATGGCACGCCAAGTAGGTAACGCGGTTCCCGTTGAAATGGCCAAGGTATTTGGGAGTATGATTATCGATCACTACCACTCCCACAGAAAATACTAACAAATTAAGATGGCCAAATTTGCTGTCAGTGCGAGGACGGTCGATATGCTGGGGCGCCAGCAAATCGCTGGAATTCCAACTGCTATCAGCGAGTTGTTCAAGAATGCGCACGATGCGTATGCCTGCAATGTAGAGGTAGATTATTTCCGTGACGATGGGTTGTTTGTTTTACGGGATGACGGGTTGGGTATGACACGGGAAGATTTTGAAAAAAGATGGCTAACGCTCGGTACTGACAGTAAAGTGGGCTCGGATTCCAGGCATCTTCCTCCGATAGACCCGACCCAACCAAAGCGACCCATTCTAGGTGAAAAGGGAATCGGTAGGCTGGCCATAGCCATTATAGGGCCTCAGGTACTCGCCTTGTCCAGAGCGAAACTGAGTGGTAAACCTTCTGAAACAATCGTAGCTGCATATATTCACTGGGGGCTGTTTGAACTACCTGGGCTGAACCTTGACCAGGTAGAGATTCCAATTAGAGAATTTCCTGCCGAAGTACTTCCAGGAAAGGAAAAAGTCAGAGAGATGGTCGAAGAGGCATCGTCTACACTGGATAGGCTGGACACCGGTTTACACTCAGTGAAGATCGCAGAAATCCGGAGAGGAATGGAAAGTTTTGTTGTAGACCCCCGAGAATATACGAAGTTTCTGGGTGGCCCTTCCCTGGAAGAATCGGGATGCGGCACACACTTCTATATCATTCCTGCGGATGAAATTATCAATGATGATATAGACAAAAGGGAAGCGGAGAATAAAGCAACTCTATTTGAAAGGACGCTTATCGGCTTTACGAACACAATGACGCCCGGCCATCGGTCACCACCGATCATTGCTCGATTCAGAGATCATATTGATGAAGGCTCACCAATGGAACTGATTGGTGAACGAGCATTTTTCACTCCTGAAGAATTCGAAAATGTGGATCATCATTTCCAAGGCAGATTCGACGAATATGGCCAATTCACAGGAACGGTCGGGATCTACCAGATGGAACCTGAAGAATACACGCTAAATTGGAGCGAATCCGATGGTCAGAAGACATTGTGCGGTCCATTCAGCCTCTCATTTGCCTATATGCAAGGTTCGCAGAGAGATTCGTTGTTGGAACCGAAAGAACATCTTCGTTTAAAAAAGAAGTTGGATCGGTATGGAGGCTTATACATATATCGCGATGGAATCCGCATTCAACCGTATGGGGACTCCGATTACGATTGGTTAAATGTCGAACGGAATAGGACATTGAGTGCAGGATACTATTTCTATTCTTATCGTAGAATGTTCGGCATAATCGAGTTGAGTAAAGTAGAAAACTTCCTGCTCCAGGAAAAAGCAGGACGTGAAGGTTTCAGGGAGAACAAGGCTTACCGACAACTTAGATCGATACTGATGAACTTTTTTGTTCAGACGGCAGGCGATTTCTTCCGGGAAGACGGTAAATATGCTGAACCGCATATCGATAGAAAAATAGAACTCAATCGGAATGAAGAAATTCGTAGAAAGAAATCGAAACAGGTTCGGCAGCGTAGAAGTACATTCAAAATAGCTTTAGAAGAAGCTTTCAAAAGAATCGATGATCGGGAGATAGAAATTGAATCTGATGAAATTATCATAGAGCTTAAACATGAGGTGAAAAGCATTTTAGTTAGTGGGAGAACGAAAAGGTCTAAGGCAATAGGATTAATCAGACTCGAAAAAGAGGCACGAGATAAGCTACATAGCTTGCGGAATAACATTGTCGTTTCAAAACCGAAAGGTGTTGCTCTTACCCGATCCATTGAAAGGGAATGGAGCGCGTTTACATCTCATCTCAAGCGTTTGGACTCTCAAACGTTCCATCCTGCGGAAAATTCAATCGAGAAAATCGTTTCGACTTCGGCTGAAAACGCAAAAATTCCCTTGGAGGATATTGCCAGACTTAATGCGGCTGTGACTAAGAGTAGCGATGATGCTGTAAGAACTGTTCGCCAACTAAGCAAAACCATTGGTGAAATGACAACCAACATAGTTTCGGATATTACAAACGATACGAGCAAAAGCCTAAAAACCGTCAACCTTGCCGTAGATAGTGTGAAGGGAAGGCTGGACAGTCTTAAACGAGAATCGGGAAAAGTGCGTAATTTGACAGATGTACGCACCGAACTCGTAGGACATATAGATTCGGTTTACGAAAGTGAACATAAGAAACTGGAAAATCTACATGCCCTCCTTGAGCAGCTAAGCGAATTTCGAAGCGAAGGATACAGCACTGTTGAACTTACGGAAGCCTTGGAGGAAGAGGTCGAAGAGTTGAAGACCCGGCACGATATTGATCTTGAACTGGCTCAAATCGGCCTGGCCCTGAACACAGTCAGTCATGAATTCGAAAAGTCCGTAGGGTCCTTGCGTAGAGGACTGGAAAGGCTTGAAGCTTGGGCAGATATCAACCCGGAAATGGACAACCTGTATCGAGATTTGCGAATCAGTTTCGACCACCTTGACGAATACCTTTCCCTGTTCACACCTTTAGACCGTCGACTACATCGAAACCAGATAGAAATCTCAGGAAAGCAGATCTACGAATTTCTCGAAAAATTATTTCAAGCCCGATTTCAACGCCATGACATACTTCTTTCCGCTACTGACGATTTCAAAACATCTTCGACTCTGTGTTTTCCATCTTCACTCTATCCCCCATTTGTCAATCTTGTGGACAACTCGATTTATTGGTTGCAGCAAAATCATGATCGCCACAGGGAAATCTTTCTCGACGTAGATGGAGATGGCCTATTGATCAGTGACAACGGTCCTGGAATCAGCGCACGAGATCATGAAAACATATTCCTGATGAATTTTTCAAGAAAACCAGGAGGGCGAGGTATGGGGCTTCACATCTCACGTGAGACTCTTTCTCGAGTCGGTTTTACTTTGACTTTAGAACCTAAACCGAAATCGGTAGGGGCGGTATTCAGAATCTCAAGAAGTAATGAAGTGAGAAGTGACAGAGAGCAGAATAATGACAAGTAGTAATTCGGGATTTCACGAATTAAGGATGGACGCTGTCCAGAGATTCGTTCAAACCATGATAATTGTAGACGATAGGGAAGAATCCATTGAAGTCGATAAACCAACACAAGCTGAACAGCCTAGTCGCGTGTCTCGAGCCAACGGACGAAATGACAATATAACTTCTGATGAAAGAAATCTAGACAGCGCACATGGACTGCGGGCTAAAGAGATAATCGATCATTCCCTAGAATTGGGAGTTATTTGCTCTATAATTCGACCTGGACAACAAGAATACAATAAAAAAGAATTTCTCGATAAGATAGGCAAAGCATCCAAGGTGGCGGATATCGTCTGTTTGGATTGGGAGATTCACGATGATGGCGGAGGTACTGCTTCGAGAATCATTCGAGATATCCTGACAGAAGACGATAAATCGGATGGTCGAATCAGACTTATTGCCATATACACTGGAAGCACCTCCAATACGGAGATAATTAACAAAATATATAAAGCAATCCCCGATGTGGTCCGAAACAAGCAAAATCTTCAAATCAATAATGACAATTTTTTGGAAATTATTGGGGATGCTGGAGTTAAAATCGTATGCCTATTCAAGAAACACGGAATACAACTTTCTGAGCCGTTGAATAGGAATCAGCTGGAAGAGTCCGAACTTCCGAAGCGTCTTCAAGAAGAGTTCGCCGAATTGTCAAAAGGCCTGTTATCCAATGTGGCCTTGGCAACAATAGCATCCATACGAGAAGTGACACATCGTATCTTGGCCAGATTCCCGGGGGAATTAGATGGACCTTGGTTGCATCATCGGGTAATGATTCCCAATAGACAGGATTCGGAGGAATACGCTGTTAATGTAGTGCTGAGCGAGATTAAAGGCGCCATTGATATCCACAATGTTGGTGAGAACTATGCAGGAAAAAATGCTGTCGCCAAAAGAGTAAAGGAGATTGCAAATGGATCGGATCTCCGTCTTTTCTATAATAACGACAAAGGATCCGAAGAATCACGTGAGGTACATCCAGATAAAGTAATTAAGTGTATTGATGATGGGAATTTCAAAGCATTTTCCGAATCGATTTTTGGAGATGATAGTGATCACAAGAAATGTCAACGAAATTTCACTTCGCTGTTCTCATGTACGGACCTGCAGGATACTTGTTTACGCATGCATCGATTTGCATCACTTACCGGTGTGCGAAATCATCCAGGGAAGACTCCATCACCGAAATGGGTTCCTATGCTTGGACTTGGAACGATAATTCGTAAAAAATACAGTGCCGACCAAGAAAAGAAGAAGGAGTATTTTCTTTGCTTACAAGCAAGTTGTGATTCTGTTCGGATTGAAAAAAGTAGTAATTTTGTCTTCGTAAAATTGAATGGGGTTGGAGTTACTAAGGCTAATTTATCGAATCCACCAGAGCATGTAATTCCTGAGTATGATGTATCTAAAGGAAAGGATGTGTATATCGGAATGAGCATACCACCTAAAGAATCCTATCGAGCTTTGAAGATTATTAAATTTAGTAGCTCTTCCAAGACTAAAGTGGTTAAAGCTACAAGCCAGTCGGACTGTAAATTGTATACATTCACTGATTCAGAAAATATTGAATATGTGTGGGTAGCGGATTTAAAACGTCGCCGCGCTCTAGGGGTAGCCCAGGATTTGGCCAAAGAAATGGGGAGATTAGGTTTCGATGAATTCGAGCCTTATCGGAAGTGAATATATTTTCTGACCGGAAATTATATTATCCTGTTGATAAGAAGTCGGAAGATTACAATTTATATATTCCAGCAGAGGAGGATCGGATCAATCATTGTCCCTGAAAGGTGCTGGGTTATCGTACGCATGCGGAGGTCTTCACCGGGGAACTGGACCCTCCCTGATGGCGACGACTTCGCCGGCATGGAATTCTTGGGACAACCTCCGATCGAGCCGTTACCCTGTTATTTCAGTGTACTTCCCTCCGCTTCCGTTCGCCTGAAGCCTTACCTGTCCTTAGTTGTATCTCCGAGATACCGCCTCAACTCTTCCAACTCACCCCCCATTTCTGCCTGTTCTTCCCTTCAGTTCCTCTACCAGTGTCGCCAACTCCAGAGACAGAGCTCCGGTCTGCAGTTGGATCGCCTCGCTGATCAGCATCGACCGACAGCCGCCGCTTTCTGTTTCCTCTTCGATCGTCGCGGCCGCATGCGTCAGTATCCGATTCGACGAGCGCGTCGAGCGGATTCAGGTACGCCTCCATGACCTTGCTGAATCCAAATGCTGTATTCCCTGACGGAATCCCTGTATTCCTGCGAGGCGCACAGAATCACCCGAGAAAATCCTCCGCAATGCTCGCGGCTATCCGCGCCGCTGAGGCCCTGACTGAATCCCGCGCAAGATGAGCGTAACGCTCAGTCGTCCGGATATGACTGTGCCCGAGAAGCTTCCCGATAGCCGGCAGACTCTCGCCGAGCGCCAGTGCCCGGCTGGCGAAGGAGTGACGACAGTCGTGAAGACGGACCTCCAGGAGTCCTGCCTGTTGCCGCACGAACCGCCATGACGTGTTCAGATCGACCATATGCGTCCCCGCCTTCTTGCCCGGAATCACCCAGGGATTGCCCTCGATGCGGGGCACCTCCGCCAGCACCCGCACCGCCGGCGGCGACAGCGGCACCGTGCGCGGCCCCGTCTTGGTATCCGGTAGGCGCAGTTCCCCGGCATCGAGGTCCACCATCTCCCATTTCAGGGTCAGGATCTCGCTCTTGCGGCACCCGGTCAGCATCAGCAGCCTGATGGCTGCCGCGGCATGGACCGATGCCCCGCCTTTCACCTCGGCCTCGGCAAGAACCTCGCCGAGGCGGCGGAACTCCGTATCGGTCAGGAACCGCTCGCGCTTGCCCTCCCGGTGCTTCTCGATCCCGCGGCTAGGGTTCGTTCCGTCCGGGACCATCCCCCAGTCCGAAGCCTGCCGGTACATGCGCGCAATCAATGCGACCACCTGGTTGGCGGCGCTCGGCGTCCCGCTGCGGCGGACATGGAACGCCGCCACCCGGTCCCGCTTCAGCGCCATGAGCTGTACCCCGCCGAACTCCGGCAGGACATACCGGTCAAGCAGCTTCCGGATGCTGACCACCGTCGATTCCCGGCAGTGGGCGGATACATGCTGTTCCATGTAGCGCTCCGCCAGGTCGGCCACGGTCGACCCGTCACCTGTCTTCACAGGCAGGGGGGCGTCGACGGCTTCCTCTCCCGCTCGGATCCGGTTGAGCACCGTGGATGCACGACTGCGGGCTTCGTCCGCGGTGATCACCCCGTGACGCCCAAGGGTCACCCGGATCGATTCTCCCTCGTGCCTTGCCTGTGCGATGTACATCTTCGTGCCGGAGGCATAGACCCGGACGCCGAACCCCGGCTGGTCCCGGTCCCAGAACACCGTGTCCCGGTCCACCTTCATCGCCTCCACGGCGCTCCGGGAGATCGACCGGCGTTTCAGTTTGGCCATGATTGATACCTATACCTGTGCCTGTGCCTGATCCGGAAGAATATCAATCCCGATGCTGCCGCCGACCCTGTCCGCTGACAGCCTTTCGGCATCCTGAGCCAGATGGGCATAGCGCGCGGTGGTCTCGATCCGGCTGTGGCCGAGCAGCTTGCCGATCATCGACAGGCTCTCGCCGAGCGCCAATGCCCGGCTCGCCCATGAATGACGGAGGTCATGGAGACGGACCCCGTCCAGCTTCGCCTCCGCCCGCACCGCCAGCCAGGGCCGGCTGATGCCATTAAGGCGGGAGCCGGGCTTTGCTCCCGGAATCACCCACGGGTTTCCCGCCACCCGGGGAATACCGTCCAGCACTCCTTGCACCTCCGGGGTCAGCGGGACCATGCGCCCGCCGGTCTTCCCTTCCCGGATGCGCAGTTCCCCCGCCGTCCGGTCGATGTCGTCCCACTTGAGCTCCAGCACCTCGTTGCGCCGGCATCCGGTCAGCGCCAGGAGCCGGATCGCCGCCGCCGCAGGGGACGAGAGCTTTCCCTTGCCCTCCATTTCCGCAATCGTCCGCCCGAGCGTCCGGTACTCGGCATCCGTCAGGAACCGCTCCCTCGGGGAGGTGCGGTATTTCTTCACCGACTGGCAGGGATTCGTGCCGTGTTCCCGCAGGCCCCATTCCATGGCCAGGGACAGCAGCCTGGCCATGATCTTGATCGCATCGTTGGCCGCACAGGGCTGATGGCGCATCGCATAGTGCAGTTCGGTGACCTCCTTCCGTCCCACCTCCCGGACCGGCATGTTCCCGAAGGCCGGGAGAACGTGCTTGTCGAGGGAACAGCGGTAGGATTCCACGGTGGTCTGCGCACACCGGGAGACGACGCATTCGCGCATGAAACGGTCTGCAAGGTCGGCCATGGTCGGATCGGGCGCGGGTGGCGGGGGAATCGGCTCTTCGCCCCGCTTGATGCGGTCGATGACCTTTGCGGCCTGGGCTCGCGCCGCGTCGGGGGTGATCTTGCCGTGACTGCCCAAGGTCACCCGCTTCGACCCTCCCGGCCCCCGGGACTGGACGATGTAGTTCTTCAGGCCGGAGGGATAGACCCGGAGGCCGAAGCCGGGGAGGGCCCTGTCCCAGAAAACGGCATCGCGGTCCCCAACCCGGAGCGAGTCGGCGGTGCGCTTGTTGATGGTGAGTTCCTGGCGTCTCGGCATGTTCGTCTCCGGCACAGATTTTTCGGTCCGGAATCCCGTAAGCAAAGTGCAAGCAACCGGGATTCATTCGGGGCGTATTGTCGCGCAGGCAAGGCGGGTTGGCAAGAGGTCAGCGGACCTCGTTATCAAACGTAACCTATGGAATATAGGAGAAAAACTACAATTCTTGATCTGCAATCGTGCCTTTGGCAATCCTTGGCGAAAGGGGTGGAAATTTTACAACAGGAAATGCCCGGAACCGGACCGGACGGCTTGCTGATGAAACGGGACCCGCGGGTCCCGTTTCATTTGCCGGGCATGGCGACCGCTTCCCGGGCCGGGGCGTGCGGCTGGGAGGTGGCCAACAGGGCAGACGTCCAGTTCCGAAACTTGCCAGCACGGGTTTCGGAACTGGCTATACTCGGTTCCATGGAGATCAGTTTTGCAGACTGCTACGAGGCGGTTCGGACCCGGAACCCGGCATTCGACGGCTGCTTTTTCACCGGTGTCACCAGCACCGGGATTTTCTGTCGTCCAGTATGCCCCGCAGTAACTCCCAAGCCGGAAAACTGCAGGTTCTTTCCTTCTGCGGCGGCGGCGCTGGAAGCGGGGTTCCGTCCCTGCCTTCGCTGTCGTCCGGAATCGGCACCGCACAGTCCGGCCTGGAACGGCGTCAGAACCACCGTGTCCCGGGCACTCGGACTCATCGACCAGGGAGCCCTTGACGAAGGTAACGTGGAATCCCTGGCCGAGCGGCTGGGCGTGGGCTCGCGCCATCTGCGCAGGCTGTTTTCCAGGCACGTGGGTGCGAGTCCCATGCAAGTGGCACGGACCCGCCGGCTGCTGACGGCAAAGCGGTTGATCACCGATACGGACCGCCCGATGTCGGATATCGCCCTTGCTTCCGGATTTTCCAGCCTGCGGCAATTCAATCACACTTTTTCCAGCGTGTACGGCAGGAATCCCAGCGCGTTCAGGCGCGCCGGAGGAGAGATCCGATGAAACAACTCGAACAGTTCCCCTATCGCTCACCCATCGGCATGATAGACGTGATTCTCGATGGAGAAACCCTGGTCTACCTGGACTTTTCGGGTAATCCCGGGCGTATCGACCGCCTGTTGACAGGGCGCTTCGGCGAATTTGAAATCCGCCGGGCGGAAGGTTCCACGCCGGTACATGAAGCCCTGGAGTCCTATTTTGATCACGGCGGTGATCCGTTCGGGAATATCGGGCTGGATGCAGGCGGAACCCCTTTCCAGCGCAGTGTCTGGCGGGCTCTCAGACAGATTCCGCCGGGCAGCACACTGGACTACACCGCGCTTGCCGGACACGTGGGCAACCCGCGGGCCGTGCGGGCGGCCGCGTCCAGCAACGCCCGCAATCCCATAGCGATCATCATTCCCTGTCATCGGGTGATCGGCCGGGACGGTACGCTCCGGGGCTATGCCGGCGGCGTCGAGCGAAAACGCTGGCTCATCGAGCACGAACGGCGCTGCCGGCACCGGGATGCCGCGTGACCGCGGGCGGCCTGGGCTTGTGATTCAGAGATAGGCCTTGCGGTCCTTGCGGGACTTTCCCGCCCTCTGGATCACCCGGCCCCGGATTGCCTCGGGTCCGTCGATGGGGATATCGGCATGTTCGCCCTGGAGAGCATGCAGTCGCCAGCCCCTGTCGTCGATCAGCAACTGGCGAAAGACCAGTTCATCGCCATCGGACCCGATCACATAGCAGCCGTTTTCAAGTACCCCGTTGGGTTCGGAGATGATCACACAACCCTTGGGAAATTCCGGCTCCATGCTGGAATCCGTTACCTGCAGGGCATAGGGTTCGTTGTTGGCGCATCCGTCCATCGGTCCGGTAGGAGGTTCTGAGAAGCGGAATTGTAACCGAGAAGAAGGGGCCGCACGGATGAAGTGCCCGGGTTCCATGTGGTGGACGTACCGGATTGCTTGCGTCTCGCACATCTCGCAGACCGCATCGGGGGCGCCGAGGTCGTCGACCGATACGCAGGTCCAGCCCCTGTGCGGCACGCCGATCTGGCTCCACTTGCCCGACATAGCCATGACCCCACATTGCTCAGCCCATCTAGCTGGCCATTCAATACTTTACTTGGGTAGGATGCTGTGATATAAAACCACAGAATATATATCATATAATACATGATTATGTACCAATGGCGAAACTAGGAACTCAGCGCGATCAGGCGATCGAGCTCCTACGATCTCAGGGGATGGTGCGCCTGTCGGAATTCAAGGTAAATGGGATCACCGCGGCCACAATCGGCAGAATGGTTCGTGGCGGTGACGTCATCCGCCTAGCACGCGGGCTCTACCAGCTAACCGACGCGCCGCTTGACGCTAACCACAGCTTGGCGGAAGCCGCCAAACGCGTTCCCAGGGGCGTCGTCTGCCTGGTGTCGGCTCTTGCCTACCACGAACTGACCGACCAGCTTCCGCGCGCGGTCTGGATGGCGATCGGCACCAGGGACTGGAAGCCGAAGGAGGGAAGACCGGCAATGCGGATCGTGCGGTTCACGGATGCGCTTCTCACCGATGATGTCCTCACCGTGCACATTGAAAATGTTCCCGTGAAGGTCTTCGGCGTCGCCAAGACGATTGCCGACTGTTTCCGCTATCGTCGGAAGATCGGGCAGACGATTGCGCTGGAGGGCTTGCAGAAGGCGCTCCGGCAGCGAAAGGCGAGCCCCGCCGAGATCGCCCGGCATGCGGAGCGCGGCGGCGTTACCACGGTCGTCCGCCCGTATCTCGAGGCGCTCACAGCCAATGCCTGAGGCGGTCAAGAACATCGGTGCCTCGGTTCGGGCCCGTCTGCTCAGGATCAGCAAGGAGAGGGGCCAGAATTATAATCTGGTCCTCACACACTATGCGATCGAACGCCTGCTCTATCGCCTTACGCAGTCCCGACACGCCGACCGTTTCGTTCTCAAGGGCGCCATGCTGCTGATGACGTGGTTCGATGAGCCGTTCCGCGGCACGCGCGATCTCGATCTTCTGAGTTACGGCGATCCGGCGCCGGACGCTGTCCTGGACGTCTTCAGGGAGGTGCTCGGCCAGGAACAGCCGGACGGGGTTTTGTTCGATGCCGGTTCTGCGCGGGTCAGCCGTATTCGCGAGGAGAACGAGTATGGCGGACTGCGCATTCGGGTGACTGCAGACATCGCGGGCGCTCGCATCACGGTGAAAATCGATGTCGGTTTCGGCGACGCGACTGAACCCCCTGCCGAGTGGCTCGACTATCCGGTCCTGCTCGACATGCCAGCGCCGCGGTTGCGCGGTTACGCGCGGGAGACTGTGGTTGCCGAGAAATTCCATGCCATGGTGGATCTCGGCATGGCGAACAGCCGGATGAAGGATTACTACGACCTGTGGATCATCAACCAGGCCTTCGAGATCGATCGATCGCGTCTCGCGGGGGCGATATCCGCGACCTTTGCTCAGCGTGGCACGACAATCCCGGATGAAGTTCCGGACGGGCTTTCGCCGAAATTCGCGAAAGACGCCGTCAAACGCGACCAATGGGAGAGTTTCAAGCGTGACTTGGAGGTCGATCCCGGGTCCTTAGACGACGTTATCCATGCGCTTGCGACATATCTCATGTCGTGTGTGGCGATTGCCCGCGAAAGTGCAAGGCCAGACAGTGGCTAATTAGTGTCCGGCAGAAAACACCGATTTCCGGCGAATTCCCGGCGTGAAAATATCTCAGTGGCGATCAGCCATTGAATGATTCTATCGAATGCACGGAAGCGGTAGGGAAAATTGATTTTCAGGGCGTTTCGGCCTGATTCCGGACATTGGTCTGCATGCCCACCCTATCGGGGCGGGGCTTTCATCTCCAGCTGACGAAGGACGGTCCGTCAGGCCGCCCGTCGTCGCCGCTCGGCCTCACGGGCCCGGTCCCGGATC
>JAJDTE010000212.1:0-4207 GCA_022827325.1 Gammaproteobacteria bacterium | reverse complement strand
GCATTTCCGGAAACGCCGCCTTCATCCAGTATCCTGTCAAAATCGCCGGGCGCCAGGGTGTCGGCATGGAGAAAGACAAGAATATCTCCGCATGCGGCCTGCGCGCCGTGATTCATCTGTGCGCCCCTGTTCGGATCGCATTGCAGTACGCGGTCTACTGCGCCTTGTGCAATCCCGCAGGTATCATCGGCGCTGCCGCCGTCCACCAGGATCACCTCATGGCCCCTGGCGCGGGCAGGCTGAAGCCGCTCCAGGGTCGCGCCGATATAATCCGCCTCGTTCAGGGCGGGGATGATAACCGAATATTTTCTCATGGGACGGATTAATAAATGATATGCTTGAATTAATCAACCGGAAACGGGTGATGTCTATCCGGAACCATGCCCTGATAGCTCAGACGGATAGAGCGTCCGCCTCCTAAGCGGAAGGCCAGAGGTTCGAATCCTCTTCAGGGCGCCAGTTTTCCCCCTGGTTCCACCATGCGGTAGCCCACGGCGCGCACGTTGTGGATATAAGTCGGCTGGGCCGGATCGTCGCCGAGCTTTCGGCGCAATTGCTTGACGAAGGTGCGAACCCTGTCCGAATCGCCCGAGTCTGGTCCTTCCCACAACTGACGAATCAGCGCGTCGTAAGTCAGTACCCGTCCCGCGTTCACTGAGAGGATGCGGAGCAATTCGTATTCGGTGGCGGTCAACCGCACGGGGTGGTCGGCCACGGTCACCTCTCGCCGCTCGTACTGAATGGCGAGATCGCCGAGCACGAAGGGTTCCATTTCACTCTGCCTGCGCAGGGCCGCCCGAACTCTGGCCGTCAGTTCCGTCGCCGAGAAGGGCTTGACAATGTAATCAATGGCGCCCCGCTCCAGCGCCCTTGCAATAGTCTCGTCCCTGCCGTAGGCGGAGATGAAGATGACCGGCAGGTCGGCCATCTCGGGTACGTTTTCCATGAGCTCGATGCCATCCGTACCGGGGAGGAGCAGGTCGAGCAAAATCAGGTGAGGTTTTTCCTCCCGGATGATCCGGGACAATTCGCGGCAGTCACCGGTTACCAGCGGGGAGTAGCCGTCCTGCGCCAGTGCGTCGCGCACGAAGCGGAGCATCTGTGGATCGTCGTCCACCACCAGGACAGGTGGCCGCTCGCTGCCCTCGCGAGCCGGGCGGGCTTGATCGGCGATGCCATCGGTTTCCTCGGCTATCGGAATCGTGAAGGTGATTTGTGTCCCCTGCCCCGGCCCGTCGCTGGCCGCCCGGATGCGCCCTCCATGGGCTTCCACCAGACCCTTGCAAATGGCGAGCCCCAGGCCGGTCCCTCTCCCCTCATCGCTGCTGATGTCCGTGTATTTCCGGAACAGGCGCTGGAGCTGCTCCGGCGGTATCCCCCTGCCTTCGTCCGAAACCGAAATCGCGACGTGCAGGCCGTCGCGTCGCGCAGCGACCCGGATGGGTGAGGAACCGGGAGAGAATCTGGCGGCATTGGTAAAGAGATTATTCAACACCTGCACGATGCGCCCCCTGTCAGCCAGCACCCGGGGCAGGTTTTGCGGCAGGTCAATGAGTATCGTGTGCGTACTGCCGCCATTCAGGAACGCATTCCTGGCATTGTCTACCAGCGCGGCCAGTTCGGTCGGCACGGGCAGGACGGACAGCGTGCCGGCATCAATGCGGCCCGCATCCAGGAGGTCGCTGATCAGGCCGCGCATGTGATTGGCCTGCTCGTCTATGATCCGGAAGAACTGGTGCACCTCGGCCGGGTCCAGTGTCAGGGAAGCATCCAGCGCAGTGGCGGTCGAGCCTTTGATAGCGGCAAGCGGCGTGCGCAATTCGTGGCTCACCATGCCCAGAAACTCTGCCCGCAACCGGTCCAACTCCTCCAGCGGCGTCAGGTCCTGCATCGTAACCACCACCGAGACAACCTCACCCTCTGTGGAACGAATCGGTGTGAAATTGAGCAATACCGTAACGCTCCTGCCGTCAGGGACCGAGAGAACGATCTCCACGGCGCGCATTGTTTCGGAGTTAATGAATGTCTGTTCGATTGGAAACTCGCTGAGCGAAACTTCGGTACCGTCCGGGTGCCTGCAAGTGACCACCTCCAGCAGATCCTCCGGTGAGCGGCCCGGTATACGCAGAACTTCGGCAATCCGGTAGGCCTCTCGATTGAGGGACACCGGCTTGCCGGTCCTGGCATCGAACACGACAACGGCCACCGGCGAAGTTTCTACCAGGGCCTCGAGGTCGGCCCGCGCCCGCTGCTCGTCCCGGTGCGTGCGGGCGTTCGCGATGGCTGTCCCCGCCTGTGATGCGAACAGTACCAGCACTTCTTCGTCCTCGTCCGAGAACGCCTGCCCGCCCTCCTTCTCGGCGAGGAAGAAGTTGCCGACATGCACGCCCCGATGACGCATCGGCGTGCCCTGAAAAGTCTTGGACCGCATCAACTCCTCCGAGTAACCGAGTGCGCGTACGTAGGCGGGCAGGTCCGCCAGTCGCACAACTCCCGGAAGGTCGCGAAAGTGCTCAAACAACCGTGGGCCGTCCGGCCATTGTTCGAGTTGCCGGTGCTCTTCGGCGGTTAAGCCGGAGCTGACGAAGTCCCGGACTACTCCGCTTTCTCCGATGGTGGTGATTACGCCGTAGCGGGCGTCGGTCAGTGCACGTGCGCTGTCCACGGCCTCCTGCAAAACGGTGTCTACGTCAAGACTCGCATTGATGCGCAGGACCGCCGCACTCAACTGCGAAACCCGCTTGCGCAGCGCCTCGTTCTCGCGCACTATTTCCTTGTGATTCGTCATATTTTCCGAAAAACTCATAATAAAAAGCTTTATCTACACGATAATCACACAATTGTTCTGTTAAAGTCAATATTCCGTAATACACACTTGGTTTCATCATGCGCAAAGAGGTGCTTTAAGAAACATACAAAAACTCATGACACCTTCGTAGTTCGCGATGAAGTTGGCCGTCCGTTCCTCCTCACTTGGTGCGGGCGGTTTTTTTTGATTTGCTGGTTGGCGCGGGATTGCTGCTGGCTGGGGCGTCATGCAGGTGTTATGGTTTGGGCGAATTTGCCTGTTGTGCCTGCCGTTCGTCTGCATCCGCGTCAGCATCTTCCGCCATGCCTTGCGTAGCCCCGGCGCGGGAATTCATGCTTCCTGCGGGAATTGCCGGCCCGCACAGCTGACGCGCAGTTCTGGTTTCCTCATGTTCAAATGCCGGTTCGTAATAGCTGACTTCGTCCCGGTTCATGCCGGCTTCAAGGAACAATGCCCGCCAGTCCCGTTGAATGGTCATCAGCATCCCGGACAGCGTTGACACGGCCGCATCGGTCTCCAGGCCAAAAAACGGGGCAGCTTCCATGGCGGCTTCTATGGACGCCCCACTGCCGCTCAGTTCGCTGATTCCCGTCTTGAGATGCGGGTGACGTTCCGGTTGCGGGTTGATGTCAAACGCCGGCGACTGGCGCCAGAGGTTGTTGCCGGCATAGAGGAACCCGTGGTTCTTCAGGTGGTTGTCATTATTGGAAACCAGAATGGAAAACAGGACCCGGCGGTACAGCTCATGCAGTTCCTGTTTCAAATCTGCACCGTACGCAGCCATCATGTCGATCATGTCTGTGTAGTAGACCGGATCAGGCGCTTCTTGCCCCATGAAACTCTGTGCAGAGATGTAGGGGATCCGATTCGGGCCGCTACGGTCGAAGCGGGCGATGACGGCGACCGGGCGGTCTGTTTCCATCAGTTCCAGCCGCGCAGACGGCACACTGAGTCCGGCCCGGGCGGCCAGCTTCAGCGTGGCTACCTCTGCGCGCTCCACCGGGACATTGTCGTGCCTGGAAGTGAATTTGGCGATAGACAGGACCCCGTTGTCATCCATGCTGGCCTTGGGCCGGGCGCCGCCCAGCGGACCGGAATAACCCTGCAATTGTGCGATGAGTTCCCTGTCCATGGGGGATTTTGACTCCCAGGCGTGGGCCAGGCGGCGCAGCCTGGGCAGGTCAATGAGTCGCGCCAGGGAGGGCGACTCCTGTGATAAATAAGCGCCGCTCTCATCGCGAAAACGTAATGCGCCATTGCGGGTGGCGTCATCGGACAGCAGCAGGTAATCAATCTCGTCTGCACGGTGCCCCAGTTTTGCATCGATAAGTGACCTCCCCCAGGAATCCGGGGCGGCATCGGCGATGGGGCCCGGCAGGGAAATGCCTGAATCCCTGC
>JAJDTE010000031.1:0-18772 GCA_022827325.1 Gammaproteobacteria bacterium | reverse complement strand
CGCCCTTGCCTGCCGCGTCCCTGCCCTCGAACAGTATCAGGATCTTCTCCCCGCTGTCCTTGACCCATTTCTGTACTTTCAGCAGCTCTACCTGCAGGGCCGCCTTTTCCTTTTCATAGGCCTTCGTGGGAATTCGGTCATTGTAGGGATACTGACCGTTTTCAAATGCGCGAACCGCGTCGGAGCGGGTAGCTGCCTGTTTGAACCCGACCGTGTCCGCTGGCGGCGGGCTTTTCGGTTTTTCCTCGACAGTGCGAGGGGAAGTGGTTTTCTGATCCATGGCGTCCGGGGAGTGAGGATCGGACGGGGCACTTTAACATAGCAACGGGAACTGGCCAAATCCCGTTTCCTGTCAGGCACTCACGTTCTACTCCCGGGGAACAATTTGGTTATCTTTCCAAGGCTACCTTTATTCTTGGATTTTCCCGGTCGAGATCGACCTGATCTATCGGTATACCGTTGTACGTACTATTCATCATATCCCATCAGGCAGCCTGTCTCTGCCGTTCCAGGGCAAGTTCGTAGGCAGCCTGGAGGCGCATCCAGTAGGATGCGTTACTCCACCCCAGGCGCTCCAGCGCCAGGGCCATAACCGGCGAGATGCCCGCCTTGCCGTTCAGCAGGCGCGACAATGCCTGTCGGGTACAGCCGATTTTCTCTGCTGCTCCGGTCACGGTAAGCCCTGCCGCTTCAAGATCATCCCGCAACGTTTCCCCGGGATGGCAAGGGTTCAGCATATTCATCATTCATATCCTCCATGTTCAATGGTAGTCCACCAAGTCCACATCCACGACCTCGCAGTCCTCAAAGCGGAACACTACCCGCAAATTACCCGAGACACTGATACTCCACATCCCGGCCATGTCACCCTTCAGTGGGTGCAACCTGTAGCCGGGCATCGTCTCTACTTTGGTGACCGGCAGCAAACTGACGAATCAGACACCCGTACCCCTTACTCCACAAAAAAATCGTACCATTGCGACAACCAGATGATTTATACATCGCCTATTCCAAGGTCACGTTGCCTGCGGATCTCGAACAGTACAACACCCGCGGCAACGGAGACGTTGAGGCTGGATACCGATCCCGACATGGGAATCCGGATGACACTGTCGCAGGCTTCCAGGGTCAGACGCCGAAGCCCCTTGCCCTCGGACCCGAGCACCAGGGCGAGCGGGCCTGACAGGTCGCTCTCATGAAGGGATTGTTCGGCACTGTCCGAGGTGCCGACAATCCAGATACCCCGGGATTTCAATTCCCCGAGACAGCGCGCCAGATTGACGACACGGTATACGGGGACGCGCTCCGCCGCACCGGCTGCCACCCTTCTGACGGTGTCGTTCACCTGCGCGGCGCCATCCCTGGGGACAATGACCGCGTCCACTCCGGCACAATCCGAAGTGCGAAGACAGGCCCCCAGGTTGTGCGGATCCTGCACCCGGTCGAGGATCAGCAGCAGCGGTGATGCCCCCAGGGTGTCAAGAAACTGGGGCAGTCCGGTGTCCTGCCTGCTTTGGTTTGCGCGGATGGCGAGGACGCCCTGGTGCCGTGCCCCGCCGGAAAGCGCATCAAGGCTCTGGCGTGACTGTCGGTGCACTTCGACGCCGGATTGCTCCGCAAGAAGGACCAGCGCCTGCATCCGGGAATCCCGGCGGGAGCCATCCACCCACAGGCCGAGAATTTCCCGTGGATTCCGGCGCAGGGCGGAGTGGACCGAATGGAACCCCGTCAGGCGCTGCTCGCCGGCATCGCACTTTTCAGGTTTTCTGACCACGTTTCGGTTTTCCGGATCTGGAACGGCGTCCGCGTCCGGCAGATCTGCCGGCATTGCCCTTGCCGCGACGGGGCCTGGTTCCTGGAGCTTCGTCGGTGGATGCGCGGCTTTTCGGGACCAGTTCGAAATCCACCCGGGCCAGATCAAGGTCCACCCGGGCCACTTTCACCCGCAGCCTGTCGCCCAGCCTGAACCGGCGTCCGCTGCGTTCTCCGGCAAGCTCGAACCGCAGGGGGTCATGGTGAAAGTAGTCGCTGCCCAGGGCGGTGACATGCACCAGGCCGTCGACGAAGATATCGTCGAGTTGAACGAATATGCCGAACTCCTTCACCCCGGATATGACGCCTTCGAATTCCTCGCCGATCCGATCCTGCATGTATTCCGCCTTCAGCCAGGACACCACGTCCCGCACGGCGTCATCGGCGCGCCTCTCGGTAAACGAGCAATGTTCCGCCACCTCCCGCACTGATTTTTCTGCCGGCACCACCCTCTTTCGCCTGCCCGAGAGGATACTGCGGATCAGGCGGTGCACCACCAGGTCCGGATAGCGCCGGATCGGCGATGTGAAGTGGGTATAGACCGGGTAGGACAGCGCGAAGTGCCCCTCTGGCTCGGCTGCATAGACCGCCTGGCTGAGGCTGCGAAGAAGCACGGTCTGGACGACTCCCAGTATTGCCGGACGCCCTGCCGCCTGCTGAAGCACCGTGGCGTAATCCGCGGCATCCGGGCTGTCCCCTCCGGGAACATGCAGACCGATACCCTTCAGGAAGATGCGAAGGTCGTCCAGCGCCGGGGCATCCGGACCCGCATGATTGCGGTAGATCCCTTCATCGCCCAGGCTGTCCCTGAGCAGTTCTCCGGCGCAGATGTTGGCGGCCAGCATGAATTCCTCGATCATGCGATGGGCAATATTGCGCTCGCGCACGGAGATGCGCTCTATGCGCTGACGGTCGTCGAAGTGGATCAGCGGCTCCGGAAATTCGAAATTGATGGTGCCCCTTTGATTCCTCTGCGCATCAAGCACCTTGTAGAGACCCAGCAGGTTGTCCAGTTCGTCGGCGACATGGGACCACTGTCCGCGCAGCGTCCGGTCACGTTCGTCGACGATACGGGCGACCGCCTCGTAGGTGAGCCTGGCCCGGGAACGCATGAGACCGGGATAGAAATCAAATTCCAGGATCTTCCCGGTACGGCTGATCCGCATGTCGCAGACCATGCAGCAGCGGTCCTCGTCCGGATTCAGGGAACAGATGCCGTTCGAAAGCGCCTCCGGCAACATGGGCACCACCCGGGCAGGGAAATAGACCGAGTTTCCCCGAACCAGGGCTTCGTGATCCAGGGGGGTATTCGCCTGCACGTAGTGGCTCACATCCGCGATGGCCACCACCAGCCGCCAGCCGCTGCGCCCGGCGGGTTCGCAGAACACCGCGTCATCGAAATCACGGGCATCGGCGCCATCAATGGTCAGGAGCGGAAGATTCCTGATATCCGTGCGGCTGCGGTCCATCCTGGCAGTTCCCAGCCGGCGCCGTTCCCTTTTCAGCTGCTCCTCCACTGCCCCCGGCCAGTCCAACGGAATCTCATGCTTGCGGATGGCAATTTCCGTCTCCATTCCGGGGGCAAGCTCGCTGCCCAGGATATGGATGACCGAGCCCACCGCATGCTGGTGCCGTACCGGATGCCGGGTGATCTTCACCACCACGATGTCGCCGGAACAGGCATTGCCGAATCGATCCGCGGGTATCACGATTTCCCTGGCAAAGCGGGAATCGTCCGGCTCCACGAACCCTACCCCCTCCTCGACATGGAAATGACCGACGATCTCGCGCTCGGGATCCACCATGACCTCGATGACCACGCCCTCCTTGCGCCCCCGGGAATCGATGCCTTTCAGCTTCGCCACCACCCGGTCTCCATGCAGTACTTTCCGCATTTGCCGGTGATGCAGGTACAGGTCGTCCCCGCCCGTTTCGGGACGGACAAAACCGTGGCCCTTGGGGTGGCCGATCACGCGTCCGGTAAACGCTCCCATCCGGTCGGGCAGTGCCAGCCGGCCTTTCCGGTCCACGATCACGACACCGTGTTGCCCGAGTCTCTCCACCCGGGCACTGATCGCACGGCGGGCTTCAGCCCCATCGAGACCGAAGTGACGGCACAACTGCCCGAAGCCGACCGGCCGGGCCATTTTTGTCAGGTATTGGATGATCTGGTGACGGGACGGCACCGGGATGCCGGAATCGTCAGCCGGTCTGAAATCTTTGTCAGTCGACGAAGGACTATCTATCATTGTGAATATTGGTTAAATAAACGCACCTTGGTAGCATTGCGGCCCAATGGCTGTTTCCGGAAAATTCCCGCATATTGAATCAGTTATTCCTGATATACATCCGGTCGATGATCTGTGGTGCGCGCGGCCAATGGGCCAGTTGCCTGCCACCCGGTAAGCCCTTCGGGGGATAAAACGTAAAGAACAACCCCGTGCGACAGATTTCCCACTTTATTTTCCATTCTTCAACTTTTCCATTTGATCCAAGTCTATGAAAATCGGTATACCAAGGGAAATCCAGGCCAGCGAGCGACGTGTCGCATGTACGCCGGACGAAACCCGAAAACTGATCAAGCTGGGGCATGAGGTCCTGGTGGAGACCAACGCGGGTCAGGCCGCCGGCTTCTCCGACAACGAATATGCCGAGGCAGGCGCCTCGATCATCGATGATACAACGGATTTGTGGCAACAGGCGGAACTGGTCTGCAAGGTCCGGGCTCCGCAGATGCACGAAAGTCTCGGCAAGACCGAAACCGAACTGCTGGGCGAGGGAAAGATCCTGATTGCCCTGCTCGCACCGGCGCAGAGCGGTGCGCTGCTGGACGAAATCGCCGGACGCAAGGCCACGGCCATGGCCATGGAAGCGATTCCACGCATCTCAAGGGCGCAGAAGATGGACGTGCTGTCTTCCATGGCAAACATCGCGGGTTACCGCGCGGTGATCGAGGCAGGACAGCACTTTGGCCGGTTTTTCACCGGACAGATCACCGCGGCGGGCAAGGTCCCGCCGGCCAAGGTGATGATCATCGGTGCCGGCGTCGCGGGGCTCGCCGCGATCGGTACCGCGGTCAGTCTCGGCGCCATCGTGCGGGCGTTCGACACCCGGCCCGAGGTCAAGGAACAGATCGAAAGCATGAATGCGGAATTCCTGGAACTGGATTTCGAGGAGGAAGGCAGCGGCGAAGGCGGCTATGCCAAGGTCATGAGCGAGGAGTTCATCAGGGCCGAGATGGCCCTGTTCGCGGAACAGGCCAGGGAGGTGGATATCATCATCACCACGGCCCTGATCCCCGGGAAACCGGCACCGAAGCTGATCACCCGCGAGATGGTGGATTCCATGAAGTCCGGCAGCGTCATCGTGGATCTTGCAGCCGAACAGGGGGGCAACTGTGAACTGACCGAACCCGATCAGGTGGTCCGCCACAACGGCGTCACCATCGTCGGATACACCGACTTTCCCAGCCGCATGGCCTCGCAGTCGAGCCAGTTGTATGCCACCAACGTGCGTCACCTGCTCACGGACCTGACACCGGAAAAGGACGGTGTGCTCAATGTCGACATGGAGGACGAGGTCATCCGCAGCGCCACGGTCGTGAAGGACGGCGAAGTCACCTGGCCGCCACCGCCGGTGAAACTCTCCGCCGCACCCCAGGCCAGATCCAAACCCGAAGAACCGCCGGTGGAGGAACCGAGGAACCGCACCCTGTCAACGGTCGTGGGTATGGCGGTGGCGGGGATTGCCATCTTCGCCATGGGATCCGTCGCACCCGCAAGCTTCATGAACCACTTCATCGTGTTCGTGCTCGCCTGCTTCGTGGGATGGCAGGTGATCTGGAACGTGACGCCGGCGCTGCACACACCCCTGATGAGCGTCACCAATGCAATCAGCGGCATTATCGTCATCGGCGCCCTGCTGCAGGTTGCCTCACCCGGCTGGATCGGGGTCACCCTGGCGGTGATTTCCGTCACCATCGCCTCCATCAACATCGCAGGTGGCTTCCTGGTCACCCAGCGGATGTTGAAGATGTTCCAGAGATAGGGGGCCGACATGAACTACGGAATCATTCTTTCTGCGTACATCCTGTCGAGCATTCTGTTCATCCTGAGCCTCGGCGGCCTCAGCCACCAGGAAACCGCCCGGCGTGGAAACGTGTACGGCATCATCGGGATGGCGATTGCCATCATCGCCACGCTGCTGTCCGACCAGGTCGGAAATTACGGCCTCATCATCGCCTGCATGCTGGTGGGCGGCACCATCGGCGCCTGGGTGGCCTCCCGGGTGGAGATGACCGCCATGCCGGAGCTCGTCGCGATACTCCACAGTTTCGTGGGTCTGGCCGCGGTGCTGGTGGGATTCGCCACCTACATCGACCCTGACATCCATTTCACCGGGGTGGAAAAAACCATCCATGACGTGGAGATCTACCTTGGCGTGCTGATCGGCGCGGTGACGTTCACCGGCTCGGTGATCGCGTTCGGCAAGTTGAGCGGCAGGATCGGCAGCCGGGCACTGATTCTTCCCGCAAGGCACTGGCTGAACCTCGCCAACCTGCTGGTCTGCATCTGGCTCGGCTACGTTTTTCTGGGCGCCGGCAGCACCATCGACGGTATCTGGCCCCTGCTCGTCATGACCGTGCTGGCACTGATCTTCGGCGTCCACATGGTGATGGCCATCGGGGGGGCGGACATGCCGGTGGTGATTTCGATGCTCAACAGCTATTCCGGCTGGGCCGCCGCTGCCACAGGGTTCATGCTGTCCAACGACCTGCTGATCGTCACCGGTGCGCTGGTGGGTTCATCCGGTGCGATCCTGTCCTACATCATGTGCCGGGCCATGAACCGCAAGTTCGTCAGCGTGATCATGGGCGGATTCGGCACCACCAGTGCCGGGGGTCCCGATGCAGGCGGGGAACAGGGAGAAGTGGTCCCGATCTCTGCCGAGGACACCTCGGAACTGCTGGGCAACGTGGATTCCCTGGTCATCGTGCCGGGGTACGGGATGGCAGTGGCCCATGCACAGCATCCCGTGTCCGACCTGACACGCAAACTCCGGGACAAGGGCGTGAATGTCCGATTCGGCATCCACCCGGTCGCGGGCCGCATGCCCGGGCACATGAACGTGCTGCTTGCAGAGGCCAAGGTGCCCTACGACATCGTGCTTGAAATGGACGAGATCAACGAGGATCTTCCGCAAACCGACGCGGTGATGGTGATTGGCGCCAACGACATCGTGAATCCGTCCGCCATTGACGAGCCGGACAGCCCCATCGCGGGCATGCCCGTCCTTGAGGTCTGGAACGCCAAGACGGTGATCGTGATGAAACGTTCCATGGCCAGCGGTTACGCCGGCGTCGAAAATCCCCTGTTCTTCAAGGAGAACACCCGCATGCTGTTCGGAGACGCCAAGGACAGTGTGGACACCATCGTCTCGAACCTGCCCTGATCATGCCGGACAAGCTCAAACTCGGCATCCCCAAGGGCAGCCTGGAAACCGCCACCCTGGAACTGTTCGATCAGGCCGGGTGGCGAATCAGCACCCGGGCACGCAACTATTTTCCGTCCATCAACGACGACGAGATCACCTGCGCCCTGGTTCGCTCCCAGGAAATGGGATCCTATGTGGCAAACGGCACGCTGGATCTGGGACTGACAGGGCAGGATTGGATCCTGGAAACCGGCGCCGACGTGGTGACCGTGACCGAACTGGTCTACTCGAAAACCTCGGACCAGCCGTGCCGCTGGGTGCTGGTGGTGAAAAACGACTCACCCATTCAGTCCGTATCCGACCTGCAGGGAAAAATCGTCTCCACGGAGCTGGTCCGGTTCACGCGGCAATACCTGGCGGAGCACGGCGTGGAAGCGGAGGTTCAGTTCTCCTGGGGCGCCACGGAGGCCAAGGTGGTGGAAGGCCTCGCGGATGCCGCGGTGGAAATCACGGAAACCGGAACCACGATTCGGGCCCACGGCCTCAGGATCGTCTGCGACCTTCTGCACACCCACACCGTGCTGATCGCGAACCGGGAAGCGCTCGAAGACCCCTGGAAGAAATCCAGGATCGACAAGATCGCCCTGCTCCTGAACAGCGCCCTGCTCGCCCGGGACAGGGTGATGCTGAAAATGAACGTTCCTGCCGACAAGCTGGATGTGGTGGTGTCGAAACTGCCCAGCCTGCACGCCCCGACGATCAACCCCCTTTATGGCGATGACTGGATGGCGGTGGAAACTGTGGTGGGGCGGAACGAGGTCCGGGATCTCATCCCCGCATTGAAGGCGGCGGGAGCGGAAGGCATCCTGGAATTCGAACTCCACAAGATGGTGCTCTGACCCAGGGACCGCTCCGGTACCTCCTGCTACCGTCGATCCACGTTCAGCCGGGCGGATAAAAACAAACCGGCCGAGGCCGGTTTGTTTTGTCTATGGAGCAGCCACCCCGCTCATTGTCAGGCGTGGTACAGCTGGCTGCCTGCGCCGAATCCGTTAACGACGGTTGTCCGGCAGGGCAGCCGAGCCTGGATTATCAGTTGGAGGAATTCTGTATATACGCGATATCAGATTCCTCGACCGGGCCAAGGGACCATTCGCCACGGGTCTTGGCATGCTGGACAGCGCCGTCGATGTCGGACTGGGACATGTCCCTTGGAATGGTCAGGACCTGTCCGGGATAAATCAGGTCGGCATCCGTGATCTGGTCAAGATTTGCCTTGTAGATCAGCGGCCACTGCTCGGGAACTTCGTACACTTCCTCATGGCCGGAAATCATCCAGAGGTTGTTGCCTTCCACAACCGTCCAGCTGGTCAATTCCTCCATCACGGGTTCGGGCTCGGGGACCGGTTCCGGTTCAGGGGCGGGAGCCGGCTCCTCAGGTGCCGGAGCAGGGGGCGGTGCAGCGGGCTCTGCTTCTTCCGTGGGCTTGCTTTTCGCGCTGATACAACCTGTAGTCAAGGTCGCGGCCAAGGCGATGGCAATCAATTTCAGCCCTGTGTTCATATTATCGGTTGAGATGGTCATGCGTAGGACGATTCAGTTAGTTTTGTCGAATTCCAAGGAGCCAAGAAAGCCTAATCACCACAAAATAATAAAATACTCCATTGATGTGATTCTAACGTTGGTGATACCCAATATCAATAGAACAATACAGACCAGGAAAATGGCATGTTTATGAAAATTACATGTTTATCCCGGGTTAGCGCCGGATTGTCACCACCCGGACCATCCGCTCCGCAATGCCGGCACATAGCCCTGGGATCGGCCCGTGGAGATTTCATACGGGCCGGACTGCGATCTGGCCTCAGATGGACCTGGGAAATCCGCGGGATCTCCTCATTGGACGGATCAATGCATCCGGCGGGGTCAGTCGATTCCGCCCATGCACAGGTATTTCATTTCCAGGTACTCGTCAATGCCGTGACTGGAGCCCTCACGGCCGATGCCGGACTGCTTGACACCGCCAAAAGGCGCGACCTCGTTGGAGATGATCCCCGTATTGATGCCCACGATCCCGTATTCCAGGGCTTCTGACATCCGCCAGGTGCGGGCCAGGTCGCGGCTGTAGAAATAGGCCGCCAGGCCGAATTCGGTGTCATTGGCCTGTCGGATGACTTCCGCTTCTTCCGAAAAGCGGAACAGCGGCGCCAGGGGGCCGAATGTCTCTTCCCTGGCCACCTTCATGTCGGCGGAGACATTGGTCAGTATGGTGGGCTGGAAAAAAGTGCCGCCCAGTGGGTGCCGCCCGCCGCCGAGCCTGATTTCCGCGCCCCGGCCAACAGCATCGGCGATGTGATCCTCCACCTTCTCCACCGCGTTCATGTCGATCAGCGGCCCCTGGACGACGCCGTCGTCGAGCCCGTCGCCGACCTGCATCCCGGCCACGGCCTCAACCAGCCTGGCTGCGAACTTCTCGTATACGCCGTCCTGGACATAGATACGGTTGCAGCAGACGCAGGTCTGGCCGGCATTGCGGTACTTCGACATGATCGCCCCTTCCACCGCCGCATCCACGTCTGCGTCATCGAATACGATGAACGGTGCATTGCCGCCGAGTTCCAGCGCCACCCGGATCACGGAATCCGCGCACTGCCGCATCAGCAGCCGGCCCACTTCCGTGGAACCTGTAAAGCTGAGGTGCCGGACATGGGGATTGGACGTCATTTCATCGCCGATTTCGCCCGAGGATCCGGTCACCACACTGAGAACCCCGGCAGGCACTCCCGCCCGCTCCGCCAGTTCGCACAGCGCCAGGGCGGACAGCGGTGTCTGCGTGGCGGGCTTGACCACCACCGCACACCCCGCGGCCAGCGCCGGCGCCACCTTGCGGGTGATCATGGCGGACGGAAAATTCCATGGCGTGATGGCGACACAGACCCCCACCGGCTGACGAAGGACGACGATCCGCTTGTCGTTCTGATGCTGGGGAATGATCTCCCCATTGACCCGCTTTGCCTGCTCGGCGAACCATTCGAGGAAGGATGCCGCATAGGCAATTTCACCGCGGGCCTCGCCCAACGGCTTGCCCTGCTCCAGGGTCATCAGCCGTGCCAGATCTTCCTGGTTCTCCATCATGAGATCAAACCAGCGGCGCAGGACCTGGGCGCGTTCCTTGGCCAGCAATCCGCTCCACCCCGGTTGCGCATCCCGGGCATGACCAATGGCTTCCCTTGCTTCCGCCCCGCCCATTTTCGGGATTCTGGCGATCACGTCTCCATTGGCAGGGTTGGTCACTGGCAGCGTTTCACCGCCTTCGGCATCCCGCCAGGCGCCATTGATGTAGCACCGCTCACGAAAAAGAGCAGGATTGGACAGTTGCATGATTATCTCCGGTAATTCAGAAAATCGGTGTTCGTGTTCTTGCCGTCAGTCGAACGGGTGGCGAAGAATGATGGTGTCATCACGTTCCGCGCCTGTCGATACGATATCCACGGGCAGTTCACACAGTTCGGACATCCGGTCCAGGTATGCCCGCGCATTGGCCGGAAGTTCATCGAAACTGCGCGCACCCGCCGTGCTCCTTTCCCAGCCCGGGAGTTCCTCGTACACCGGGCGGCACCTGGCCATCGCCTCCGCGCCGTACGGCGGCAGGTCCACCTCCTGACCGTCCAGCTCATACCGGGTGCAGATCCTGACCGTTTCCAGGCCGTCCATGACGTCCAGCTTGGTCACGCACAACGCGCTGAGCCCGCAGACCTGGGCGGTTCTGCGCAGGGCCACGATATCAAGCCAGCCGCACCTGCGAGGACGTCCGGTGGTGGCCCCGAATTCATGCCCGCGGTCACCAAGATGCCTGCCGACGCGGTCGAACAGTTCCGTGGGAAAGGGTCCGGAGCCGACCCGGGTGGTGTATGCCTTGACGATTCCCAGCACATGGTCAAGTTCCAGCGGACCGATGCCGCTGCCGACCGCGGCGGCGGCGGCGGTGGTGTTGGACGAGGTGACATACGGATAGGTCCCGTGGTCAACGTCCAGCAGCATGCCCTGGGCCCCCTCGAACATGACCGACCTGCCCTGCCTGCGCAGCCGGTACAGCCGGGTGGACACGTCATCGATCAGGTCCGAGATCATTTCCTTTTGTGCCATGGCCTGATCAAGGGTCTGCCGGTAATCCACCTTCTCCGCGCCAAAATACCGTTCCAGCGCAAAGTTGTGATACTCCATGACCGCGCGCAGTTTCTCGGCGAACAGGTCCGGCCGCATCAGGTCCGCCAGGCGCAGGCCGCGGCGGGCCACCTTGTCCTCGTAGCAGGGACCGATACCCCGGCCGGTGGTGCCGATGGCGCCCTCGCCCCGCGCCGCCTCCCTGGCGATGTCGAGGGCGATATGGTGGGGCATGATCAGCGGGCAAGCCGGACTGACCATCAGCCTGTCACGAATGCAGATCCCGATTTCCTCCAGTTCCCGGACTTCCTTCAGCAGCTGCTCCACGTTCACCACCACGCCATTGCCGATCAGGCATTCCACCTCCGGCCGCATTGCTCCCGATGGCACCAGGTGCAGCACGGTTTTTATGCCGTTGATCACCAGCGTATGGCCGGCATTGTGGCCACCCTGGAAACGAACCACCGCATCCGCCTTTTCCGTCAGCAGATCGACAATCTTGCCCTTCCCTTCGTCACCCCACTGGGTGCCGAGCAATACGACGTATCTCGACATGTTCAATGGCCGGGAGCTGGTTCTTGAGGCAGGTTCAGGAGCGGACCAGGTACAGCAGGACAGCACCCGCGAGCATGCTGGCAAAGCCCACGCGCCGGAGCTGTTTTTCCGGCAAGCGGGAAATCTGGTTCATGAGCCGGGTGAATGCACCTGGATTGAGAAATGGCAGTATCCCTTCAAGCACCAAATATAGCGCAAATGCAGCCAGCAGGTCATTCCAGTTCATGGGAAATAGGCAGGCCGGGTTGGAGATTCATGCCGCGGAAATCGCCGTCAGACGCAGAGCGGCCGCCCGCAGGCGGCCGCCGTGCATGCAACAGAACAATCCCGTCAGTCACCTCCGGGCAGGACAGGCGGCCGGGCATCGGCGCCGGACTGCTTGAAATAACGGAAAAACTCCGAGCTCGGATCGATCACCATGAGATCGTCCTTGCCGCTGAATGTCTTTGTGTATGCGTTCAGGCTGCGGTACAGGTTGTAGAAATCCCTGTCCTGGTTGAATGCCGCAGCGTAGGTGTTCGTAGCGATGGCGTCGCCTTCGCCCCGGACAAGTTCGGCATCACGGCGAGCGTTGGCGAGCAGGATATCCCTCTGGCGGTCCGCATCCGCCTGGATTTTTTCCGCTTCCTCCTCGCCCTGGGCTCTCAGTTCCTTCGCCACACGCTGCCGTTCCGCCTGCATGCGGGCGTAGACACCGTCACTGATGGCGGGGTCCAGGTCGACCCGCTTGAGGCGCACATCGATCACCTCGATGCCGAACTGCTTCGCCTCCTCGACCATGGCCTGGCGCACGGCCTCCATGATGATCGTGCGGTCCCCGGAGATCACCTCCTGCAGGGTCCGCCTGCCGAATTCCTGGCGGAGACTGTCGTTGACCCTCTGGGCCAGTCTCGACCGGGCATTGCTGAGACGTCCCTGTAACCGCGTGAAGTATTCGTGCACATCATCGATACGCCACTTGACGAAGGAATCCACCACCAGGGTCTTCTTCTCCACGGTGAGGTAGCGTTCCGGATCCGAATCCATGGTCTGGACCCGGGCATCGAAATAGCGGATGTTGTTGATGAAGGGAAGCTTCCAGTTGAGGCCCGGTTCGATACCGGAATCCACAATCTCGCCAAACTTGAACTTGATGGCTCGCTCACGCTCGTCGACATAGTAGAAAACCGAAAACAGGCCGGCCGCCATCAATGCCGCCAGAACAAGGAATATGGTGCTTTTCGATCTCATGTCCTAGTTCCTCCCGGTTCTTTCGCTGTTGCGGGATGAGGTTCGCAGTCCCTGGTTGAAAGTCGACGTGGCGCCGACGTCGTCCACCCCGCTGAAGTCCTGGCCGCCACCGGCGCCGCCGGCGGTGACACGCCGGTTCAGTATCTGGTCCAGCGGCAGGTACATCAGGCTGTTGCCGCCCTTTTGATCGATCACGATCTTGCTGGTGCGGGACAGAACACCCTCCATGGTTTCAAGGTACAGCCGGTCACGGGTGACCTCGGGCGCTTTCTCGTACTCGTCGAGCACCTGACCGAAGCGCGACGCCTCACCTTCCGCCCGGGCGATGACAGTGGCCTTGTAGGCTTCCGCCTCCTGGGTGATGCGCGCTGCGGCACCGCGAGCCCGCGGAATGACATCATTCGCGTAGGCCTCGGCAAGGTTCTTGAGACGCTGCTCGTCCTCACGGGCCTTCACCGCATCGTCAAATGCGTCCTTCACCTGGGCGGGCGGCTGGGCATCCTGCATTTCCACGGCGCGAATGTTGATGCCGGTCGCATAGCGATCGAGAATGTCCTGGACCAGCGTCTTGGTTTCCGCTGCAAGTTCCGCGCGTCCCTCGGTGATGGCGAAGTCCATGGTGTTACGGCCGACGATTTCCCGTACCGCACTTTCGGTGGCGCCCCGGACCACGCTCTCGGCCACATCCCTCGGGTTGTACTCGCTGACATTGAACAGGAGATCCCGCGGGTCCTTGACGTCGTACTGCACCGCGAACTGGATGTCGATGATATTTTCGTCCTGGGTCAGCATGAGCGATTCGATGGGAACCAGCTGCTTGCCCCTGGCCGACTCGCGGTATCCCACGAAGACGGTGTTGAGTTTGTCGGTGTTGATGACCTCGATCTTTTCGATGGGCGTCGGCCAATGCCACCGCAGTCCCGCACCCTTGGTTTCGGAATAGGCGCCGAAGCGCAGCTCGATGGCCTGCTGACCCTGCTGCACGGTATAGAATCCGCTGAATCCCCAGGCGCCCAGACCCACCAGCACCAGGATCAGGATCATGGTGGAACTGATGCCTTCGCCGAATCCGGAGCGGCCACCCCGTCCGCCGCCGGAACCGGAACCGCCCCCGCGACGTCCGCCAAACAACGAATCGATCCGCCGTTTGGCATCTTTGAACATTTCATCGAGGTCGGGGGGTGATTCGCCTCCACGGCGGCGACGGCCGTTGCCGCCACCGTTGTTACGACCCCACGGGTCGCGTTCGTCCCCGTTGGATCCGGGCTGATTCCAGGGCATGCGGATGTACTCTCAGGAAAGGATTACAGATTTTACTTTATTTGGGGTCCCCATGGCCTGCTTCAAGCTGCAATTCCCGACCTGAAACGGACCGTCATTCCAGGCGCCGGAGCCGCAGTTTCCGGGTCAGCGTGTTGCGTCCCCAGCCCAGCAGTTCGGCCGCTTTCTGCTTGTGACCCCGGCTGTGGGTGAGAGCGGCACGGATCAGCGCGGTCTCGAACTGCGCTCCCATGCTCTGCGCCAGACGCTTCTCTCCGCCGCGGAGCCTGTCCAGTGCCGTGTCCGCCAGCGCGGACACCCAGCCCTCGTCCCGCGTTTCCCGGGCCAGCATCTCCCCCGGCAGGTCAGCGACCTGGATGACCTTGCTCGGAGCGAGCACGGTTAGCCGGCGCACCATGTTTTCCAGTTCACGGACATTTCCCGGCCACTGATAGTCCTGCATCACCGCGAGCACCTCCGGCGAGCATTGCTTGACGTCCAGCCTAAGTTCCAGGGCAGCCTGGCGCAGGAAGTGGGTGACCAGCATGGGAATGTCGCTGCGGCACTCCCGGAGCGGGGGCGTGTGAATCGCGATCACATTGAGCCGGTGGAACAGGTCATTGCGGAATGCGCCGGTGGACACCAGGGTTTCCAGATCCTGGTTCGTGGCTGCGATGACACGAACATCAACACGGATTTCATCCCTGCCGCCGACCCGGTAGAAGCGACCCTCCGAGAGCACCCGCAGGAGGCGGGTCTGCAGGCCTGCGGGCATGTCCCCGATCTCATCCAGGAACAGCGTGCCGCCGTCCGCCTGTTCGAATCGTCCGATATGGCGCCCGTGGGCGCCGGTGAAAGCGCCTTTTTCATGTCCGAAGAGCTCTGACTCCAGCAACTCCGAGGGAATTGCCGCGGTATTGATGGCGATCATCGGCTGATCGGACCTGGGGCTGTTGCGGTGGATGGCATTGGCCACCAGTTCCTTGCCGGTGCCGGATTCGCCGCGTACGAGTACGTTCATGTCCGACGAAGACAGCCTGCCGATAATCCGGAAAACCTCCTGCATCGCGGCGCTTTCCCCCATCATGACGCGGTCCCTGGGATCATCATCGCCGTTGGTGCCGGCCGTCATTCCCTGATGACAGGCCCTCTCGACCAGGGACAGCATTTCCCGGATGTCGAAGGGTTTGGTGAGGTATTCGAACGCCCCGTGGCGATAGGCGTTCACGGCACTGTCAAGGTCCCCGTAAGCCGTCATGATGATGACCGGAAGCCCCTTGGCAACATCGTGGAGAGTGTCCACCAGTTCGAATCCGCCCATGCCTTCCATGCGGATATCCGAAAGCACGACGTCGGGGCCGCTGTCCGGACGGCGTTCAAGCGCCGCCAGCATGGCCCTGGCGCTCTCGAAACGCGCCACGGTGTAACCTTCCCGGGTCAGCGCCTTTTCCAGCACCCAGGCGATGGACGCATCGTCGTCCACCACCCAGACATTGCCCCGTCCGCGATCGGTCAATGTTGCAAAGCCCCGTCGACGGGAAGAAACAGCCTGAACGCCGTTTCCCCCGGTTTGCTGGCAAAGTCCAGCGCCCCGCCGTGCTGCGTGATGATTTCCGCGGCAATGGGCAGGCCGAGCCCCGTTCCATCGGCCTTGCCGGTGACCATGGGGTCGAAAATCCGGGATTCGATGTCGGGGTCGACCCCCGGGCCGTTGTCAACCACCTCCACCCTGACAACCTGCCTCCGGCAACCCGCCAATGCCATGTAATCGATGCGCGTGCGGACCACGATGCGTCTTTCCCCCGGTTGCCCCTCCAGTGCCTCCACCGCGTTGCGCATGACGTTCAGCAGGGCCTGGATCAGCAGGTCGCGATTGCCCCGCACCCGCGGCAAACTCGGATCGTAATCCTGCAGCAGCCGGTAATTCCCTTCGACTTCAGCGTTCAGGAGCTGGCGCACGTGCTCGACCACGCGGTGGATGTTGACCTGCTCATCCAGATCGGCACGGGTGCTGGCCTGCATCCGGTTGACCAACTCGGTCAGGCGGTCAGCCTCCTGGATGATGATCCCGGTGTACTCCGAGAACGCCTCGCTGCCGGCCTCCTCGGCGAGAAGCTGGGCGGCGCCGCGGATTCCTCCCAGCGGGTTCCGGATCTCGTGGGCCACACCGCGAACGACCGCCTGATTGGATTGCTGCCGCTGCAGGAACTCCGCGTCCCGAACGAGTTTTCCGCTGGGTTCGATTTCCGTCATTTCCAGGATGAGCCGTCCTCCATGTCCGTCATCCATCCGGTTGATTACACAGTCCATGTGCTTCTCCGTGGTCGTGGAGTACAGCAACAGTTCATGGTTGCGCAACCTGATCTGCCCGCCTTCGCGCAGGACCCGGCGACAGGCGTCGGACAGCTGTTTCCCGCCCCGGACCAATCCGGTCAACGGTTGCCCGCCAGCACGTCGGAGACTGGTGTTGAGAAGGGATTCCGCGGATTCATTCAGATACAACACGCTCAGGTCCCCATCCAGTAAGGCGATGCTGGTGGACTGCTGCTGGAGGATCTTGAACGCATCTTCAAGCATGGGCGGACAGGGCCGGGGTTGCACCATGACGGTGCCATTCAGGTCAAAAGCCTCTGCCGGAACGGGGGCAGACCGGGATTCTCTGTCATCCTCCCCGGCCTGAAGGCCGGGGATTTCCAGGGCACCCATGGGAGGTCTTTCCATGGGACCCGTTCCGGTGGGTTCCTGCTGCTGGCGGCATTGCGGCAGCACTCGCTTCACTGGCTGATCTGGCCCCCGTCCCCCGAACATCGACTGTACGGCATCAGACACAAGACGGCTGCACCATCCGCGCCAGCCTTCCCCGCCCCGTAGGGCGGGGCCTGCAGCTCCGGTCAGAGGCTGTAGTACATGTCGAATTCCACGGGATGGGTTGCCATCCGCAGCCGGGTGACCTCCTCCATCTTCAGTTCGATGTAGGCGTCGATGTAGTCACTGCTGAAGACATCCCCGGCAAGCAGGAACCCCCGATCCTGGTCCAGTGCCTCGAGGGCCACATCAAAACTGTGAGCCACAGTGGGAATCTGCTTCTCTTCTTCCGGCTCCAGATCGTAGAGGTCCTTGTCGCCCGGGTCGCCGGGATGAATCCGGTTCTGGATGCCGTCGAGACCCGCCATCAGCATGGCGGAAAAGGCAAGGTAGGGATTGGCTGTGGAATCCGGGAACCGGATCTCTATCCTTCGACCCTTGGGATTCGCCACGTAGGGAATCCGGCAGGATGCGGAGCGGTTCCGGGCCGAATAGGCCAGCAACACGGGTGCCTCGAACCCCGGCACAAGGCGCTTGTAGCTGTTGGTGCTGGGATTGGTGAAGGCGTTGAGGGCGCGGGCATGCTTGAAGATGCCGCCGATGTAGTAGAGCGCGGTTTCACTCAACCCGCCGTACAGGTCACCGACGAACAGGTTTTCACCGTTCTTGGAAAGGGACTGGTGCACATGCATGCCGCTGCCGTTGTCACCGACAATGGGCTTCGGCATGAAAGTCGCGGTCAGGCCATGGGTATGGGCCACGTTGTGCACGACATACTTGTAGATCTGCACCTCGTCGGCCTTCTTGACCAGGGTGTTGAACCTGGCGCCGATCTCGCCCTGGCCCGCAGTACCCACCTCGTGGTGATGCACCTCCACGTCGAGTCCCATCTCGGCCATGGTGAGGCACATCATGGAACGCACATCGCCCTGGCTGTCCACCGGCGACACCGGAAAGTACCCGCCCTTGACGCCCGGCCGGTGGCCGATATTGCCGTCCTCGTACTCCTTGGCGGAATTCCACGCGGCCTCGCTGGAGTCGATTTCGTAGAACGAATGCCCCATCTCGTTGCCCCAGTGCACGGAATCGAACAGGAAGAATTCGTTTTCCGGTCCAAAATAGGCGGTGTCACCGATCCCCGTGGACGCAAGATAGTTTTCGGCGCGCTTGGCGACGGAACGCGGGTCCCGGTCATAGCCCTGCATGTCGGACGGGTCAATGACATCACAGCGGATATTCACGGTGGGGATATCGGAAAAGGGGTCCACTACCGCGGTGTCGGTATCGGGCATCAGGATCATGTCCGACTCATTGATGCCTTTCCATCCCGCAATGGATGAGCCGTCAAACATCTTGCCGTCCTCGAACAGGTCCTCATTCACCACCGAGACCGGTATGGTGACATGCTGTTCCTTACCCTTCGTGTCGGTAAACCGGAGATCGACGAACTTCGCTTCGCTCTCCTGCAATAATTTCATGACTTCTGAAGACATTCTAGAAAAACCTCTGCTGG
>JAJDTE010000118.1:0-7603 GCA_022827325.1 Gammaproteobacteria bacterium | reverse complement strand
CGGGGAGATGGGCCAGCCGGTCAATTTCCGGATGCAGCCGGGCTACGATCACAGCTACCACTTCGTGGCGTCGTTTATCGGGGACCACGTGCGCTTTCACGCGGAGCGGCTGAAAGACAACTGAACGGCGAGCCCGTCCGTTGGGCCGATCCGGGCCGAAGGATTTGCCGGGTGGCGCGTAATTCCGTAACAACGGTCCGGAAGGCCGCGTTGCGTGCCGGAGCCGGGCGACTTTCCCGGCTGCAGGGACATCCGATGGCACTGCCCAGCATGCCCACGGGATGGAAATCACCCGGGGCAGCACCCGATGCGGCCGCAACGGGAGGCGGCGTAACACTTCGGCAGAATGCCTGTCACACCTGCTTCATATTCCGCGAATAGATTCCCGGCCACTTCCACCATCTTGCTGGCCTGCGGGCCCATCCATGAATCCATTACGTGAATACGGCTGAAACCATGAAATCGACTGAAAGCATGACTGACTTTGACAGGATTATTGACCGCAGGGAACTTCTCAAGGGGTCGCTCGCCCTGGGGGCGGGGGCCTTTGTTGCCACCGCCATTCCGGCTGCGCGGGTGCTGGCCCATCCCACGATCCGGTTCAATCCGGTGGCCGCCAACGGGGATGACACCGTTACCTTGCCCGAGGGCTTCGAGTGGCGGGTGGTGGCCGCATGGGGGGACCCGCTCTGGAGTGGTGAGCCCGGTTTCGACCAGGCCACCCGCGGAACCGCCGCCACCCAGGCCAGGGCCTTCGGCGACAACTGCGACGGCATGGCATTTTTCCAGGTGAACGGCCGTTACCTGCTGGCGGTCAACAATGAATACTGCAACCGCAACATCATCTATGGAAACCGTGCCTCGGGACTGCCCGAAAATGACGACGATGTGCACAAGGGAATTGCTGCCCACGGGGTGAGCATCTTCGAGGTGGCCCGGCGGGATGGCCAGTGGCGGATCGTGCTCGACTCGCCCTACAACCGCAGGATCACCGCCGCGACACCGGCGGAAATCACCGGTCCGGCAAGGGGGCATGACCTGCTGAAAACTACCGCGGACCCTACCGGCACACGCTCCCTCGGAACCTGGAACAACTGCGGCAACGGGGTGACGCCCTGGGGCACCTTTCTCACCTGCGAGGAAAATTTCAACGGATATTTCGCAGCCCCCGGCCAGCCCGAGGCGGAATTGTCCGATGCCCTGAGACGCTACGGCGTCAAGACCAGGGACAGGGGTTACGACTGGTCCCGAGTGGATGACCGGTTTGACGTTGCCAGGAACCCCAACGAGCCAAACCGTGCGGGCTACATCGTGGAGATCGACCCTTCCGCACCCCAGTCGGCACCGAAAAAGCGCACCGCCATGGGCCGCTTCAAGCACGAGAACTGCGAAGTGGTCGTGGCGGGCAGCGGTCATGTGGTGGCCTACATGGGCGATGACGAGCGGGGCGAATTCATTTACCGGTTCGTATCCAGTGGCAGGTTTGTTCCCGGAGCGGAGGGGAACGGCGACCTGCTGGAAGACGGGGTGCTGTCGGTGGCGAAATTCGAGGAGGACGGAAGCGGCCGCTGGATCGAGCTGACACCGGAAGCGACCGGCATGTCCCGGGAGGAGATCTGCGTTCTTTCACGGGTTGCGGGCAGCAGGGTCGGCGCCACCACCATGGATCGTCCCGAGTGGGTCGCGGCAAATCCCCACAAGGCGGAGGTCTACTGCTGCCTCACCAACAACAAGAACCGCGGGATCAAGCCCAATGCCGGGGGGAACGCGACCCCGGTCGGCGGCCCGAATCCCCGGGAAGCCAACAGGTACGGGCAGATCGTCCGCTGGGTGCCCGCGGGGGGCGACCACACCGCAGAGGGATTCTCCTGGGATCTCTTCGTCATCGCCGGCAATCCCGGGGTGCACGATGATGCCAGGGCCGGCTCGGCCAACATCAATGTCGACAACATGTTCAATTCTCCCGACGGACTGGCGTTCGATTCACTGGGCAACCTGTGGATCCAGACCGACGGAAACTACTCCAACGAGGGCGATTTCGCCGGCATGGGCAACAACCAGATGCTGATGGCGGACGTTGAAACCGGCGAGATCAGGCGTTTCCTTGTGGGCCCGAAGGAATGCGAGATTACCGGCATCACCTGGAGCACCGACAAGCGCACCATGTTCGTGGGCATCCAGCACCCGGGTGAGGACAATCCCTCCGCATGCCATTTTCCGGACGGCGGCAGCTCAGTGCCCCGGTCCGCGGTGATCGCGGTCACACGGACGGACGGCGGCTACGTCGGCTGATCCGGTCCCGGCCCGATGCCGGGAGGCATCGGGTTATTCGGCCCGGCCCGGGTCATCCCCTTTGAACAGCCAGGCGCACACCGCCACGGCCACGAGGCTGCCGGCGAACTGGGCGGCGATGAACATCGGTGCGTGCCCGGGCAGGATGCCGGAAAAGGTGTCGGTCAGGCTGCGCGCAACGGTGACCGCGGGATTGGCGAAGGATGTGGACGCGGTGAACCAGTAGGCGGCGGTGATGTAGAGGCCCACGGCCATGGGGACCGCGGCCGGCCGGGCGCGCAGTGTCGCCAGGATGGTCAGCACGAGGCCGAACGTGGCGACGCCCTCGGAAAACCACTGGGCGCCGCCGGTCCGGATCTTCTGGGAAAGCTGCCACAGCGGCTCCTCGAACATCAGGTGAGCCGCCAGCATGCCCGCGATTCCCCCCAGAACCTGGAGGATGACGTAGGCGCCGCACCGCGGCCAGGTGATTTCCCGCCGGAGTGCGAATGCGAGTGATACGGCAGGGTTGAGGTGCGCACCCGACACCGGTGCCAGCATGGTGATCAGGACCACCAGGATGGCGCCGGTGGCGATCGTGTTGGCCATGAGCGCGATCGCCACGTTGCCGCCGGCCAGCCTTTCGGCCATGATCCCCGAGCCGATGACGGTGGCGAGCAGCAGGGCGGTGCCCAGCCACTCGGCGAAGAGCGCCCGGGTCGAGGAGAATCGGCCCATACGGGAGTGCGTGCGCGGGGACTAGAGGGCGGCGAGCGCTTCGCCCTGGGTTTCCCCGTACTCTTCCAGGTCGTGGCGGTGCGTCAGGAACACCTCCCACTTTTCGTCCGCCATTCCCTTCACCCAGGCCTTGTCCATCCTGGCATGGCAGCAGTCCAGCCGCTCCACGTCGAGAAACGGCTGTCCCGATTCCCGCACCCGGCTGGCAAGCTCATCGAGTTCCTCGTCGGAGTCCGCCTGGATGCCGAGATGGTCGACGCCCTGGGTGCCGGTGCCACGTTCGATGGCGAAATTGACCGGCGGCTCCTCCACGTCCCATTTGGCGTAGCCGTCCTTCAGCACTTTCGGCTCCAGCCTAAAGAGCCGGGAATAGAACGCCACCGAGGCATCGAAATCGTTTACGGACAGGGAAAGGTGAAGTTTCATGTGATGTCTCCTTCGCGGCAGTTAGGGTTCATGTCAGTGCCGGGCGGGCAGCAGGGCACCTCGGATTGCTCATCGGCGCAGCATTCCTCCAGCAGGAAGTCCGCCAGGCCGCGGATGTGGGAGAAATCGGCCCGGTTGAGCACCGTTCGGCCGCATTTTTCCTGTTCAATCAGGCCCCCGTCGGCGAGGGATCGGAGGTGGTGGGCCAGGGTCGAGGACGGAATGCCCAGCCGTTCCTGGATTTCGCCCACGCGAAGGCCGGACGGTCCCGCCCGCACCAAGGCGCGAAGGACCTGAAGCCTGGCCCCGGAACCGGCCGCGGAAAATCCACGGGATGCCTGTTCTGTGCTGATCATCGTCTGTTCTGAGTCGAATAAATATTTATATAACTAGTTATATAGTTTATTTAGGCCGTGCTGTCAAGCACCGATTCCACCGGACTGGAAATCCAGGTCTCAGACCCGGATTTCGTAGCAGGGCTGGTAGTCGCCCGTGATTTTCATCCGCCCCTGGCTGACGAAGGTTGCCAGCAGCCCGTCCAGCTGTTCCATGATGCGGGCAGATCCCCGGATGTGAAACGGACCCTGGCGTTCAATGGCGGCCATCACGTCCTCGCGCAGGTTGCCCGCAACGATGCCGGAGAAAATGCGCCGCAGGTTTGCCGCGAGTTCATGGACGGGGAGCCCGTCGTCGATGCGGGCGGCGGCCATGTCCTCGTGACTCGAGCTGAACGGGATCTGGAAGTCGTGGTCGATCCTGAGCCGCCAGTTGTAATAGTAGGCGTCGTTGTTGGCCCGGCGGTATTCGTAGACGTCCTCAAGGTCCTGCAGCATGGTGCGGCCCACGGTTTCGGGGTCGTCGATGATGATCCGGTACCTGTCCCGCACCGCATCGCCCAGGGTGCCGGCGACGAACCGGTCCATCTGCTGCAGGTAGGGCTCCGCGCTCTTCGGCCCGGTCATGATCACCGGGAGGGGCAGTCCGGCGTTGTCGGGATGCAGCAGGATTCCGAGCAGGTAGAGAATCTCCTCGGCCGTGCCGACTCCCCCGGGAAACACGATCATGCCGTGCCCTGTCCGGACGAATGCCTCGAGGCGCTTTTCCATGTCGGGCATGATCACCAGGTTGCTGACGATGGGATTGGGCGATTCGGCCGCGATGATTCCGGGCTCGGTGATGCCGACATAGCGGCCGGTGCGGATACGCTGCTTGGCGTGTCCGATCGTCGCACCCTTCATGGGTCCCTTCATCGCCCCGGGTCCGCAGCCGGTGCAGACGTTGAGCCCGCGCAGGCCCAGCTCATAACCCACCTTCTTTGTATAGTCGTATTCCTCCCTGCCGATCGCGTGTCCGCCCCAGCAGACCACCAGGTTGGTGTCCATTGCCCGTTCGAACATCCGGGCATTTCTGAGGATGTGGAAAACCGCGTTGGTGATGCCATGGGAATCCTCCAGGCAAAAATGGCCGCCGCGGTGGATTTCATTGCCGGTGTAGACCATGTCCCTGAGCACGGCGAACAGCATTTCGCGGATGCCGCGTATCAGGTGCCCGTCGACAAAGGCGCTGGGCGGCGCGGCGTTGAGGACGATCTTGAGGCCGCGGTCCTGCTGGACGAGGCTGACACGGAAATCCCGGTAGAGGTCGAGTACCGCCCGCGTGTCGTCGGTATCGGAGCCGGTATTGAGCACCGCGAGGATGCAGCGCCTCAGGAGCCCGTGAAGCCCTCCCTCGCCCTCACTGAGAAGCTGCTCGACCTCGACCTGGGAAAACGCCTCGAGGCTGTTTTCGGGCAGCACTTCGGTATCAATGGTGCGGGCTTGTCTGGGGGAATCCATGGGTTCGGCGGTACGGTAGAGAGTTGCGGGGCAGGATGCCGGCCAGGCCGATTTCAGGGCCGCGCCATCCCGATGGCTGGTGCCGGCCGTAGCCGGTCGGGGCGCGGGCTTGCCGCAACCGCCTCCCGGTCGGGCAGGATCATGGCCAGTGCGTCATCGAGAAACAGGTACCCCCGGTCGGTGCACGCGATGCGGTCGCCGGTCCGGAATGCGAGTTCCCGGGTGATCAGCGGCTCAAGCACGTGCACGATGGATTCGGAGGGATACCCCGTCCGTTCCGCTGCGGTGGTCAGGGCGAATCCGTCCTTGAGCCGCAGCGCATTCATGAAATATTCGAAAAGGAGGTCATGGCCCCCGACTTCCCGGATCTCGGCCACGGCCTGTTCGGTGCCGGCAAGGGTCAGGTAGCCTGCCGGGTGCCGCTTCCGGGCACGCCGCTGCACCCGGCCGGCCGTATCCGTGAACTTGCCATGAGCCCCGGCCCCGATCCCGATGTAGTCGCCGAAGTTCCAGTAGTTCAGGTTGTGCCGGCACTGCCGGCCTTCCCGGGAATGGGACGATACCTCGTATTGCGTGAATCCCGCCAGGCGCAGCCTGCCAAGCAGCGCCTCCTGCATCCGTGCGATCTCGTCTTCCGGGGGCAGGGGGGGCGGATAGCGGTGGAATACCGTGTTCGGCTCCAGTGTCAGCTGGTAGAGGGAGATGTGCTCGGGCCCGAGAGCGATCGCCTGGTCGAGGTCATCCATCGCGCCTTCGCATGCCTGCGCCGGAAGGCCGTACATCAGGTCGAGGTTGATGTTCCGGAATCCGGCTCCGCGGGCTTTCCGGAATGCACGGACCGTCTCCCCGGCCGTATGGATGCGCCCCAGGGTTGCGAGCGCGGCGTCGTCGAAGCTCTGGGCCCCGATGGACAGACGGTTGATGCCCGCGTCGAGGCAGGCGGCGAAATCGGCGTACTCGGTGGTTCCCGGATTCGCTTCCAGGGTGACTTCGGCGTCATCCGCCAGGGCGAGCCTTGTGCGGATCCTCTCAAGGAGCCTGGCCAGCGCCCCGGGGGAGAACAGGCTGGGCGTGCCGCCGCCCAGGAACACGGACCGCACCTCCCGGTCAACCCGCAGCCGGGACAGTTCGAAGTCGAGGTCACCCAGCAGGGCGTCGACGTACCGGTCCTCCTCCAGAACGGGACCCGCCGGATGGGAGTTGAAATCGCAATAGGGGCATTTCCGTCTGCACCACGGGAAATGCACGTACAGGCAAAGCGGTACCGGGTTCGCCGGTTCCTTCGCCGGAGAGGGCGGGGCCGGCTCGCCCGGCGATGCGGACCGCCGGGGTCCGTCCGCTGCCGCCCGCCCGGATGCCCCCGGGGCAGGTTCAGGTGACGACATTACGGGGTGTACCCGCCTGCCACGCGGCCAGGCATTCCTCCATCTGCGCCACGAGCCGCTGGCGGCTTTCCAGGGTGCCCCAGGCGTTGTGGGGGGTCACGATGAGATTGGGGATATCCGCCGCCAGCAACGGGTGGTCCGGCGGCGGGGGCTCCTCGTCGAGCACATCGATGCCTGCGCCGGCGATTTCGCCGGTTCTGAGGGCCCAGGCCAGGGCCTCGTCGTGGATGATCGCTCCGCGGGCGGTGTTGATCAGGACGGCGCCGGGCTTCATCTTCTGAAACTGGGTCCGGGACAGCAGATGATGGGTCCGGGGAGTGAGCGGGCAGTGAAGGCTGATGACGTCAGCGAGCGAGAGGAAGTCGTCCATTGCCAGGCGGTCGCCGCCCGGATCCGTTCCCGGGCGCGCCGCGACGGCGATGTTCATGCCGAAGGCGCGGCCGATATCCGCGACCCGGCCGCCGATGTCGCCGAAACCGACAATGCCCAGCGTCTTTCCCTGAAGCTCGCGGATGGGGTGGTCCAGCAGGCAGAATATGTCGCTGCCGCTCCAGTCCCCGTTGCGGACATCCTCGCGGTATGCCGGCAGGCCGGTCATCAGGTTGAGCATCAGGGCGAAGGTGTGCTGGACCACCGCGGGCCGGGAATACCGGATGGTGTTGCAGACCACCACGCCCCGTTCCCTGCAGGCATCCAGGTCCACGTTGTCGGTGCCGGTCGCGGCGAGGATCACCAGCCTGAGGGCGTCCGCGCCGAGGACGGTGTCGCGGTCCAGCCGCACCTTGTTCGTGATCACGACCCCGCAACCCGCGATGCGCTCCGCCGCCTGCGCATGCCGGGAGCTGGGATAGTGGGCCCATTCGTCGAGCCGGCCAAGCAGGCCGTCCATGCGGATGTCACCGCGATCGAAGGTGCGTTGATCGAGCATGCAGCCTTTCATTACTGTCC
>JAJDTE010000187.1:0-13769 GCA_022827325.1 Gammaproteobacteria bacterium | reverse complement strand
TGATCGCCGACCGTGAAGCCGGCCGGCGGCTCGGTGATGCCGCCCGCCCATTCCGGGATGGTGCCGTCGGCGTTCCCGGCCCGCTCTCCGCCGAGGGGCGTAAGGTCCGCCCCCAGCCGCGCGATCTGGTCGGCGGTGATTTCGGCTGACGCCGGGGAGGCGAGAGCGCATCCTAGAAGAAGGGTATAACAGAATCGATGCATGGTCGCTGTCTTGATATTGGTGGCGTTCATGGTCTCAAACCCTCAGAACGAGTACTTGATGGAGGCGGAAATGAAGTCGCGGTCACTGAGTTCGTTGCCTTCGCCGGCGTACCGCGTGTAGCCGAAATCGGCCTGCCAACGACTCAGGTAGTCGGCCTTCAGCCCCAGCGTGAGTCCGGTCCGGCCTTCCACGAACGGGCCGCTGGGCGCCGGGCTGTTGCCGCTGACGTCATGCAGGAACTGCGCGTAAGGGTACAGGTTGATGGCGCCGATCGCGTTGTAGTAGTCGAGGCGCGCCGCGACCCGGTATCCCCACGAGGTGGCATCCGCATCGGCCTCAGCCGGTTCAAAAATGGAGGGGGAAGGAGGAAGAATGCCGCCGGCAGGGCTTTCCAGGCGAACATCAGGCATATCATGCACATGCATGACCGCGGCTTCCGCGACAACCACGAGGGCATTCGCACCCAGGGTGGGGCCGAACAGCCGGGTGGCAGTGGCCTGCAGCTGGCTCACGTCGCGCGCGACGTAGCCCTGGACTTTACGTGGCTGGTAGTTCTGGAGAAATGCCTGGAGTTGCGCCGGGTCCGTGGCGGCCAACCTAAGAGCGATGACGATCGGCGACAGACCATCCGCCAGCACCACCGGCTCGGCGATTTGCAGGGGAGCGTCCTGGCGCAGGGAGTACTCGCCCTGGAGCGCCCAGCCGGAAGAGCCCAATACGGTGTTGAAGCTCAGACCGAACAGCTTAATGTCCTCGGCATACTCGAGTAGGTAGTGACCGCCCTTTCCGTACCGGTCGATTGCAAGGGCGCCAGCGATTCCCTCAACACTCTGCCCGACTTGCTGCATGATCACATCCCTCACGCTTGCCGGGGGGATGAGACCGGCCTGGGCAGCATTTGTAACTTCCGTCGTGACCTGCTGGGTCACGGCGCGTGTCGTAACGGATGTCGGTGAGCCCACAGCGCCTGCCGCTGCCAGGCCCGCCTGGATATATTCCACAGGCGAGGTCCGTGCAGCGACCGTGGGCAGCCTGCTGTGATAGTTGATGAAGTAGAAGCCGAATTCGGTGTCGTTCAGATCCTCAGCAAAATAATTCACCGCCAGGCCATACTGACCGCCGTCCTCAGGAGTTCCGTCGGGGCCACGCAGCACGCTTACGAAATCAGGATCGAACTCCGCCTGGGGCCGTTGCGGTACAGAAATTGGAGCCCCGCCCCGGGGATTGGGTACCGTGTAGCCGGCCAGGTCAGCATTGATTGCCTGTGTAAGCGGGCCGAATCCGAATCCCTCGTCCCACCGCGTGGGCTGGTCAGGCAGGAACCCCGCCATGACGTTGGTGATCACCGCCTCCCTCGCACCCGGTCCCGCATAGTCGGTGCTCGAGAAGTAGCTGCCCACCGGGTCGATCCGGGTCTCCTCCCAGTCGTACTGGTAGAAGCCGGTCACCGACAGGTTGTTGTTCGGCTCCACCGTCACCGACGCCATCCCGACTGGCAGCAGCGCTTCGCGCAGCTCCGAGCCCGGCAGCCTGAGTTTGCTCACGTCGAAGGGGTTGATGGCGTTGATGCCGTTGGGGATGAAGGTGCTCTCGCCCCAGTTCAACACATGCTTGCCGAGCCGCACATCGATGGCCGCGTCACCGTAGTTGTACCCGGCGGTGAAGTACGCATCGAGCACTTCGATGTTGCTGCCCACCAGATCCTTCGCCTCGTCGCTCAGGGGGGTGCGTGCCCGTTCCCCGTTCTCGTTCTCGAAATCGAGGAATCCCGTTGTACGGACGAACAGGCCGTAGTTGTCCTGACTGATGTCAAGGTCGGCAACGAACTTGGACACGTTGCTCACGACGCCACGGTCGTAGTTTAGATTCCCGTCATTGCCGTTGGCGTCCCCGGCCAATTCATCGTTGCGCTTCTCGACCCGGTAGGTCATGCCGTGGGAGACCGTCGTGTCCAGGCTGCCCTGGATATCACCGTCGCCGAATTCGAATGCCTGGACCGGCAGCACATTCAGGAATCCACCGAGGGCAATGGCACCCACCGCCGGCGCGATTGCCACTTGCACATGCCAGCGGCGATTTCCGGACCCACTGGCTGCACGCTCCGACTGCGGCAAACGCTCGGTATGCGGTCGGAAGCTGGTGTGGGGTTCGGTTGTCTTTCTCATTGATCCTCCCCGTCTAGATCTTTAGTTGCGGCAATGAAGCCGACCCCTCGTCAGTGACAAGGCCGGATCCCCGATGCCTTCGCCAATCGAAAATCAAATTTCACCGCATGCATCCGGGTCGCATGCGCGCACCTTATAATCTGTAATTATTATTCTAGCCCAACGACACGAAATTTAACGTGTTCATCGCGTGTACTTTAGGCTGTCATTGTGTATATCATGCCACTTACTCTGTCAATTTTCCATGTTTGTGCCGGATAAATTGACATATCATCAACACAATAAATTGCAATAAATGACACGGGAAACCGTAAAAAATCGTAAGCGGATTCTCTCGGTTTCAGCGTTGCGCATGCGTACTATATCGGTATCCGTTCGGACAACCCCTGAAGAAACTTCCGCAGTAAGCACCGGCAGGCCTGGGCGCGGCAATGGGATATCTCAGGTTGGAATTTCTGACGGTCACAAACTATTTGATTTGAGATCAATACAATAAACATTTACCAGCGTTTGGTTGCCGGTTCTATCCGGTTTCATGACCGATTCGACAGAAGCAGATCCCAACTTTTTCAATACAGATCCGGATGCAGGGTTGTCGTCCTGGCATTCGGCATAAATTTTATTAATACCCAACCTGGCATGTGCGAATTGAACCAAAGCTGATGTCGCCTCAGTGCAGTAGTTTCTGTTCCAATACGAACGTCCGATCCAGTAGCCTAGCTGCGATTCATCGTTGGAAATATTTTGTAGGCTTGTGCATCCAATTAATTCATGCGATCGTTTTTCAAACAGGCCGTATGAGACATTCGATCTGTCGTCCCAGCCGTTCCTTTGCCTCATGACCCAACTGCGTGCGTTTTCCAGAGTATAAGGATGGGGAATACTGTATGTGGTTTTGGCTACCTCATAATCACTGGCTAAAGCCTGGATGTTATGGCAATCAGAGAATTGGAATTGCCTCAAAACAAGACGTTTTGTCTCTAACTGCGGTTGTATGGTCTGCATTGCCATGTTGTCGAACAATTTCCGGTCAGTAGGGATCATAAATTTGTTGCCAACATTAGAATCAACAATCTGTAGTACATATTCAGCAAAGGGCACTCTTCAAAATTGGATTCGATCCATCCATCCCTGCATTGCGTGATATAGACCATGTTGCCAGAACGGGCCCCGGTTCGCTCACCATCACCCCCTGAAAGATCTTACCTGATATCCTCCGCCAGCCAAGACCGGGTGCCGCATCATTTCGCGGTCCATTACCCATGCCTGCTGAACCATAAACCACGAAATTCCAACCGATTGCCTCATGCAGATACAATATAAAACCATCCACCTGAAGAAACGCTTTGCCCTGGCCATCAGCAGGGGGGTGACCAACGGCACGGACAACCTCTTTCTGGCCATCACCATGCAGGACATCACGGGTTTCGGTGAAATGTCCCCGGGGCGGACCGAGGGAGCGGACAGCGTGGAAGCGGCCCAGACCGCGCTGGAGTCGTTCACTGCGGACAACGACCTTGAAGCGCTGTCCGTGGACGCCATCCATGACCTGGCGCTGGAGCAGCAGGTCCCCGCCTGCGCGATTGCCGGGCTGGATATCGCCCTGTGGGACTGGCTCGCCAGGAAAAATGCCCAACCGCTGTACCAGATGCTGGGCTTTCCGAGGCCGAAGGTGCCGACCTCCGTCACCGTCGGCATCAATCCACCGGAGGTACTCAAGGAGCGCGTGCCCCTCCTCCTGGAGGGCACGGGAGTCCGGTCGCTGAAACTCAAGCTCGGATCGCCGGAGGGGATCGAGGTGGATCAGGCCATGTACGCCCAGGTGGCGGAAAGTGCGCAGACCTACGGCGTCAGCCTGCGGGTGGACGCCAATGGCGGCTGGGATGTGGCGGCGGCGAAAACCATGATGCGCTGGATCGCCGAGCGCGGCGCGGACTATGTCGAGCAACCGCTGGAGCAGGGAGCGGAGGACGGGTTGCCCGAACTGTACCGGGACCGTCCCCTGCCCATTCTCATCGACGAGTCCTGCCATTTCGTCGACGATGCCAACCGATGGGCGCATTGCGTGGACGGGGTCAACATCAAAATGATGAAATGCGGCGGAGTCACCGGCGCACTGCGGATCATTGCGGCCGCGAAGGAGCACGGCCTCAAGATCATGGTCGGCTGCATGGGAGAATCCTCCATGTCCATTGCGGCCGCCGCCGCGCTCACGGGAATGGCCGACCACGTGGACCTCGACTCGCACCTGAATCTCGACCCCGACCCGAGCCTGGGCACCCGCCTGCTGGAGGGCGTGGTCGTCCCCCTGGCGAATCCCGGCCACGGCGCCACCCTCAAGCCCGAATACGCCTGGTAGACGTGCTCAAGAAACACCACAAGCTTGCCGTCTACATGGAGGGTAACCTCGACAGCGACTACGGCAAGATGGGCGACGGCGTCATGCGCTACAGCCCGAACCCTGTGGTCTGTGTCGTGGATTCCACCCAAGCGGGAAAAAGGGTCTGTGACGCCTGCGACCTGCCCCACACCTTTCCGGTCGTGGGCACCCTGGACGAGGCCAGGGGAATGGGCGCCGACGTGCTGGTGCTGGGCCTGGCCCCTTCCGGCGGCCGTGTACCCGGGGAATGGCTGCCCCACCTCCGCCGCGCCCTTGCACTCGGCATGTCCCTGGTCAACGGGCTCCATGACCGGTTGAACGATCAGCTCGGAAGCGAAATCCGGGCGCCCGGGGAGCAGTGGATCTGGGACGTCCGGCAACCCGCCTTCACGCCGGACATCGCCACGGGACGCGCAGCGGGTCTCGACAACAGGCGCGTCCTCATGGTGGGAACCGACATGGCCATCGGCAAGATGACCGCAGGCCTCGAGATCCACCGCTGGCTACAGCAGCAGGCGGTGTCCTCGGCGTTCGTCGCCACCGGCCAGATCGGCATCACCGTGACCGGGCACGGCATTCCGCTGGATGCGTTCAAGGTGGATCATGCCTGCGGCGCGGTGGAATCCGCGGTCATGGATGTCGCCGGGCACGACGTGATCATCATCGAGGGACAGGGATCCCTGCTGCATCCCGGGAGCAGCGCCACGCTGTCCCTGATGCGGGGCGGCTGCGCCAATCGCCTGGTGATGTGCCACCGCGCCGGGATGACACAACTGCGAAAGCCGGACCATGTCCAGATGCCCCCGCTGCGGCCGTTCATCCGGCTTAACGAGGACCTGGCGCATGTCTGCGGTTCCCTGACCCCGGCGACGACCGTCGGCGTTGCACTCAATACCTCCCGTCTGCCCGAAGCCGAGGCCCTGGAGGCGATCACGCGGCTGGAGGACGAGACCGGCCTGCCCGTCGAGGACGTCGTCAGGTTCGGCGCGGAAAAGCTCGGGCGCGCACTGATGGATTCCTGACCGCCGTCCGGCCCGGGGACATGGCCGCGGGCCAGGCAGCGCGACAGCATGCTGCAGGTCCGGATTCCGGAAAGGCCCCGGGGCGGAAACGCCCGGGGCCTTCCTTCCGGATCACGGCGGCTTCATGCCGCCGGACGGGGATCAGCTGTAGCGGTAGGGCACTCCGACCTTTTCCATGACCTCGGAATACTTGCTGAATGCATCCACCACCTTGCGGGTCCGTGGGCTGATGGAAGCCAGGTCCTCCCAGAACTCCTTGGAGTCCCTGACCACCTGATCCCATTCCTCTGCCGGGATGGTGGTGAGTTCCATCTTCTCACCCTCGACCCGGAGCTGGGCCTCGCCGCCCCAGTACCAGACCTGGCGGTAGTAGTGCGAGTCGTTGCAGGACATGCGGAACAGCTCCTGCAGCTGCGGCGACAGGGCATTCCAGCTGTTCGTGTTGGCGAAATAGGATCCGCACCAGGCGCCGGTTACGTTGTTGAGCAGCGCATAGTTGCAGACATCCGCCCAGCCCACTTCATAGGCTTCGGTGAAGCCGCACCAGGCAACACCGTCCAGTTCGCCGGTGCCGATGGCGACCTCGATGTCGTCCCAAGGCAGCGTGACCGGGATCAGGCCGTACCGGGAGAGGAACCGGCCCGCCGTGGGCACGCCGAACACGCGCTTGCCCTTCATGTCGGCGAGGGAACGGATCGGATCCTTGGTGAAGATATGCAGCGGATCCCAGGCGCCGGCGCTGATCCACTCCACGCCTTCGATCTCGCCGTACGCCTCGGCCCAGATCTCGTCCAGCCCGTAGTACTTGAACAGCACCGGGAGGTCCAGGCTGTAACGGGTGGAAAACGGGAAGTAGCCGCCGAACACGCTGATGTCCACCGGCGACGCCATGGTGGCATCGTCGCTCTGCACCGCGTCCAGCGCCCCGGACTGCATGGCCCGGAACAACTCATCGGTGGGTACCAGCTGGTCGGCGTAGTACAGTTCGATCTCCATCTGGCCGTGGGCGATCTTGTTGAAGGACTCGATCTGCGGCAGCACCACGTGGGCACCGAGCGGGGCCCCGGAATAGGACTGCAGCCGCCACTTGACGGGATTGCTCTGGGAGAACGCGTAGGGCGCGGAACCGGCGGCCAGAATGCCCGCGGTGCCCGTACCCAGTTTCTTCACGAAATCCCGGCGCTCACCGCTTGCCGGCCTGTTGGGTTTGGCTTTGTCTGTCATTGTAAGACTCCTCTGTGGTTTGGGGTTGTCGATCGGCCCTGCGGCCTTGTGTGATCACCGGGCATAGACATAGCCCGGCAGCCACAGTGCGATCTGCGGAAAAATCATGACCAGCGTCAGCGCGAGTATCATCACCAGCACGAACGGGGAGATGGAGCGGTAGATGTCCGCCAGGGTGATCTCCGGCGGCGCCATGGCGCGCATCAGGAACAGGTTGTATCCGAAAGGCGGGGTCATGTAGGCGATCTGGCAGGTGATGGTGTACAGCACGCCGTACCAGACGGGGTCGAAGCCGAGGATCTTCACCAGCGGCACGTACAGCGGCGCCACGATCACGAGCATCGCGGTATCGTCCAGGAACATGCCCATGAACAGGTAGGACAGCTGCATCATGATCAGCACTTCCCAGGGGGTCAGGTTCCAGTTGGTGATGAACAGGGTCTCGATGGCCCGGGCGGCGCCGATGCCGTCGAACACGGCCCCGAAGCAGAGCGCCGCCAGGATGATCCACATGAACATGCAGGAGATACCCAGGGTCTTGCGGATGGTTTCCTCCATGACCTGGCGGTTGAGCCGGCGCCTGACCAGGGCCGCAAGGGTGGCCGCGGTGGCGCCCACGGCGGAGCTTTCCACCAGGCTCGTGAAGCCCATGACGAACAGTCCCGTCATGAAGAAGAAAATGAGGAATGGGATGATTCCGGCCCGCAGCAGCCGGAGCTTCTCCTTCATGGGCATGTTCCGGTCCTCCTCGCTGACCGTGGGCCCGAGATGGGGCTGCACGCGGCACCGGATCACGATGTAGATGATGAACAGGGCCGCCATCATGAGACCCGGCAATGCCCCGGCCAGCCACAGCTTGCCCACCGACTCCCGGGCGATCATGCCGTACAGCACCAGCACCACGCTGGGCGGAACGAGAATCCCGAGCGAGCTGCCCGCCTGCACCACGCCGGTGATCATGATCTTGTCGTAGCCCCGCCGCAGCATTTCCGGCAGGGCGATGGTGGCGCCGATGGCCATGCCCGCCACGCTGAGCCCGTTCATCGCGGAGATCACCACCATGAGGCCGATGGTGCCCACCGCGAGCCCCCCCTTGAGGCCGCCGAACCAGACATGGAACATCCGGTACAGGTCGTCGGCGATGCCGGACTCGGACAGGATGTAGCCCATGTAGATGAACAGGGGCAGGGTCAGCAGCGGATACCACTTGAACAGCTTGAACGCGGCGGTGAACGGCATTTCCACGCCGCCCTCCCCCCAGAGCAGCAGGGCGGCGACGGTGGAGACGATGCCGATGGCGGCGAACACCCGCTGGCCCGTCAGCAGCATCAGCAGCATGGAGCCGAACATGATGATGGCGATGGCTTCGTAGCTCATGACAGTTCGATGCCCCGCGCCTTGGCCAGGTCCTTGAAGAAGATGGAAATGGACTGCAGCAGCATGAGCAGGATGCCGAGGACCATGATGACCTTGATCGGTATCACGGACGGGTTCCACATGGAGAACAGCTTCTGATTGGTCTCGATGGCGTAGATCGTGCTGGAAATGGAGCCGAACAGCAGCACCACCAGGTAGATCATCAGGAAGATGGCGGTAAAGCTGTCCATCCGCGCCTTGTTCCTCTCGGACAGGTGGTCATACACCAGGTCCATCCGGACGTGGGTTTCCAGCTGCATGGAGTAGGCTCCCCCCATGATGTAGTAGGCCGCCAGGGTGAACTGGGCCAGTTCCACGCACCAGAACAGCGGGATGTTGAGCACGTTGCGGGTGACGGCATCCAGCAGCAGGGTACCGATCATGAGGAAGATCAGGTACATCGCGGCACGGCCGAACCGTCTGGACACGTAGTCCACCACCCGGACGTATTTGACGATGAATGAGGGCATCTGGGTGGTTGGTCTCGGGGTCGTGATTGCCTGACTTGGGTTACCTGCCGTTGCCGGGGATTATGGCGCCGTATCGATTATCCCGTTTCAGCAGATGATCTCAACCCGTTCCCGGGCCATGAGCGCCGCCAGTTGCCCGTCGGGCGCCTCGTCGCAGACCATGCAGTCGATGGCGTCGAAACCGGCAACGGTAAAAGGCGCCAGTTTACCGAATTTTGACGAATCCACCAGCAGGGTGACCGATCCCGCCAGGCGTATCATCGCCCGGGCCATTTCCGCCTCGTCGGGATTGTAGTCCATGACGCCGGTCGATGCCTCCAGGGAACCCACGGTCAGCACCGCCCGGTCCGCACGGAACCGGCCCAGCTGCTCGATGGCGATGGAGCCACAGGTCTGGCGGTTGTCCCCGTGGTAGGCGCCGCCGAGCAGGTAGATCCGGCAGGTCGGGCTGCCGGATGACAGGACCCGCGCGAGTTCGGCGGAATTGGTGATCACGGTCAGATCGTCCAGCCCGACCAGCTCGTCTGCGAACGACATGGTGGTCGAGCCCGTATTGATGAACAGGGTCTCCCCGGAAGAGATCAGCGGAAAGGCCCTGGCGGCAATCCGTCTCTTTGCCGCCACGTTGTGGCGCATGCGCTCGGCGAACGGGCCCTCCTCCGCCATCCTCGGCAGCACGGCGCCGCCGTGGACCTTCTGAATCCTTCCATTTCGCGCCAGGATGGACAGGTCCCGCCGGATGGTTTCCGGGGACGCGGAGAACATGGCCGCCAATGAGTCCACAGACACCCGGTTACGCTGCCATACCACATCGGCAATGGCCGTTTGTCTCTCGTTGGGTCGCATGACCGAAGCCTAGCATAACTCTGACCGACTAGTCATAGATTTGCGTTTTCCTCCGAAGAATCATGGCCGGGAGCCCGGAAATTCGCATCCCGGCCTGTCAAATTGACTACTCGGTCACCTGCCCCTACACTGGAAAAGACGCTTTCCGGCCGCATTTCGCACCAGTACCGCCGACCTCCGTGAACACGAACTCCCCACCACAGGACCCGACCTGCGACGTGCTCGTGGTGGGCGCCGGCGTCGTGGGCTGCGCCGTCGCGCGCGGGCTCGCCTTGGAAGGCGCCCGGGTGATCCTGGCGGAAAAGGATGGAGACATCCTGGAAGGAGCCAGCAAGGGCAACAGCGCCATCCTCCATACCGGCTTCGACGCGCCGCCGGGATCCGTCGAACAGGCCTGCATCAGCGAAGGGTACCGGGAGTTCCGGGAAATCCACGGACGTCTCAACCTGCCGCTTGTGGAAGCCGGGGCCCTGGTCCTGGCGTGGGACGACCGTCAGGCCGAAAGGCTCGGGGACATCGTACTTGGAGCCCATGCCAACGGCGTGACAGATGCCGCGCGCATCGGCGCCGACGAGGCCGCCGCCCTGGTTCCCGGCCTCGGGCCGGGCCTCAGGTCGGCTGTCCGGATTCCCGGGGAATGCCTGGTGGACCCCTGGTCTACTCCGCTTGCCTACTTGCTCCAGGCCAGGTCCCACGGCGCCGAATTCCTCAATCACTGCGAGGTCCGGGAAGGGCATTTCGAGGGGGACCGCTGGCGCCTGTCCACTTCCCGGGGAACGCTCCAGGCGCGCTGGCTGGTCAACTCTGCCGGCCTGTACGGCGATCTCCTGCACCGCCGCCTGACCGGCGAGGCACCGTTCGGGATCCGTCCGCGCAAGGGACAGTTCGTGGTCTACGACAAGACCGCCGGGGGAATGACCGGCACCATCCTGCTGCCGGTGCCCTCGGAAACCACCAAGGGCATCGTGGTCTGCCCCACGGTGTTCGGCAACCTGCTGGTGGGGCCGAGCTCGGAGGAGCAGGACAGCCGTGACGACACCGGGGTCGACGCGGCGGTCCTCGAGAGGCTGAAATCGGTGGGAGAAGGCGTGCTGCCCGGACTGAACAGCCACGGCGTCACCGCCGTCTATGCGGGCATCCGTCCCGCCTCCGAGTCAAGGGACTACCAGATTCACACCGACCGGGAGCGGCAGTATCTCTGCCTCGGCGGCATCCGCTCCACGGGCCTCAGCGCGGCCCTGGGCATCGCCCGGCTGGCGTGCCGGACGATCTGCGGCGACGGGCGCGGGTATGCCCCGCCCGTAGACATCCGGTGGCCCCGGGTGCCGCAGATCAGCGAGGCCGGGGAGAGGGACTGGATGCGCCCCGGCAACGGCGGCATCGTCTGCCACTGCGAACTGGTCACCCGGCGCGAAATCGAGCATGCGCTGAACGGCCCGCTGCCGGCCTGCTCCCTGGGGGGCCTCAAGCGCCGGACCCGGGTGACCATGGGACGCTGCCAGGGGTTCTACTGCAGCGCGGAGCTCAGTGAGATCACCGCGGGCTTGCTGGAACCGCCCATGGACGCGGCCACACGGCAGCCGGCGCCATGAACGACCGGGTGATCCGGTGCGATGTGGCCGTCGTGGGCGGCGGTCCGGCGGGACTCGGCGCCGCCACCCGCCTGAAAAACCTCGGGGTCGGGCACGTTGTCGTCTTGGAGCGGGAGGAGGAGGCGGGGGGAATCCCCCGTCACTGCGGCCATCCGCCGTTCGGCATGCGGGAATACCGCCGCATCCTCACGGGCCCCGGCTACGCCGCGCGGCTCCGGGCAGCGGCCGAAGCCGCCGGCGTGGATATCCGGCCCCAAACCACCGTGATCGCCATTGAGCGCGGCCCCGTGCTCCGGGTGTCGACCCCGGACGACCTGGCAGAGGTCATGCCCCGGCGGGTGCTCCTCGCCACGGGGGTCCGGGAGACCCCGCGGCCGGCCCGCCTGGTTTCCGGCACCAGGCCCATGGGCGTACTGACCACCGGGGCGCTGCAGTCCATGGTGTACCTGAAATCACGCGCGCCGTTTGCCCGGCCGGTGATCGTGGGTACGGAACTGGTGTCGTTTTCGGCGCTGCTCACCTGCCGCCATGCCGACATCCGGCCGGTGGCCATGGTGGAGGAGCGAAGCCGCCCAACGGCCTGGCGGGCTGCGGCCCTGCTGCCCAGGCTGCAGGGCGTCCGGCTGCTCATGGACACCGAACTGGCGCGGATCGAGGGCGCGGATCGTATCAGCGGCGTGGTGCTCCGACACGGCTCGGGGCGCGAGGAACGCCTGGCCTGCGACGGGGTCGTGTTCTCCGGGCGGTTTGTCTCCGAGTCCGCCCTGGCCCGCATGGGCCATATCGAGGTGGACCCTGCCAGCGGCGGTCCGGTGACTGACCAGTTCGGCCACTGTTCGGACCCGGCATATTTCGCCGCGGGCAACATGGTGCATCCCGCCGACTCCGCGGGCCGCTGCTGGCAAGAAGGGGTGGCAACGGCGGATCAGATTGCACGCTCCCTGGATGGCGGCTTGCAGGCCCCGGATACAGCCACGACGATCCGCCTGGACGCCCCGTTGATCCGTTACGCCGTTCCGCAGCGGCTTGTGCCCGACGGGCGGCCTGACGCGGAGATCCCCGTTCGCGTGCGATTTGCCGGGGAGGCCCGGGGAACCCTGCTGCTCAGGAATGGGGAAACCTGCGTCCGATCGCTAATCACCAGGGCGCTCCCCGAAAAACAGGTCATCCTGCGAATACCGCAACGCATGCTGAGTCCGGACATGGGCACCCTCAGCCTGGGGTTTCGGGAACGTTAGCCGCTACGGCCCGCCCAGGCGAGTTGGGGAGCATTGATCGGAAGCCGCGGGCACGCCACGTTCGGGTCCGCGCCGCAGCGCATCGCTGACGGCTGTGTGGGGGCTGCCCCCCCGGACGCCTGGCGCAGCGTGCAGGCCCCTGCCGGGTGGTACGTTGAAACTGCCCTTCTGCGGCCTATCGGGCTTGCGGTCATCGGCCTCGCAAAGCGCAGGATCATCGTCCACAGCCCCCTGGAACGCTGCCTTGGGGCGCTTGGCGTCATCGCTCTCAGGGATCACCGGGCCCCGGATGAACCTGGGCCGCCCATGCAGCGCTCCGTCGTCATCGCCATACCCGGCCGGGCCGGGACAGCCCTGTATTCCAGGTATGTATGCCGGCATCGTGCCCATTCCGGATCCTCCGCGCCCTGCAGGGAGGCGCGTTGATCGGTCTGTTCTTCGAAGGCCCGCCCGGGCTGCCTGTCGATATCGGCCTGGCCTGTCTGTCCGTTGCCGGTCGCGAAACGCCCCTCCGTGGTATCGGAAGAGCCCTGTACAGAATCCGGGAAAAATGCCGACCGGTCCTTGCCTTCGGCCCGGAGGCAAAGCCAGTCGCCACACCCGAATCCCCGTCAAGGCCAGTGGTGTTACAATCAAAACAAAACAAAACGCCCCGGTCCATGACGGGTCGGGGGTGAAATGAATGGCGACCTGAAAGAGTCATGCAAAGAGCCGCCACCCTCGTTGAACAGGTCTGCCCATCCGGGTTGACCCCGAAGGCCCCGACCATGGGGCCGTTTTTTTTCGTGTTCCGGATGGAACACGCCGGCTCCCGCTGTGGGAACGCGGCGGTCTTTTTCACTGTAAAGCCCCCTCCCATCCCCCGGAGTCACCGGCTGGGCATCCGCCCATGATCCATGTGGTCTTCCCATGGGCGCCCCGGGCTGGAATTCTCCCGGAATTCCCGATAGAACTTTCCCTCAACGCAATCGACTAGTCGCGGGTCATTCCGCCTCCGGCTCCTCTTCCCGCCCCTCCCGGTTCACCATCACCGTCCCCTCGATCCAACGGTCATCGCAATCCACCTCCGGATACGCATCCCGCCGGAGGTTCCTCCTGTAACTGTCCGGGCTCCCAAGCAGCAGCCCGAACCGGGACGCACGAACCGCCGCCTCGAACTTCGTCCGACACCCCAGCTTCTCCCTCACAACATTCAGGTACTGGTTCACCGTG
>JAJDTE010000041.1:0-36252 GCA_022827325.1 Gammaproteobacteria bacterium | reverse complement strand
TCCCCCGGCGCTCGGCTGCGTCTGGAGCAGGCTCTGGGAGAGGTCCACATCGCGGTGATGCGCGTCGATCAGGGCCGGAACCAGCGATGCATAGGGCAATGCCCCGTGGACCTGGCTGCTGTCGAAGAAGCGCATGCTGGATACCGTTCAGAATTTTCGTGATGACCGTGCGGCCATGGCGGGCATGTGCCACAATGCCCAGCACGGAAGAGAATACGCCTTTTCCGGGGCCAGGCATAGCCGTCATCGGCCGTGATTGGCATCCCCGCGGCCTTCGGCGGAAACTGCCCCGGGAGCAACGTAGCGGTTACAATCGGAATCCGGGGCCGGGCCGATCAGGGCGGACCAGGCCGGCGGATCGCCACCGTTGAAATCGGGAAGCCAGGGCCCAAGTATTTCTACCAGTGAATTCTTCCAGATCGTCAGAGGGACAGCAGCAACCGTGAACCAGGCAACCGTTCCCATGGAATCCACCGCGACGTTCGACATTGATCGGATACGGCGTGACTTTCCCATCCTGTCCAGGGAGGTCAACGGCCGTCCGCTGGTCTATCTCGACAATGGCGCCACCTCGCAAAAGCCCCGTTCCGTGATCGACACCATCGACCGCTACTACACGGATGAGAACGCCAATATTCACCGCGGCGTGCATCATCTGAGCCAGGTCGCCACCCAGGCCTACGAGGATGCGCGGGAAACCATTGCCCGGTGGATCAACGCGCCGGCGAGCCGGCAGGTGCTGTTTACCCGCGGCACTACCGAAGCCATCAACCTGGTGGCCTCCAGCTGGGGCCGTGACGTGCTCTTCCCGGGTGACGAGATGGTGATTTCAACCATGGAGCACCATTCCAACATCGTGCCCTGGCAGATGATCTGCGAGGAGCGGTGCGCGAAGTTGAAAGTGATTCCCATGTCCGGGAACGGCGAGCTGGACATGGACGCCTTCGAGGGACTGCTTTCCGAGCGCACCCGGATGGTGTCGGTAGCCCACGTGTCCAATACCCTGGGCACGATCAACCCGGTACGGGAGATCATCGGCCGGGCCCATGAGGCGGGCGCGCTGGTGCTGCTCGACGGCGCCCAGGCGCTGCCGCACATGCGGATCGACGTGCAGGAACTGGACGCCGACTTCTACGCGTTTTCTGGGCACAAGGTGTTCGGACCCACCGGCGTCGGCATACTCTACGGGCGCGAGGAACTGCTGGATTCCATGCCGCCCTACCAGGGCGGGGGGGACATGATCGAGAAGGTGACTTTCGAGCGCACCACCTACAATACATTGCCGCACAAGTTCGAGGCCGGTACGCCGAACATTGTCGGCGGCATCGGCCTCGCGGCGGCCCTCGACTATGTCTCGGCCCTGGATCAGGCGGCATTCATGGCCCATGAAAAGGACCTGCTCGACTACGCCACGTCGGCGCTTTGCGACATTTCCGGGCTCGGCATTGTCGGTACCGCCACCGACAAGGCCAGCGTGATTTCCTTCAACCTCGAGGGGCAGCATCCGTTTGATGTCGGTACGCTGCTGGATCAGCAGGGTGTGGCGGTCCGCACGGGACATCACTGCACCCAGCCGCTGATGGACTACTACGGCATTCCGGGCACGGTTCGGGCATCCTTCGCGTTCTACAACAGCCGCGCGGATGTGGATGCGCTGGTCAACGCCATCCGGCGCGCGGCGGACATGCTGGGCTGATGAGCGGGACCATCAACGCCATCCAGGACGAGGTGGTGGAGGAGTTCGGCTTTTTCGACCGGTGGATGGACAAGTACGAATATCTGATCGACCTCGGCAGGAAACTGCCGCTGATCGATGCGGCGTACAAGGACGGAGCACACCTGATCCCCGGATGCCAGAGCCAGGTCTGGCTACATTCCGAACTGGAGGGCGGACGCGTCCGGTTCACCGCGGACAGCGATGCCATCATCACCAAGGGCATCATCGCGCTCCTGGTCCGGGTGCTGTCGGATCAGAAACCGGGCGATATCGCCGCCGCGGACCTTTACTTCATCGACCGCATCGGTCTCAGGGAACACCTGTCGCCCACCCGGTCCAACGGCCTGGTCAACATGGTCAACCGGATGCGGGCGATCGGGGAGGAATACGCCCGGCTGAATTGAATGTCCTGGAACTTGTCCGGCTTCGCCATGCCGGATCGGAGGGTTTGCTGCGTTACAGTGGTCCTGCCACGGCCGGGCAGGAACTGCCGCCGGTTCAGGGTCGAAGCCGGCGGCATTTGGATGCTACTGGTCCGTGGCGGTGACTGACTGGGCCAGGCGCACGAGCCGGATGAATTCGTTCCGGTAGCCGAAGGGATCGTCCCCGCGCGCGCCCTGCGCCAGTGCGACGACCTCGTCATAGCCGAATTCGCCGGTGTAACGTCCTCCGTGCAGGAGTTCGCCGAAGGCGGCGACCGCAGCGGCAAAGCGCACGTCACGGGATGCTTCGTCCACGGTCCGGAACGCGTCGTCGACGGTCACCGGCCTCGTGATCAGTGTGCTGGTCTCGGCGTCGGGCTGCTTGTAGCGGATTTTCAGGAAGGCGAATTCGTCATTGAATCCGGTGCCCGGTTCCAAGCCGGTTTCCTGGTAACGAAGGGGCGGTATCAGGCCCCCGTCCGAATCCGCCAATATCACCTCGTAAATGGCGGTGACCGTATGTCCCGCACCGATTTCTCCGGCATCGACCTTGTCGTTGCGGAAATCTTCGCGCGCAAGCATGCGGGTCTCGTAGCCGATCAGTCGATACTCCCGGACCGCCGCGGGGTTGAACTCCACCTGGATCTTCACGTCCTTCGCGATGGTCACGAGCGTCGATGTCACTTCCTCAAGCAAGACCTTGCGGGCCTCCGACAGTGAATCGATATAGGCGGCGTTGCCGTTGCCGCTCTGGGCAAGGTGCTGCATCAAGTCATCGTTGTAGTTGCCCATCCCGAAGCCGAGCACCGACAGTGAGACCCCGCTCGCGCGCTTGCGCGAGATGAATTCCTCCAGCTCTCCGGTGTCGGTCATGCCCACGTTGAAATCCCCGTCCGTGGCGAGGATCACCCGGTTGACACCGTCCTCGACCATATTCTGCTCGGCCAGGAGGTAGGCCTGGCGGATGCCCTCCTCGCCTGCGGTGGAGCCGCCGGCCCCGAGACGTTCAAGGCTGGCCAGGATCGTTTTCCGGTCAGAGGCCGGGGTCGGCTCCAGCACCACGCCGGCGGAACCGGCATACGCCACGATGGCGACCCGGTCATCCGGCGCCAGGGCGGTCAGCAGGAGTTTGAAGGAACGGATCAGAAGCGGCAGCTTGTTCGGCTCGTCCATGGACCCCGAGGTGTCGATGAGGAACACCAGGTTCGCGCGGGGTGCGTCGCTCCGGTCGATCTCGTATCCCTTGATCCCGATGTGCATCAGCCGAGCCGCCCCGTTCCACGGTGCCGGCATCAGGGAGACGTGCGCCGCGAACGGCGGGTCGCGCGTCTCGGGCGGCGCGTAATCGTAGGCGAAGTAGTTGATGAGTTCCTCGGTTCGCACCGCGTCTGTGTCCTGGGGCAGGTAACCGTAGTTCAGGGAGGCCCTGAGGAAAGCGTACGAGGCGGTGTCCACGTCGATGGAGAAGGTCGATACCGGCTCCTCGGCCACCACCTTGACGGGGTTGGGGGAGAACTCCGTGAAGCGGTCCTCGCCCTGGTATTCGGGATGGCGGGATTTGGCCGGCCCTGACAATGCCATCAGGCCACCAGACAATTCATCAGCTTTGTAGACCCGCGACCACCACCCGTCAACCTCGGACTGCGGGTGAGTTACGCTCTCTTCCATGCCGGTTGCTTCCAGTGACCTGGTCATGGTCTCCCGGTCCAGGGCCTTCTGTGCCGCGACCCTTGCTTCGTCCCCGGTCGGCTGAACCGCCGTGATCCCGGCTTCGTCCCCGGGCGGTTGAACCGGGGTCGCCGCAGGCGAAGGCGGGGGCTGGTAGGACGGGTAGGGCAGATTCTGCGTCACCAGGATCTGGTAGGTGATCAGTCCGGTAACCGCCAAGGCGGCGCTGCCGGCAAATGCGAGTGAAGGGCGTGACAGGGGCATGGCAAGTCTCCGTATCCATTGTGCGAATGCGCCGGACTTCGGCGCTCTTCCCCTGTGACGCGCTGCGTCGCCGATTCCTTGGTGATGGCGGCTGAACGCCGCCATCGCCTCGGAGATTGTCCGCTCGCGCACCGGTGCCGGTGCCAGCGGCGTCGTCGCGTGAAGCGCCGACTCAAGTTTCTCGAGTTCGTCACTCATCAGGCTGTATCCTCTTCTGCGGCCAGGGCACGAAGCCGTCTGCGAACCTCGTGCATCCGCCATGAAACTGTGTTTTCCGAGATGCCGAGCACCTCTCCCGCCTCCGCGTGGCGCAGCCCTTCCCCGAGTACCAGGAACACGGTGGTCCTCAGTTCTTCCGACAGCTGGCCGAGGGCCTGGCGCAGCCAGACCGACTCGGACATGCCGGCGCCCCGACCGGCCCGGGCAAGGGAGTCGAGTTCGGCATAGTTCCGTTCACCGCGCTGACGCGCGGTCTTTCGGCGCAGGGCATCGTGGGCGGCATTGACCACGACCCGGTAGAGCCACGTGGTGAACCGGCTGTCTCCGCGGAAGGAGGAGAGCTTGGCCGGTAACGCCGCACAGACCTCCTGGGCGAGGTCCGCCGCCTCGTCCGCTTCCCCGAGCACACGGGCGCCCACCCGGTAGATCCGGTCATAGTGGCGCTCAAGCAGTGCCGCGAAGGCCTTTGGATCGCCCGCGGCGGCCTTGCGGGCCAGCGAACTGTCGGTGTTGTCACCCATGCAGGTACATCATTGTTCATCCCACAGCGATATTCCCGTATGACGCATGCCGCACGGGAATCCTTGGGTTGCCCGGCGGGCGGCGGCGTCACGGCTGCGGGCCCCTGCGGGCATGGCCTGCGCAAAATCGCAGTATTCTGGTGGGAGAGTCCGGGTGTTCATCTATTCTCGTCCAAACCCCGCAGATCCGGACTGAATCATGTCCGGGGCTTCCGCCTGCCGGAAAATCCGGGGTTTTGCCTGTGTCCCGGATTTCACGCCGGTGGAATCCCGATCCCCCGGGCCGAAGTCAGTCTTGTCCGGACATCGCTGCAAAATCGGCGGCGATTCCCCGTACCAAACGCACGAGATGCTCAGAGGAGGAGCCGAATGGCGCCATTGCCCGGATCGTCCCTTCGGGGTCCAGGACGTACACATTGGCCGGGTGTTCCATGGTGTAGCCGGTGCCCTGTTCGATCCGTCGGTAGGAGACGTTGTACTGGTCCGCCACTGCCCTGATTTCCTCCTCGGTGCCGGTCAATCCGATGAGGTCCGGATGAAAGAAGGTGACGTAGGCTGCCAGCCGCTCCACGGTATCCCGCGACGGGTCGATGGTGACGAAAATACCGGTCACCCGGTCGTCGGGAAGTTCATGGAGGGCGCGCCCGATGTTCGACAGTTCCATGGGGCAGACATCGGGACAGCTGGTGAACCCGAAGTACAGCAGCACAATCCTGCCCTTCAGCCTGTCCGATTCGAACCGGCTGCCGTCATGCGCCGTCAGCGTGAAACTCTCGCCGGCGGAGGGAAGGGATTCCGCCCCTGCATGGACCGGGCCTGACAGGAGCAATCCCGGCGAAGTCAGCAACAGCGCCCCGACAAGACAGTGAATCAGGCGGGAACCGAACCGTGCATTCATGGGTCGCGGCCGGCATTCTGTCCGGGATCCCCCACCGGCGCGGCGAATCCATCGAGCACCAGTGCATCCACGTTGTCCCCCGTCAGGGCATGCAGGAAGGCAATCAGGTCCCCCTGTTCGCCGGCATCCAGGCCCAATGGCCGGATCAGCGGGCTCAGGAGTTCATGGTCCACGCCGCCCCGGTTGTAGAACTCAACGACCTCCTCCAGGGTGCTGAACTGGCCGTTGTGCATATAGGGCGCGGTCAACGCGACGTTGCGCAGGGTGGGCGTGCGGAATTTCCAGCGGTCGGCCGGATCTTCGGTAATCTCGTAGAGCCCGACATCCCCGGGAGGTTTTTCGCCGACGGAAGCCATTACTTCCGGATCCACATCCAGGAAGACCCCGGGCGCCAGGGTGACGCGGCTCGGCTTGAAGGCATCGCCGATGGAGTTCTCGAAACCCAGGCCGGCGTTGTGAAGCCGGTGATCCGTAAACAGCGCGTGATCCCTGTTGACAAGATGGCAGCTGGAGCATCCGGCCTTGCCGGTGAACAGGCTGAAGCCGCGCCGGGCGGCATCGTCGAGCGCCGTCTCGTCCTTGCCGTAGAACCAGCGGTCGAACGGCGAGTTGGCCGAAAGGAGGGTTCGTTCATAGCTAGCGATTGCCATGCCCAGGGTTTCCATGCCGAGGGGTCTTCCGCCGAAGGCCTCCTCGAACATGCCCTTGTAGTCCGGAAAGGACCGGATCTTGCCGAGCAGGTAGCCCACCGACGGATTCGCCATCTCGTTCCGGGCCAGGAACGGGGCCCAGATCTGCTGCTCCAGGTTTTCCTCGCGTCCGTCGTGAAACAGTTTTTCCATGTAAGCGACGTTGTACAGCGTGGGGGCATTGCGGCGTACCGAGCGCCCCTCGACGCCCACTGCGGTGGCCATTTCGTTGTTGGAGAATCCCTGCTCCGGGATGTGGCACATGGCGCAGGAAAAGGTGTCGTTGATCGACAGGCGGCGGTCGTAGAACAGCTTCCTGCCGAGTTCGATCTTTTCCCGGGACAGGAGGTTGTCCGGCGGCTGCGGTATGGGCGGCAGGCCGAGGGGAGGGGACTCGGCAAGCCCGAGGAGGTCGAGCCTCCTTCCCTTCCGGTCGGCGAGGGCCAGGCTGTCCGTTTCATAGTCTTCGGACTCGTAGCCTTCCTTGTCATCGCCGGGGCGCGACAGGACACTGCCCGCCCGGGCCAGCGCCGGGACGGCCCCTTGCCCGTCCGCTTCGAGGAACAGGGAGCGTATGTCGTTCAGCAGCAGGTCCGCATGCAGGAAGGACACGCTGTAGATGTTGCGGATCCTCCGGTCGGGGTCGATCAGGAACACCTTGAGCAGATGGGCGATGTCCAGGGTTTCCCCCGTTTTTGCGTCAACCAGTTTCTGCATGTCCTGTCCATAGGCATCGAGAATCGGCTTGAGTGTTTCCTCGGAGTCTGTCGTGACGAAATCCCAGTCGCCCCTGGTGCCCGCAAAGCGGAAGTTGTTGCCATAGAGCTTCATGACTTCGGGCGTGTCGCGCTCGGGGTCCAGGCTCAGGCTGACGAGGCGCAGTCCGGCTTCCAGTTCCGGGTCATCCTGCATCGTCGATTTCAACCGGTTGAACACATAGGAGGACAGCGGGCATCCGTTGATGTCGCTGCACCGGCTGAACATGAAGTTCAGTAGAACGATGCGGCCGTCATAGAGGTCGTGGAGGCGTATGCGCCGATTCTCCTCGTCGAGGACCGGCGCATCCCTGGCCGCCCCCAGGGGAGGGAGGTCGTAGCTGCCGGGTTCCGGCAGTTCGTATTCCAGGGGCCCGTAGCCGAGGGCGAGGATACCGCTGCCGGTGTCGGTATGGGTCACGTGGGCGGGCGCCAGGAACAGGAGCGCGCTCCCAAGGAGTGCGCATGAAGTTCGAGCTCGCCCGGAAGTGGCCCAAGCCATTTGGCAGACTTCCGAAAAACCAGGAAAACGGAAACCCGGGCGCACCGGCGGAACGTGCCGGTGCGCCGTCCGGGAGTCAGTCGCTGGAGGCCAGGCGGGTACCTGATTCGATCGCGTTGCTGGACGCGAACAGGGAATACGCGTTGAAGCGCATCTGGTGGGACCTGCCCAGTTTTTCCTTGTAGAAGTCGACCTCGAACTGCTTGACCAGTTCCTTGCCGTCCCAGTGGTAGGCGCGGAAATACTGTTCGTCATCCGCACCCTTCTTGTCCCAGTTGGCCAGCAGCGAGCTGGTGAAGTACTGGCGCTTGCCGTCCCAGCTGCCGGAAACCATGTTCACCTGCGTGCCGATCACCGTTTCGTACACCTGCTTCGGGTTGTGCGGGTCGGTCATGTCGAAGAAACGGGTTTTTCCGTCCATGAAGGTGTTGACAAAGAACCCGGAATCGTCGGAAAGGATCGAGAAGTCCACCGGCAGGGGCACCTTGGAGGGATCGCCGATATCGGCAACGGCCTTGGCATGCCACTCGCCCGCCTCATCCTCGTAGATCATCCAGACCTTGGACGTCAGGGCCGTGGTGGTCAGGCACCAGTTGTGATTCGGCTGCCAGGCACAGCGGAGTTCCAGCGGGGCGCCGGGTACGTCCAGCACCTTTCTGGGTTTGCGGGTGTGCAGATCCCACACGACGACGGTGTTGCCGAACCGTTTCATGGCCTCGGCGTCGCCCAGCATCTTGCCGAAATCCATCATGTAGTTGGACCAGCCGGTGAAGGAAGAGGTGACCATGAGGTTCTTTCTGGGCAGCACGCGCACGTCGTAGCCGTAGCCGTCAGCGTACTTTCCGCCCTTTTCGGCTCCCAGGAGGTCTCCATCGGTGGGCATCCAGTGGGTTGCCACGTATTCGCCGGTATTGGTGTACTCGACCATGCCGGTCCGGCCACCGTGGTCCTTGTTGTTGGACAGCCCGGTAACCATCATGCGGCCGGGAAACGCATACATCGTGTGGGGTCCGACCACTCCCCCGCTGGCCGATACGAAATCCTCGATGGTCTTGAACAGGACGGGCTTCGCCGGGTCGGTATGCACGTCGAAGATGAAAATCTTGTTGGTGTCCAGCCCGCCGGCCCAAAGGTAGCGCCTGTCATCGGTAAATCCCGAATGATGCGCTTCGTTGCGTCCACCGACCGACAGGGAATCGATCACGGTGCCATAGTTCGGCGAGGCCGGGTTCACATCGATCGTGACCAGCTTGTCCTGCCCGTCACCGATGCCTTCCACGCCCAGGGTCCACACGTAGACAAAGTCCTCCTGGCCGGTGATCTTGGCCATGTAGGGTGACATGCAGGTTTCATCCGCGGTCGCCGTCGAGACCGGCAGGCCCATCGCGAGCCCCGCGCCGACGACGATCCCGAGGGCCATCGTCCGCATTTTCTGAATCATCGTAGCTGTCTTCATCTTTTCTCCCCTTTGGTCAGTTATGTAATTCAAATTGTGAGCATTGCGGTTTGCAACAGGAAGATAGTGAATACCTTTCCGGTTGCCATGTCAAGAAATTCGTCGGGACCGGGATTACCTCGGTCCGGAGAGGTATCCTGGCAATCGACGCGGACAGGGAAACTGCCGGGATCCCGGCGAAGGGTCGGGATCTGTCCCCCAACCGGACGGTCGCGGATGGAATCGCCGCTCCCCGTCGCCGGACCCGCCAAGATTGGCGGATACCGGTACTTCCCACTGCGTGCGGCACCCCGTTGCCGCCGCCGCATGACGTGCGGGGAGGCAGGCACAGGCACTTGACGCGCCATGGTTCCTGGGCATATTATTTTCTAACTGTCTGTAATTAATTGATCCAAAGCACCGTATTGCCTGATACATCCATCCAGACTGCGGCGGCCGTTCGTCGATTCAATCGAAAGAACGTTCTCACCGAAATCTATCACCGGACCCTGGTCTCCAGGACCGGACTGGTTGCGTCCACGGGCCTGACGGGGACGGGTATCTCCCGGATCACCCGGGAACTGATCGAGGCGGGCCTGGTCGAGGAGGGCTCCCGTCTTCCGAGGCGGGGGTTGCCCGGCAGGCGGGAAACCGAACTTTCCATCAGCGGTGACGTGGCGCATGTGGTCGCCGTCAGCCTTCATGTGGACAGCAGAAGCATCGTGCTTGCGGATGTGCTCGGAGTGGTCAAGGACCGGGTGAACCTGGACATCCCCTTTACCGAACCCCAGGATCGGATCATCGGCCGTATCGGTGATCTGGTGCTGGATCTGATAGAGCGCAACAACCTGAAAAAGGCGCAGGTCATCGGGATCGCCCTTTCACTGGCCGGCAGGATCAAGCCCCTTGAGGGCATTCTGGTGGAATCACGTATCTATCAATGGAAGGACCTGCCGGTTGTCGAGCTTCTCCAGTCCAGGGTCGGCATACCGGTTGCCATAGAGAACCTGAACAACGTGATCAATCTTGCCGAAGCCCACTTCGGTCAGTCGCAGGGTTATGACAACGTACTTGCGGTTCGTGTCGGGACAGGATATGTCGGCGCGAGCCTGATGCTGGACGGAAGGCTGGTCCGCGGCCGGTGGTCAGCTGCCGGCCTGATCCATCATGTACCGGTGAATGCCAACCAGATTCTGTGCGAGTGCGGTCTCCGCGGCTGCATGAACACCGTTTCATCGGGTTTCGGTATCCTGGTGCGGATGAAAAACCGCAAGCGGGTTCGTTTCACGCCGGGCGATCCGCCCGACAGCAATGAACAGGTCGTTGCGATACTCGAGTCGGCCGAACAGGGAGACCCGCGCCCGCGAAGGCTGCTCAGGGAGGGCGGCGAGGTGCTTGGGCTGTACATCGCCCAGCTCGCCGAGGCAGTCAGCCCCGAGGCCGTGGTGATCGCCGGAAAGGTGGGACGTTCGCCCTGCTACATGGAAGGGTTCAACGGGGCCTGGAACCGTTTTGCCTCCCAGGAGAACCGATCCTCCGTCCGGATTGTCCGTTCCTTCAAGACGGTGGCCGAGGCGACGGTGGATTTCGCCATTGACCGGTTTCTTCTTTCCATGGAGATCGACCTCGAGCCGCTCAAACGGATTCATTCGTCGGCCAAGGAGCACGCCGCATGAACAGGCAACGGAACAAGCCGAACATACTCCTGGTGATGGTTGACCAGATGACGGTGCGCGCGATGAGCGTCTACGGCAACCCGGTTGCCAGGATGCCCAACCTGGAGAGGCTGGCGTCGGAAAGTGCGGTATTCGACAAGGCGTATTGCGCTTCGCCGCTATGCGCTCCCGCGCGGTATTCCCTCCTGACCGGGAAGGGATCCGCCGCGATCGGCGCCTTTGACAATGCCAGTGAATTTCCCGCAAGCACCCCGACCATCACGCACCACCTGCGCGACAACGGATACTGGACGGTCCTTTGCGGCAAGATGCATTTCGTCGGTCCCGACCAGTTGCACGGCTTCAATGAGCGCATCACCACGGATGTCTATCCGTCCACCTACGCCTGGGTGCCGCACTGGGACAGGGGCGCCGGCTATATCAGCTCGGGCGTGACCTGTGCATCGATCCTGGAGGCCGGGCCCTGTATCCGGTCGATGCAAATGGATTACGACGACGAAGTGGAGTACCGGGGCGTCCAGAAGCTCTTCGATCTGGTCCGGTCCCCCGGCCAGAATCCCTTCTTCCTCGCGGTCTCCTTCACCCATCCCCATCATCCTTTCACGATTTCACGGGAGTACTGGGACCGTTATGCCGACGAAGACATCGACATGCCGGCAGTCGGACCCCTGCCGTTTGAGCAGCTCGATTATCACAGCCGGGGACTGTATTTCGCCCATGGCCGCCACCTTCACGAGGTCACCGAAGATCATGCGAGGAATTCCAGGCATGCCTACTACGGCATGCTTTCGTACCTGGACGACAAGATCGGCCGGCTGCTCGAGGTGTTGGACGTCACGGGCCTTGCCGACGATACCCTGGTGATCTTTACCTCCGATCACGGCGAGATGCTCGGCGAGCGCGGCATGTGGCACAAGCACCACTTCTTCGAGCCCTCGGTCCGCGTGCCCCTGTTCCTGCGTCTGCCTGGCCGGATCGCGCCCACGAGAATTGCCGACCCGGTTTCGCATGTCGACCTGGCTCCGACCCTGCTGGATATGCTCGGGTCAGCGGGCGCTTCCCGGAAGATGGACGGCCGGAGCCTGCTGCCGGCATTGGAGGGCGCCGCGGCGGAGGACCGCCCGGTGTTCGCGGACTATCTTGCCATCGGTCCCTGCGTTCCCTGCCGCATGGTGCGCCGGGGTGAATACAAGTACATGTACACGCACGGGCACGACGAGCAGTTGTTCGACCTGTCCCGGGACCCCCTCGAGGAGCATAACCTCGCGGACGAGCCAGGCAGCGAAGGCATCAAGACCGATCTGAAAAGCGCCTTGTTCCATGCATGGAATCCAGGGGAGGTGGACCGGAGGGTCAGGACCAGTCAGCGGCGCCGCATTGCCATCAATGGATCGCCGGGAACACAGCCCACCTGGGATTTCGTGTATCGCAAGGGTGACGACCGGCGTTTCGTGCGCAATCGTGCGGTTGATGCCACCAAGGGGAAATACCGGCTGCCCCTGGTCGAATCGGCACCGCCGAACCGGCCGCCGTTGACCGGGGTCCAGATCGACGAGGCGATGACAACGGGGGTGCTGCCGTGACCACCCCGGTGCGCCCCAACATCCTGTTGATCATGGCCGACCAGCTTGCCGGTCCCGAATTGACCCTGGATGGTGCCGGGTACGCCAAGGCGCCCCACCTGCAGGGCCTGGCGGACGGGGGCGTGGTATTCGAAAACGCATACTGCAATTTCCCGATCTGCGCCCCGTCCCGGTCATCGATGCTGTCCGGGCTGCTGCCGCACGGTTTCGCCCAGTATGACAACTCCAGCGAATTCCCTGCCGATATCCCGACGGTTGCCCATTATCTGCGCCAGTTGGGTTACCGCACCGTGCTGTGCGGCAAGATGCATTTCGTCGGGCCGGACCAGTTGCACGGATACGAGGAGCGCCTTACCACCGAGATCTATCCGTCCAATTTTGCCTGGACCGTGGACTGGTCCAGGGGGTGCCGCTTTCGGCCGACCAACCTGACCATGGCGCCGGTGATCGAGGCGGGGCAGTGCGTCCGGTCCCTGCAGATCGATTATGACGATGAGGTTGAATACGCGGGCATGCAGGGATTGTATGACCTGGCACGCGATCAGGGCGACTCCCCGTTCTTCCTGACGGTTTCGTTCACCCATCCGCATTCACCCTATGTCACCACCAGGGAATACTGGGACCGGTACGAGCATGAAGAGGTCAGGATGCCGGTGGTGGACGAGATTCCCCTGGATGAGAAGGACCATCTCAGCAGGAACCTGCATTTCTGCCAGGGACGCGATGAGTACCGGGTGAGCCAGGACCAGGTCCGCAACGCCCGCCATGCCTATTACGGCATGATCTCCTATGTGGACGACAAGGTCGGCAGACTGCTCAGGGTGCTGAGGGAAACCGGGCTGGACGACAATACCATTGTCGTCTTCACCGCGGATCATGGCGACATGATGGGCGAGCGGGGCATGTGGTACAAGCAGCACTTTTTCGAATGGGCCCTTAGGGTGCCATTGGTCGTGAGCTGGCCCGGCAAGTATTCCCCTTCCCGGAGCGGGTGCGGGGTCTCCCTGGTCGATCTGCTGCCCACGCTGCTTGACATGGCCACCGAGGGACGGGGTCACGATGGCGTGGTGGAGGCCGACGGCCACAGCCTGTACCCGATCATTGCGAACCGGCAGACCGACCGGGACCATCCGGTCATCGCGGAATTCTCGGCCGACGGATCCACCGGCCCGAGCCGGATGGTTCTCAGGGACCGGCTCAAGTACATGTATCTCGAGGGCGTGGATGAGATGCTGTTCGATCTGGATGACGATCCCCTGGAACGGAAGAATCTTGTTGCCAGCCCGGGATACGCCAGGCAACTGGCCGAGCTTCGCGAACTGGCCATGCAGGGGTGGGACCCCGACAGGCTGCGCGGGCAGATTGAAGAAAACCAGGCCGAACGCCTGTTCATCCATCGCGCGACCCGGGGCGACCCGACCTATGTATACACGCTAAGTGACGACGACAGCCGAAAGTACGTCAGGAATGCCGGCGCAGCCGACACCAAGGCACGGGCAAGATTCCCCTATGTCGAACCGCAAATGCCGTCCGCCCTTGCGGACCATTAGACAGTCATGCTGAAGAACAGTCGAGTTTACCTAATCATATCAATCGCTTGCATCCTTTTGTTCGCGGTCAACCTGGTGGTGGGGAAGATGGAGGTTTCCTCCAGGATTGACACGAACATTCATCTCGACGGTGTGCCGGAGTTCTTGCTGCTCCTCGTATCCGTCATGTTCTTTGTTATCAGTACGCTGCTGAAGGAGCGGGCGGAAGCTAACAATACCCACTGAAACCTGAGGAGGTTTAGACCATGAAGACCCAAAGTCCTGTTGATTCACCGGCAAACGAGGAACGGCGCCGGTTTTTTGAGCTGAGCGCGAAGTATGGATTCTCCGCCGCCATGGTGGCAGGCGCCGCCGGGGTTCTCTCATCCCCGGAAGCCGCCGCGCAGACCGCGAAGGAAGAGACGGAACGGAAGAACGCGGCGGACTACACCATGACCTTCGCGACCGCCTACATCATCGGCGTGTCCCGGGCCTACCCGATCATGCAGCTCGATTTCAAGGAGAACATCCAGAACATGACCGATGGCAAGGTGTACGTGAACCTGGCACCCGGAAAGAAACTGGGCGCGGGCGGCGCCCTGGCGAAGAAAGTGCAAAGCGGCGTGATACAGGTCGCCCAGCATTCGGTTTCCAATTTCGCTCCGTTCGCCCCCGAGGCCGACCTGATCAACATGCCCTACATGTGCGCGCGCAACCAGGAAGTGGTCAACCTCGTCACGTCCGATGTGTGGAAGTCCGTGGTGGATCCCAAGATCAACGCGTCCGGTTTCAAGGCCCTTTGGTACACGTCGACCTCGGCGCGGACATTTGCGGTCAGGAAGGGCATGGACCCGATCCTGGTGCCCGAGGATCTCAAGGGCGTTAAGTTCCGGGTGCCGGGCTCGAAAATGCTCCAGCAGTTCTACCGGCTGCTGGGCGCCAACCCGACGCCGGTTGCCTGGGGCGAAACGCCGTCGGCAATCAAGCAGGGCGTGGCCGACGCCCTCGACCCGGTACTGTCCGGTCTGTATATCTTCGGCTTCGGCGACATCCTGTCCCATGTCACCCTGGCGCAGTCGGTGCACGGACTGCAGGTGTTCAGCTGCAACCTGGAATGGTTCGAGAGCCTTCCCGGAGACGTCCAGGAAGGCATCGAATTCGCCAGCGACGTGACCTTCCGCCAAAACCTGGCCAAGGTGCCGGCGGCGTTTGCCTACGCCTCATCCGAGATGCGCAAGGCGGGCGTCCAGATCCACGAACTGGGCGACGACCAGATCGCTCCCTTCAGAGAGCTGGCCGGCCATCAGCGGCCCGAATGGGATGAGTGGAAGGTCAAGCTGGCCGGCTCGATGGCCAATTTCGACCAGATGCTGGAAGCGTCACAGACCCAGGGGAACTATTTCGTGCATAACGTCTAGAGGCTGATTCGGGCTGCCGGTTCGGCGCCAGCCGCCGGACCGGCCGTTCGACCCGGACCGGAGTGTTCTCCAGGGTGCTGATATGAAGGCTTTGATCGAGGAGTTTGACCGGAACGGAGAGCGCTGGCTCTTGCTGGTGTTCTACGCGTTCGTGGTGTCGGTGATCTTCGTGGAGGTGGTGCGGCGCTTCGTGTTCCAGTACTCCTCCATCTGGGGCGAGGAGACGGCGCGTTACGCGTTCATCTACCTCGTCTGGATCGGCGCCGCCGCCGCGATCAAGGACCGCGCCCATATCCGGATCGATATCATTTTCAAGTTCCTGCCACCCAAGGGCGTTGCGATCCTGTACCTGCTCGGGGACATCATTACCCTGGTTTTCGCCTGCGCCGCACTGTACTGGACCCTGGAGTCGGTGGGCACCTCCCTGCGTTTCGGTGCCGCCACCCACGGACTGCGGATCAACCAGGCATGGTTCTCGTTCGCCGTCCCGTTCGGCTTTTCGCTGATACTCATCCGGCTGGTGCAGTCGATCCGGCGGGACCTGGATGACATCCGGTCCGGGCGACCCCCGTTTACCGGGCGCAAGCTGTTCGGGTGACCGGCCGTGTATAACCTCTACCAACAACCGGCGGTTGCCTACGAGTTCGGATGGGATGTCGGCGGTCCCCTGCTGCTCATCGTGGTACTGCTCATGCTCGGGATCCCCATGTGGGTTTCCATGGGCATCGGCGTGATCGCGATGCTGCATTTCACGCAGGTGCTGCCGCTCCACCTGCTTGGAGAAAGCCTCTTCGAGGGCATGGACGCGTTCGCCCTGATTGCCGTGCCATTGTTCATACTGACCGGGGACGTTCTGGTGCGTACCGGTCTGTCCAACAAGCTGCTGGATATCGCGGAGGCAACGGCCGGGGGCTTCCGTTCCGGATTCGGTTCGTCGACCGTGCTCGGCTGCGGCTTTTTCTCCTGCATCTCGGGCTCCGATGCGGCCGGCTGTGCCGCACTCGGCCGCATGACCATCCACCGGCTGGTGGACGCGGGCTACCCGCGCTCCTATGCGGCGGCGCTGGTGGCCTCGGGTTCCTGTACCGGGATCCTGATCCCGCCGTCCATCGCCTATATCGTGATCGGCCTGATACTCGGCATCTCGGCATCGACGCTGTTCATCGCGGCGATCGTGCCGGGCGTCATCGTGCTGATTTCGATCATGATCACCAACATACTGGTCAACCGGTTCAGGGGCTATGAAAGTTCGACCCGGCGGTTCTCGATCCGGCACTGGCTGAAGACCGTGTGGGATGGCCGTTACGCGCTCCTGGTGCCGTTCATCATCCTCGGCGGAATCTATTCCGGAATATTCACGCCCACGGAGGCGGCGGCAGTCACGGTGGTGCTGATCATCATCATCGGTCTGCTGCAGGGCACGCTGAAGCTGAAGGATTTTCCGGAAATGCTGGTGAGTTCGGCGAAGGTCAACGGCGTCATCCTCCCGACGGTCGCCCTGTCCCTGCCGCTGGCCGAGGCGTTGGGCGCCCTGTCCGTGCCGCAGTACTTCATCGAGCAGGTCCTGTCCGTCACGGATAACTACAGCTACATCCTGTTGCTGATCATCGGGATCCTGATCATCGCGGGCTGCGTCATGGAGGCGGTGCCGAATATCGTACTGATCGCCCCCGTCCTGTATCCGCTATCCCAGCAGATCGGCATGGACCAGGTGCATTTTTGCATATTGATGGTCACTTCCCTCGGCATCGGGTTCATCACCCCGCCGATCGGGCTGAACCTGTTCGTGATATCCGGGGTCACGGGAGAATCCATACTCGACGTCGCGAAGTACGTGTTCCCCTACGTGTTTGCCATGCTCTGCGTGGCGATCCTGGTGGCCTTTGTGCCGCAGATCTCCCTCGTGCTCCTGGGACGCTAGACACCGGCTGGACATGTACGGTTTCGGGTCCTGGGCCGACCGGCGTGTCAACCCGTCGCTGGGACGCTGTCTTTTCAGTTTCGTGCTGATCGCGGACACCCATGTCGACCGGGAAGACCAGCCATCCTCCTCCCCGTTTCCGGTCAACGCGCTTGCCAATGCGAGGACCCGTTTCTGCGTGGAGGACATCAAGGGACTCGGGTTGGAGATGGGCCCGCTTGCGCCGCGGTTCGTGCTGCATCTCGGAGACCTCGTCCATCCCGTCCCCTCCATGCCCTTCTATGGGGCGGCGGCGGACGAATTCCACGGAATCGTCAAGGAACTGGGGATGCCCCTTCACGTCCTCCCCGGCAACCATGATGTCGGCGACAAGCCCGTGGACTGGGCCCCGGCCGGTGTCGTGCGGGAGGAATTCCTGGAGAAATGGGAGGAACATTTCGGCGACCAGTACCAGGCGTTCAGTGCCGACGGTGTGCGGTTTGTCCTGATCAACGCACAGGTCATCAACTCCGGGCTGGAACTCGAAGGCAGGCAGCGTGCATGGCTCGAGCGGGAACTGGAGGACAGCGCCAACGGCCGCATCATGCTTTTCCTGCACTATCCGCCGTACCTGTGCTCTCCGGACGAGGACGAGAGTTACGACAACCTCGCCGAACCGGGACGCTCCTGGATCCTGGGCCTGGTCGAAAAGTACCGGGTGGAGGCCCTGTTTGCAGGGCATGTGCACCACTTCTGGTACAACCGCCACGCTGCGACGGACTGTTATCTCCTGCCGTCCACCTCGTTCACCCGCCAGGACTACAGCGAGATGTTCCGAAGTGCGCCGACACCCGAGATGCAGGACGGCCGCAACGACACGAAAAAGGTGGGCTACTTCGTGGTGCTTGTCTATGAGAATGGCCACGTCTGCCACTTCCGCGGTACGGAGGGCGCCTTGCTCGAAAAAGGGCAGCGTTCGAATCCGGCTCGTCCCGTCCCGAGGGTCATCCCGCTCCATCCCCGCGAAATGCCGCAATCCCCGGTGGGTTTCGACATGCGCCACCCCTGGGCCGAACTGGTTGACATCCCGCCTTCCGGCGCCCTGGACGAGTTCCGCCGCAAGCGCGTGCGCAACGATTACCCGCTGCTGGCCCTGTGGAAGATGGGCATTGGACTGGTCCGGATACCCGTGGAGGACCTGGAGGACGACCGGACGGTGGCCCGGATCCGGGGCCTGCGGGAGTTCGGCCATGAATTCGTTGTCATCAGTCAGGGGATTCCATCCTCAAGGGCCAGTGAGTGCATGGTCATGCATGGAGACCTGGTGAAACGCTGGGAGGTGTCGTTGCCGATGTCCAGGGTCGGCGAGTTTTCCGGGGCGATCCGGGAACTGAAGTCCAAGGCAGGGTTTCCCGTATACCTTTCAAAGCTTCGGATGAAATCCGATGTTGTCCGGGACGGCGAGACTTACTTCCACCAGATCAGCCACGGTTTCAGCATCCCTGATGAAGACGAAATCAATGCCCTGATGTCGCGGGGCGTTTGCGAGGGACTCTTCGACGGTGCGGTGTTCCGGGTGGCGCGGTCCGACCGGGCCGGCGAGGCGGTGTGCGGCATCGCGGATGCCTGCCGGAGGATGGGCGTGCAGGGTTCCATCACGATGTGCATGGCGGACCAGAACCCGGCGCGGCATCGCTGCGACGATCTTGACAATGCCCGTCATATCTCCGAGGGAATGTTCACTGCCGCGGGGCGGGATGGGATTGAGTTGTTCATCGACACGTTCATGGACCTGGACCGGGGTCACGGGGTGCGCAACGGAGTGATCGACCGATGGTGCAATCCGCGGCCCGCGATGTCCGTGGTGCGGAATCTATGCGCCATCATGGCTCCGGTCCGCGGCCGGTCATGTCGGGTTGATCGTGGGATGCTGAACGATGGGCGTTGGATATCCAGAGGGCAGGGTGACGAGATGCTGTTGCTGATCTTGCCAAACTCCCCGTCAAGGGAATTTGTTCTCGAAGGCCCTGTTCCGGAGTTCAGGGACGGATGCCATGAAGCGGTGGACCTCGTCGCCGGAACGGTCAGGCCGGTCGAGGCCAGGCCCGGGAAAGAGGGCGGGGTGCTGGATTTCGGGAGCTGTGTATCCGGGGCACTACTGGTCTGGATTTCTCCGGAGAGACAGGCGTATGCACCGTGATTTCCCGGGCCGGAACCATTCCGCCTAGCCGGCGGTTTCCCCGTCGGCATTCCGGAAAAAAAGCAGCCAGGCGGTTTCCAGCACGCCGGCCACGGTGATGAACGTCACCCCGATGACCTGCCTGAGACCGAACGGCTCGCCAGCCCAGATCGCCGCGGTAATCACACCGACGCTGATCTCGGCCATGAACAGGATTCCCACGATGCCGGGATTGAGCTTGGTCGGGGCGAAGACGGTGGCCACCGCGGCGGGAACAATGACGATCAGCGCAAAGGGAATCAGCCATAGCATGGTCTTCCCGATCAACGACCAGTCCGCGGGGGGCAGCGTTCCCTGACCGTTGACAAGCCAGGCAAGGGTCGCGGTGATCAGGAAGGCCCAGACGATAAACCCGGCTCCGTAGGTGGTCGCCTTTTCCTGCCGGTCCATCAGGAGCATCAGGGAGGCTCCCGCCCACAGCAGGCCGGCGGACAGCGACATCCAGTCGCCGATGTTGCGGGGCAGGGGGAATGCCATGCCTTCACCGAGGATCACCCACATGCCGGCGAACCCCAGGATCATGGACCACCAGCGTGCGGGAGTGATGGGATCGGCAATGATCCAGCGCGCCAGGAGAAAACCCCAGATCGGCATCAGGTAGAAAAGAACAATGACATTCACCACCTCGGTATAGACATAGGCGGACGCGTAGAGCGCGTACCCGAGGCCGGTGCTGAAACAGATGACGTGGAAGCGAAGGCGGCCGGGGAAAAAGCGTCTACGGTCACGCCAGATCAGGGGCAGGATAATGAGCACGGACGCCAGGTTGAACATCGTGGTGGCCCACAACCCCGGGAATCCGGCGCCTTCCAGCGCCCGGATGGGTATCCAGTAGATGCCGAAGACCAGGCCCGCGTACACAGCGGCCAGCTTGGCCAGGGTCTGGTCGTCAGGGCGTTTCAGCATGGCCCGATTTGACTGGTAGCGGACCTGGCGGTCAAGGAGGCAGATGGCATACCGCTTTTCGGGTAGGGGACCGGGTGCCTTTGCGTCCGCACGCACAGGCCCCGCGCCTGCAGTGTGATCCGGTCAGAACGCGCCAAGCTCCCGAATCGCTTCACACGTCCGGTGAAAGCTGTCCCCGATATCCGTACTCATGTAGCGGCCGCGCAGGTAGCCGTGCACGAGGCCCTTTTCCACGGTACAGGTGGCCTTGACGCCGGCGGCGTCCAGCCGGCGCACGTATTCGACCGCATCGTCCCGTATGGGGTCGTGCTCCGCTGCGAAGGCCGCGCAGGCAGGCAGGTCCGAGAAATCCGGGTGGGCAAGGGGGAAGTAGGTCGGGTCGTGTGTTTCGGGTTCCCCCGCACTTCGCAGGGCCTGATAGTCCCTGATGTCCTGGCGGGACAGGCCGGGCGCGTCAGCCTTCTCGTCGTAGGATGGAAGGTCAAGCATGTCTCCGCCAAGCCAGGGATAGATCAGCACCTGGCCCACGGGCTGCCTTTCGCTGCCGTGCTGGGCCACGCACACCGCCGCCGCCAGGGTTCCGCCGGCGGAATCGCCGGCCACCACGGTATGGCCGTGGTCCAGTGCCAGGAAGACATCCAGGGCGTCCTCGAACGGTACCGGGTGCACGTACTCCGGGGCCAGCCGGTAGTCCACCGCGACCACCCGGTAGCCGGTCGCATGGGCGATGTCCGCGCAGATCGAGTGATGGCTGTCGAGGTTGCCCACCACGAATCCACCGCCGTGATAGTAGATGACCGTCACCGGGGAGTGGTGTTGCGGGTTCTCGTAGATGCGGATGGGAATGTTCCCGTTGCGGCCGGGGATCTGGTGGTTGGTGGTCGCCACATCGTCGGCGACGGGCGCCTCGAAATCCGCACACATGGCGAGATACAGGCGCCGGTTTTCTTCCACGCCGAGCGCGCCACTGTCGTCCGGGTATCTGGCCGCCACCCGGTCCAGGTAGGCGATCACATCCGGTTTCATGGGGTACTTGGAAAGGTCGTAGGGCATGGCCGGGAGCAGGATGGGCTTTTCCCGTTAGGATACCCTAGATTTCTCCGGCCCGTGGCCCCGGCTGACCTCTCCTGCGGGTGCGGGCCATGGCCCGTATGCGGCTGCGAGCGGCCCGGCGGGGAACCCGGACTGCCCGGGGCGGACCCTAATCCACGACCGGGTAGTAGGGGCGGCCCCAGTCCTCGTCCGGGTTGTCCATCATGACATCGATGAAAACGGGCACCAGGAAGGACAGGATGGAGGCCCCGTCACGCACCTGGCTGCGGTTGACGCTGCTGTTCCAGGTCGCGCCGCCATGGATGATCTGGTTGCGCAGTACATAGAGTCTGTCGAACACGAGATTCAGGACCTCGACGGTGTTGTGCGTCTTCAGCGCCAGGATGAAACGCCGCTCAGCGGACCGGAACATTTTCTCCCACTCTTCGTATCCGCTGATCCCGTTGTGGTGCTTCCAGAACGGGCTGAACACGTAGCGGTTGTCCAGGAGCACCCGGATGGGTCCCGAGAAATTGTCCCAGATGGCGTCGTACACCCGTTGGCCGGTATCGAGCGTCACGACCTTGTGGAAAAACCCGGTGAACTCGGTCCGCGCCTCGGACATGGTCTTGTGGACCTCCTCTTCGTCCGCATAGGCCGCGTTGAAACCGATCCACATGAAGATGAACCGCCCGTCGTCATCGGTTGCCTCCTCGGCCCGCCCGATCCAACTGATCGAGCGGTGCACGCGCAGTCCCATGGTTTGCGGAAAATCTTCACGCAATGCCCGTTGCTTGGCCTTCAGGATTGCATGCGTAAGGGCTGTTGGCGTCGTTTCTTCCAGCATCGTTCGAAACTCGGGCTGCCGCGTGGGGACTGCCAGGGGTCGGGGCACCGGGTGTTTCACCATACGCCCGAGCGGCCCGTCTGTGCAACCCCCGAACGAATTCGACCGCCCGGAACGGATCGCCGACATGTCCCGGGGCCGGCCGCAGGCGGCCCGCCGTTCCATGCCCTGCCAATCAGGGGCCGGCCGGGCCGGGCGCATCCCTCATGGCATTTTCCCGGGAATCAGGCGGTCACACCGGCATACAGGTCGGCGAAGCTGGCGTCGATGGCCTGCTTGAAAAAAGCCACGTCCTCCATCTGGATGCAGAGCGGCGGGCAGATCCGCAGCACGTTCCGGTAGGCGCCGGACTTCGACGCCACCAAGCCGTGCTTGCGGGTGAGTTGGAAGAGCTGGTGCATCTCATCCGGAGCCGGCTCCTTCGTTGCGCGGTCCTTTACCAGTTCCGCCGCCATCATGAGGCCCCGGCCCCGGACATTGCCGACAAGATCGTACTTCCGTTCCATGTCCTTCAGCACCTGGAGCATGGCCGCGCCCACCGTCCGGGCGTTGTCGATGAGCCCGCATTCGTCGATGACGCGCAGCACCGCCCGGCCGGCGGAGCAGGAGACCGGGTTGGCCCCGTAGGTGTTGAAATAGAACTTGTCCGCCATGGCCTCGGCGATGTCGCGCTTCGCCACCACCGCCCCCAACGGGTAGCCGTTGCCGATGCCCTTGGCCAGGACCACGATGTCCGGCACGACGCCGTCATGCTCGTATGCCCAGTACCCCTCCCCGGTACGGCCGAAGCCCGACTGGACCTCGTCCACGATGCATAGGCCCCCGGCGGCGCGCACCCGTTCGAAGGCGCCCTCGAGGTAGCCGTCCGGCGCCGGAACGATGCCGCCGTAACCCTGGATCGGTTCGAAGAACATGCCGGCGATCCGGCCGCTCGTGCCGTAGTGGATGGCCCGGTCGATGTCGTCGAGGTAGGGCTCGACACCTTCGCCATGGATGCCCCGGTACTGGTCCGGGTTGGGGACGAACTGGATGCCTCCGAGAAGGGGCACCGGGTGGCGGAAATTGCTGATCCCGGTCACGGACTGGGCGCCCAGGGTGGGGCCGTGATAGGCGTTGGTCAGTGAAAGGACGTCGCCTGTGCGGGTGTGGGAGCGGGCAAGCAGGAGCGCGAAATCGATTGCCTCGGCGCCCGAGTTGGTGAAATGGACCACCCATTCCTCCCCCTCGGGGAACTTGGCGGCGAGCTCCTCGGCAAGGTGGGCGGGCACCGGGTGGAAGAACATGGTGGTGCAGTGCTGGATCTGTGCGGCCTGTGCCTGCACGGCCCGGGTCACCGCCGGGTTGTTGTAGCCGATGCTGACGCAGAGATTCTGGCTCAGGCAGTCGAGATACTGGTTGCCCTGTTCGTCCCAAAGATATTGGTCCTGGCCGCGCTGGAAGATGAGCGGGGTCTTGTAGGGGACGAAGGCGCGCTGCGAGGCGGCGTAAAACCGCTCCCGGCGGCCGACGATGGCGTCGGTGTTCCAGTCCACGGGCAGGGTGAAATGATCCGGGTCGCCCTCGATCCGGTCGGTGATTCGCGTAGTGGTCTTCATGGTCGGTTCGGTTACGGGGTAGGGTGGCCCAGGCAGCCGTCGATGTACTGGTCGCACAGTGACTGGGCGGATTTTCTGGTCAGTCGGTCCTTGCCGGTGGCGAGGCTGTTCCACAGACCGTCGTCGAGTATATACAGGCCTAGGGCGCATTTACGGGCGTCGATCCGGATACCGTGTTCCAGTGCGGCACCTTCAAAGAGGTCCCGCACGATGGCGGTGACGCGGCGGCTGGTACGCCGGATGGGGCGAGCGAATTCGGGGTGGTAACGGCTCGCGTTGGTGAACGCCTGCCAGGCCGCCGCCATTTCCCAGCGGTAGGTGGGGGGCATGAACGAGGAATGCGCCACCTGCCTGAGCCTGGATTCGGCCGAACGCCCGCTGTCTGCCGCGATGGCCGACTTGATGGCAATGGACTGCCGGTACCATTCCTCCAGGGCGGCCAGGAGGAGCGCCTCCTTGCCGTCGAAGTAGTGGGCGATCAGGCCGCGTGAGGCCCCGGCCTCGGCACAGATCCGTTCCACGGTGGCGCCGTGGATGTCATGCCGGGCCACGGTCCGGATGGCGGCGTCCAGCAGGCTGCGCAGGCGGTACTCGCGGTTCTCCGCCCGGGTCCGGCGCCCCGGCCCGCCGGCGGGCCCGCGAAGATTGGGATTCATCGATACCAGGTTCCGGGTGACAGGCACGGATAAAAATATTGGACGATCATCATAATTATGACTATTATTCAATAAATCGCCGCCTGCCACAATCCTGTTATCCCGATGCCCGATGCCGCCAAGCCCGCCTGCCCGCCTGCCGGGGATCCGGTCCCGTCCGCAGGGACCGGCGCCGGGCCGGGGCGCAGGGCGGGGCGTCGGCAGCGGGTGGCGGCGCGCAGGGAGGCCCGCCCCGTACGGGCTCCCCATATCCGTCGCCGCATCGCGACCTACGACGTCCTTTCCGAGGAGGGGCTCTGCCTGATCGAACGGAACGCCGACACCATCCTGCGCGACGTGGGCATGGAGGTGCGGAACGACCCCGAGGCGCTCCGTCTTTACCGGGAGGCGGGGGCGGATGTGCGGGATACCCGGGTGCGGTTCGAACCCGGGTTCTGCCGGCAGATCATCCAGGATTCGGCACCCGCTGAATTCGTCCAGCATGCACGGAATCCCGACAACAGCGTGGTCATCGGGGGGGACAACACCGTGCTGGCGCCGTCGTGGGGCCCCCCGTTCGTGCATGACCTCGACCGCGGTCGGCGCTACGCCAGGCTCGAGGATTTCCACGAGCTGGTGAAGATTCACCAGACCATCCCCTGGCTGCATCATTCCGGCGGCATCGTCTGCGAGCCGGTGGACGTCCCCACCAACAAGCGGCACCTGGACATGCTGCTCGGGCACTTCCGGTTCTCGGACCGGGCCTGTTTCGGCGCGCTCATCGGCGAGGAGCGGGCAAGGGACTCGGTTGCCATGGCGAAGGTGGTGTTCGGCGAAGAGTTCGTCGAACAGCATTGCGTGCTCTATTCCGTGGCCAATACCAATGCGCCGCTGGTGCTGGATTCGGCCATGTCCGGCGCCCTTCGGACCTATGCCGCCCACAACCAGGCGGTGGCCTGCACCCCCTGGACCCTGGCCGGGGCCATGAGCCCCTGCACGGTGGCGGGTACCCTGGCCCAGGTCCTGGCGGAGGCCATGGCGGTGTGTGCGCTGACCCAGCTCGTACGCCCCGGCGCGCCCTGCCTCATGGGCAGTTTCGCCACGGCCATCTCCATGCAGTCCGGTGCGCCCACCTTCGGTACCCCGGAAGCCGCCAAGCTGGTGCTGGCGTCGGGGCAGCTCGCCCGCCGCCTGGGACTGCCCCTGCACACCGTGGGCGCGCTGTCGGCCTCCAAGCTGCCCGATGCCCAGGCGGAGCAGGAGGCGGTGATGGGCCTGACCATGGCGGTGCTTGCCGGGGCGAACTTCATCAACCACGCCACCGGCTGGCTGGAGGGCGGGCTGGTGACTGGGTACGAGAAGACCATGATCGACGCCGACCTCTGCGGCAAGCTCGTCGATTTCTGCCGGGGCGTTGACCTGTCCGACGAGGCCCAGGCCCTGGAGGCGATCCGGGAAACCGGGCCCGGCGCCCACTTCCTGTCGAGCCCCCACACCCTGCGCAATTTCGACAGCGCCTTCTACCGTTCCAGCGTGGCGGACAACAATGCCTTCGAGCAGTGGCAGGCGGACGGCGCCATGGACGCGGCCGCCCGCGCCAACCGGCTCTGGAAACAGGCCCTCGAGGAATACCGTGAACCCGCCATGGAACCCGCCATTCTCGACGGCCTGGTGGATTACGTGGCTCGGCAGAAGGCCCGGACGCCGGATCGGTGGTATTGAGCCGGTGACGGTCGGCAGCCCGCTTCCGTGCCGGCGGATGACCCCGGCACCCTGGCCGGGAGGTTCCGTGGAGCCCGCTCCGGATGGCTGACGGCCGGACCATCGTGGTCGGTGGCGGCGCCATCGGGCTCAGCGTTGCCTACCACCTTGGCAGGGCAGGGGTCGGTGATGTCCTGCTGCTGGAACGCAACCGGCTCGGCAGCGGCACCTCGTGGCACGCCGCCGGCATCGTCGGCCCGCTCAGGGCGACCCGGAACCTGACCGGACTCGCCCGTTACGGCGTCGGTCTCTTTCGCAGCCTGGAGGATGAAACCGGGCTGACCACGGGCTATCGACAGACCGGCGGCTACTGGCTGGCACAGACCGACGCCCGCCTGGTGGAACTGAAGCGCCTGGCCGGCCTCGGACAGATGCATGACCTTGATGCCCGTGTCGTTGCACCGCGGGCCGTGGCCGAGCATTTTTCCCACCTGGATCCCGCGGGCCTCTGCGGCGCGCTTTGGGTCGCCGAGGACGGCCAGGTCAACCCGGTGGACCTCTGCATGGCCTACGCGCGCGGCGCCCGCAATCACGGCGTGGAAATCCGCGAACAGTCCGGTGTCACCGGCATGACCCGGCGCGGCGGCCGGGTGGCGTCGGTCAGGCTTAGCACCGGGGAGGAAATTCCCGCCCGTGCGGTGATCAACTGCGCCGGCCTCTGGGCCCGGGAACTGGCTGCCCTGGTGGACGTGGACGTGCCGCTCAGGGCGGTGGAGCACATGTACATCGTCACCGAACCGGTCGCCGGGCTGGTGCATCCCTGCCCGGTTGTCCGCGACCTCGACAGCGGCATCTACCTCAAGGGCGATGCCGGGAGGCTGGTGCTCGGCATGTTCGAGCGCAATGCCCGTGTCTGGGATCCCGCCAGCGTGGATGCCGGCGCGGACTTCCTGGAATTCCCGGAAGACTGGGATCACGCCGAGCCCATGCTGGAGGCGGGAATCAAGCGGGTGCCGGCGATGGCGGAACTTGGCATCGCCCGGTTCATGAACGGGCCGGAGAGCTTTACCCCGGACACCCGGCAGGTCATGGGACGGGCGCCGGGCCTCGCCAACTTCTACGTCGCCGCGGGATTCAACTCCATCGGCATCATGTCTTCCGCCGGGGTGGGGCGGGCCATGGCGGAGTGGGTGATCCGCGGCCGCCCGGACCGGGAGCTGTGGTCGGTGGACATCCGGCGCTTCCTGCCCGGCGACAACGACCCGGATTTCCTCGATGACCGGATCCCGGAATCAGTTCATGGCCAGTTCGACGTTCACTGGCCCTACCGGCAGCATTGCACCGGGCGGAACCGGGTACGAAGCCCCTGGCACGCCGAACTGGCCGCCCGCGGGGCCGTGTTCGGCGCCCCCACGGGCTGGGAGCGGCCGTTGTGGTTTGCCAAGGACGGGGACGAGAAGGAATTCCGCTACAGTTACGGCCCCCAGTGCTGGTGGCCTGCAGCCAGGCGTGAGGCCGGCCGGCTGATGACTTCGGGAGCGGTGTTCGAGCTGTCGCCGTTCAGCAAGTTCCTGGTGGAAGGGGACGGCGCCCTTGATTCGCTGCAGCGCCTTTGCACCAACCGCATCGATGTCGCCCCGGGACGGATGGTGTACAGCCTGTGGCTGAACGAGGACGGCGGGATCGAGGGGGACTGCACGCTGACCCGGACCGCTCCGGGGGCCTGGCTGGTGATGACCGGCGCCGCCACCCGGGTGAAGGATTTCCATCATCTGCGCGAGTGCCTGCCCGCACGGGTCAAGGTGACCGACGTGACCGCAGAGCATGCCGTCCTGGGGGTGATGGGGCCGGAAAGCGGGGCGCTGCTCGGGGCGCTGTGTGATGTCGACACCGGCCAGGCTGCGTTTCCCTTCGCCTCGTCCCGGCAGGTCGCCATCGACGGCGCGGACGTGCGGGCCAGCCGGATCAGCTATGCCGGCGAGCGGGGCTGGGAACTGATGGTGCCGGTGGAGCAGGCCGGGAGCGTGCTGGATGCGGTGATGGCGGAGATGGCGCCGAGGAACATGGGCTTCGCCGGCCATTTCTGCCTCGACGGCTGCCGTCTGGAAAAGGGCTACGTGCACTGGGGGCATGATGTCGGCCCCGATGACGATCCCCTGGGGGCCGGGTTGATGTTCGCCGTGCGGATGAATGGCGGATTCGATTTCATCGGCAGGGCGGCGGTGGCATCGAAGGCCGGGGCCCCGCAAGAAACGGCAAGGCGCCTGTTCGAGGTGCTGGCGCCGGAGCCGCCGCTGCTGCTCCACGACGAGCCCATCTGGCGCGGGGAAGCACGGGTGGGTCATACCACGTCCGGCGGCATCGGCTTTCGGACGGGCAAGGCGCTTTGCATGGGGTATGTCTCCACGGCCAGCGCCGGGCCGGATGAAGACGGATGGGCCGTGGAGGTCGCCGGCGAACGGTTTCCCCTGCGTGTTCTCGAACGCGCGCCCTACGATCCTGAAGGCAGGAGGATGCGGACATGACGGATCACGCGCGGGTTGCCATTGTCGGCGGCGGCATCTACGGCTGCGGCCTGCTCCTGCAGCTGGTGGAGAGGGGCTGGCGCGACGTGATCCTGATCGAGAAGTCCGAACTCACCGCGGGCTCCACCTGGCACGCCGCGGGCTTCTGCACCCACTACAGCTTCAGCCCGACCCATCTCTACATGCGCCAGTTCAGCACCGATCTGTATCGCCGGCTGGAAGAGGCGGGCGCGGAGCCCACGGGATACCATCGCTGCGCCGGCCTCCGCGTGACCCACGACCCGGATCGCATGGACGAATTCCGCCACGGAATTTCCGTGGGCCGGCAGATGGGCATCGACTTCGAACTGATCGGCCCATCCGAGATCGCCGGTCTCTTTCCGCTCATGGGTACCGGGGGCCTGGTCGGCGCCCTCTACGAACCCACCGACGGTTACGTCGACCCGGCCCAGACCACCCATGCCATGGCCCGCCTGGCGCGGGCGGGTGGTGCGCGCATTTTGCGGCAGAATCCGGTGGAGACCATCGAGCGGACGCCGTCCGGGGAATGGCTTCTCGGAACACCGGAGCACGAGATCATTGCCGAGCACGTGGTGATCGCCGCCGGCTTCTGGGCCAACGGGGTGGGCCGGCTGCTCGGCCTCGATTTGCCGGTTACCCCCATGCTGCACCAGTATGTCGTCACCGAGGACCACCCGGACATCGCCGCCTGCCCGCCGGACAGCATTCCCCTGGTGCGTCATCATGACTATCAGTGGTACACCCGCCGCGAGCGCGACGGCCTGATACTCGGGGCTTACGAGGGGACGCCGCAGACCTGGTCCGTGGACGGGGTACCCGGGGAATTCGGCATGGAGCTGTTCGACCCCGAACTCGAGCGGGTGGCACACCTGATGGCGGATGCCATGGAACGGATACCGGCGCTGGGCGAGGCGGGGATCCGGACCACCGTGCACGGTCCCGTGAGCTATTCGGCCGACGGCCAGCCGCTGATCGGCCCTGCGCCTGGACTCGAAAATGCCTGGCTTGCCTGCGGCAGCGGTTTCGGTATCGGCGAAGGCGCGGGTGCGGGCAGGCTGCTGGCGGAATGGATGGTCGAGGGGCAGCCGCCCATGCACATGGGCATCTTCGACCCGCGGCGCTTCGGCGAGTACGCCGGTCGCGAATATCGTGTCGCGAAGGCGGTGGAGGTGTTCGCGCTGCAGTTCGCCACCCATTACCCGCTGGAGGAGCGGCCTGCCGGCCGTCCCGTCAGGCAAACACCGGTCTACGGCCGGCTGCAACGGGCGGGCGCCCGGTTCGGCAGTGTCTACGGCTGGGAGCGGGCGAACTGGTTTGCCGCCGGGGACGAGCAGCACACCCTCAGCTTTCGTCGCACCGAATGGTTCGATGCCGTGGCGCGGGAAGTGAAGGCGGTGTCGGAACACGCCGGCGTGATCGATGCTTCCGGGTTCGGCAAGCTGCGGGTCAGCGGCGCGGATGCCGCAGGGTTTCTCGACCGACTTTCCGCCAACAGCCTGCCGCGCAGGGAAGGCGAGATCCGCCTTTGCCATTGCCTCAACCCGAGGGGCGCGGTGGAGTGCGAATTCACCGTCACGCGGCTGCGGGACGGTGCGTTCTACCTGGTCTATGCGGCCGCCGCGGAGTCGCACCACCTGGACTGGCTTCGCGGCCACCTCCCCGAGGGCGCTGATGTCGCCATGGAAAACATCACCGGTTCCCTGGGGGTTCTCGGGCTCGCGGGTCCCGCCTCGCGGGATATCCTGTCGCGATTGACCGGCGCCTCCCTGGACAACGGGGCATTCCCGTGGCTGTCCGCGCAGTCCATCACGGTGGCCGGAAAGGAGGTGATGGCCATGCGCGTCAGCTACACCGGGGAACTCGGCTGGGAACTGCATCACGATATCGACGACCAGGTTGCCCTGTACGACGCCCTGAAGGGGGTGGCAGGAATCGCACCGCCTGCGGATTTCGGGTTTTATGCCATGAACAGCATGCGCATGGAAAAGGCCTACAAGGCCTGGGGCGGCGAACTCACGGTGGAGAACACCGCCTGGGAGCTAGGCCTGGACCGGTTCGTCGTCCTTGGGGGGCGTGATTTTATCGGCCGGGAAGCTTTGGTGGAACAGCAAAGGAGCGGTGTCGGGCGCCGCCTGTTTTTCGCGGAGGTGGACACCGTCGACACCGACATCATCGGTGGTGAGGCCGTGTTCCGGGAAGGCGAACGGATCGGCGTGGCGATTTCCGGTTCCTACGGACACCGGGTCGGACGGAACCTTGCATTCCTGCTGCTTCCGTCCGACCCGGCCAGGCGGGATGGCTCCCTTGTCGTCGAGGTGCTGGGACGCATGTGTCCCGCGATCCTGGTGAACGAGCCCGCTTACGACCCCGAAAACAGGCTGGCCCGGGGGTGACCAATGTTCCCTTTGCCGGTTTTGGCGATGTTCCTGTATTCGGTTATTGTGTCTTATCAATTTTAGGTTATCGTGTTGAGAGCAAGCGGGCTTCAGGGTTTCGCTGACGCAATCTGTCAGGGAGGCACCGCCGTGCTGGACGCACTCGAACTGCCGGTCAGGTCCTGCAGGCACTATGCCTCCTTGATGTGACCGGCCCTTGTGGCGGCCTGCATGGACAGGGGTACGTCGCTCGACTTCAGGTGCAGGTCCCGCTGCGGGAAGGGGATCTCGATCCCGCGCTCGTGGAACAGGTCCCATACCCGGAGCAGGACCTCGCTGATGACATTGGACCGTCCCTCGGACGGGTCATCGATCCAGATCCGTATTTGGAGGTCTACCGAGCTGTCGCCAAAACCCATGAGCAGGCAACGCGGAGCCGGGTTGGACAGCACCCGGGGAACGGCGGCGGCTGCCTCGCGGCACAGGTCGATCGCGAGGCGCACATCGGACTTGTAGGAAATCCCCACCGGGATGTTGAGCCGGACGGCCTTGTCGCTGTGGGACCAGTTCTCCACCCGCTGGGTGATCAGTTCCTCGTTCGGGATGAGGTATTCGACCCCGTCGCGGGTCCGGATCGCCGCGTACCGCGCCCCGAGGGACGCGACCCAGCCATAGGTGCCGCCCACCGCGATGACGTCGTTCGGCTTGATCGACTTGTCCATCAGCAGCAACAGGCCGCTGACCAGGTTGGATACGACTTTCTGCAGCCCGATGCCGACACCGATACCGAGAGCGCCGCCGAACACGGTGAGGGCCGTGAGGTCGATACCCAGTCCGCCGATTGCGATCAGGAATGCAAGGATGACCAGGACGATCTTGATGATTTTCGTGACCAGCACCTGGACCGACGGTGTCAGATCCTTTGACTGGCCGATACGCCGCTCCAGCACCGAGGATAACGTTGCAAAGAGCCAAAGGAGCAGGCCGAGGATCAGGGCTCCCTTGGCCAGGGAGAGGAGCGAAATCCGGACTTCCCCGAAGGTCATGCCGACACCGTCGAGCAGCGTGATCGCGGCATCGAGCAATCCCAAAGCCGCCAGCGCTGCGACACTCCACGCGGTCCAGGCCACGATCCGGGACAGCAGATCGTTGCGGATGATCCCGGAGGCCAGGCGGATGATCACCCAGGCCCCGGCCAGGATGGCCGCGGTCTGCGTCAGGTAATGACCGAACAGGGCGGACTGTGCGCCCGCTTCGGCTACGATCCACAGAAAAACCAGGGCCACGATCGGGGTGGAAAGGTCGGCGAGGCGGGAGAGGAAACCCTGGAGTTCGGCGCGCTTGGCCTGGTTCTCCGACAGGTTCCCGATGACGTTTCTGAGCCTGGGGCCGGACAGCCGGGCGATTCCCAGCGCCAGCAGGATCAACCCGGCCTGGACCGCGTTGTCGACGACCAGCACATGGTTGTCGATCCAGCGCGACAGCGTTGCAAGGATCTCGGAAACATTCAACATTTGGGTGAGTTCGTTCATGGGACCGGCTCCTGGAGCTAAACCTGCGTCTGGAATGCTAGGGGATGACGTTTACGGCGAAGGCGGCATGGCGCCTGCATGGCCGGGTCGGTCATCCTGATGACCAGCGGATTGAAATGGCGCATGCCGGTACGTTCCCGCCCGATCCCTGGTTCCGGGGTCCGACAGCGCCGTCGAGGGATGATCTGCAGCCGCGTTTTCGATTGCATGGTGATTTCTCGGGGTTCTTCCCGGGAACTTGTCGCATCCCGTTACCGAAAAAGTCCATTATGAACCAATTTTTCCCTCTCGCCACCCGCTCCGCTGCGGTTGAAGGAGAAAGGCTCATCCTGCCGCCTTCAGTTCCCCGTCGGCCACGTGGACATGGCACCGGTCACGGCCTTCCCGAATGCCGGCTGACGCTGTAACGCGACCGATTTCGCCACGGGCGGCTGCCGTGGCCGGCCAAGGATCGAGCCCGCATGAAACGGGTAAATCCTGCCAGGTAGGTAGTGTCCCGGTTCCAGGGGATTCCAGGTTACTGTCCGGGTGTTTCCGGGGAGATTCCGTACCGGATGTTGGTGCCGAAGGAGGGACTCGAACCCTCACGCCGTAAAGCACAGCCCCCTCAAGACTGCGTGTCTACCAGTTCCACCACTTCGGCGATTTTCCTTGTCGGATTATACCCTTGACCGTGTGATTCGATGTATCAGTTGCTGTCCGGTGCAGCGGGGATGTCGGACTCCTCCTGGAGGATCACCGGCTCACCGGCGCTTTCTGTTGCGGGCACTTCGCTGTCCGGCGGTGTTTCCGCCTGTTCCAGCACGGATCCTTCCAGGACGCTGCGGGGGCCCGCCTGCTTCGAGTAATAGAGCGCCAGGGTAATGCTGGTGGCAAAGAACAGGGTGATCAGTACCGAGGTGGTACGGCTGAGGAAGTTGGCGGAACCCCTTGCCCCGAAAAGGCTCTGGGAGGAACCGCCGCCGCCGCCAAAGGCCGCCCCCGCATCGGCTCCCTTTCCCTGTTGCAACAGGACCAGGACCACGATTGTCACAGCAATGACCAGGTGAACGGCAAGCAACAGGTTGGCAAACATGGATGGTATATGGAATGGTTGTCAGCCGGATTTCGGTACCGCCCTGTCGGCGGCTGCCCGGCAGATGGCAAGAAAGTCGTCTTCATTCAGGGAAGCGCCACCGATGAGCCCGCCATCGATATCCGGCTGGTCCAGGAGCTCGGCGGCATTGTCCGGTTTCATGCTTCCCCCGTACAGTATACGACAACGGGCGGCAATATCGACATCGTGATCGGCCAGTCTCCGGCGGATCAGCGAATGAACCTCCTGGGCCTGGCCCGGGGTCGCGGTGAGGCCGGTGCCGATGGCCCAGACCGGCTCGTAGGCGATGATGCCCTTGCTGAATGCCCCGATGCCGCATTGCCCGATGACCGGGTCCAGTTGACCGAGCACCACTTCATCGGTGCGGCCGCCTTCACGATGTTCCCGGGACTCGCCCACGCATACGATGGGTATGAGCCCGCGGGACAGGGCGGCATGTACCTTGGCCGCGATCCGCGCGTTGTTTTCACCATGAAGAACGCGCCTTTCGGAATGCCCGAGGATCGTGTGACTGCCGCCGGCGTCCCGCACCATGTCGGCGGAGACCTGCCCGGTAAAGGCGCCCTTTTCGTGTTCATCGATATCCTGGGCGCCGGTGGCGATGATACTGCCGCTGACCGCTTCGCTGACCCGGTGGAGCAGCGTAAACGGCGGACAAATGAGCACGTCGATACCTGTCAGGGGGGCGACGCCCGACACCAGGTCGCGGCAGAGCCCGAGGGCCATGGACTGGCTCCCGTTCATCTTCCAGTTGCCGGCGATCAGGAGCTTGCGCATTCCCTCGGGGCGGAAAAAAAGGGGCTGGATGGTACCTTCTGGCCGCAGCGAAATCAAACGGTCCGGGCGACCTTCCGTGCCTGTCTGGGCGGCATGGGCGGCCCCCGGCGCCGGTTCAGTCGACGGGCTCCCTGGCCAGGCAGCGGAAGAACCAGATGGACAGCAGGGCCAGCGCGACAAACACCAGGATCGTGCCCCGCCAACCCATCCAGCGGTACATGACCAGGGGCAGCCAGGAACCCAGCGTGCCGCTCAGGTAGTAGACCGACACGTAGATGCCGTTGACCACGCCCTTGTGTTCGCTGGCGGTGTGGTTGAGATAGCCGGACAGGGTGGCATGAATCAGGAACATGCCCGCGGCGAGCACCAGCATCAGTACAAACAGCAACGTCATGTTCGGCACCAGGAAAAGCGCCAGGGAGCACAGGATGGCGCCGGCACCGATCATCAGGACGATCTGCTCGCCGTGAAACCATGTAACCAGGCGGTTGCTCGAAAGCGCCACCGGTATGCCGATCATGTAGCCGACGTAGGCCAGTGAGATGACGAAACTGCTGGTGCCGGGGCGGATGTCCTCGATGCGGAACGGCAGCATGGCGAGGATGCCGGTGAAGCAGAAGAAGATCGTGAACAGCGCGAGATAGGACCAGGCATAGTTGGGCACCCGCAATACCCGCCCGATCGCCCTGGCATCCAGGCGGTCGAAACTGAGCCTGGCATCCGCTCTCAGCCGCCCGCAGAGCCAGGCCGGGAGCAGCAGCGAGAGGCCGAGAACGAGGAATACCCACTGCCATCCCGCGGTGGAGGCCAGGAAACCGGACAGAACCCGGCCGCCGAATCCTCCGGCAATGGTGGCCGCGATGTACATGCCCATGACGGCGCGGATCCGGCCGGGCAGCGCCATGCTGGCGGCATAGGTCATGGCCGCGGTGAACAGGGCCGGCAGCAACAGGCCCTGGATGAAGCGCAGCGCCAGCAGCTGCCAGAATTCGCTGGCGAAGAACAGCGCCAGCTGGCTGAGGGAGATCAGGGAGAGGGAGGCGAGCAGCATGGTGCGTGCCGGCACCGCCTGGAGAAAGTAGCCGTAGAGCACCGGCGCTATGCCAAGGGGCAGGAGCACCACCGTGATCATCAGCGCCGCGCTGGTGATGGGAACGTCGAAGTCCCTGGCCAGTTGCGGCAGGATGGGCTGGGGCGTGTAGAGGGTACAGAAGACGAGAAAGGTCGTCGCAAGTACGATCCCGAGCTGACCGCGGGTCATGGATGGCGGGTGCCCGGAGGCCTAGAAGTCAATTTCGGTCCAGAGCGGCAGGTGATCCGAACCGGTGGCGGCGGTGTCGACGCGGCAGCTTCGCACCCGTTGCCGGATGGCGGGGCTCACGAAACAGTAGTCGAGGATTGCAGGGACACCGCGTACGTCGCTGGTATGGCCCTCATCCCGGTCGTTGCCCGCCGCGACCCAGGCATCCACGAAGCCGTCCTCGGGGGTGATCCTGCCGCCGTAATCGCTCCCGGGGCCGGCGATCCGGTCGTATTCCGGGGAATCCGGCTGGCAGTTGAAATCCCCCATCAGGATGGAGAGATGGGGCACGGACTGGTCATGGACGCCGGTTTCATAGGGAATTCCGGACAGGTTCCCGCACATGGCGGCACCCTCGTGCACGGCGCTCCTGTGGATATCGATCAGGCGGTCCACCTGGGGCAGGCGGCTGGCGGAAGAAAGGTGGCACAGATGCACCGAGTAGATCCTGACTCGGATGTCGCCGCAGTCGATG
>JAJDTE010000008.1:0-20905 GCA_022827325.1 Gammaproteobacteria bacterium | reverse complement strand
GGGTGACAGGTGGTAATTGTGAATATTCGGCATAGAGTGAAAAGGGTTGTGACAACCAGTGGTAGCACCAATTCCAGACACACTTTGGTGCGACATCATCATCGTCTCTATGCTCCTATACACGCGTGACCGAACGTTTACCCTCGGGCTGAAAAATCTTCGAGGGAAATGGTACTTCAACCGTAATCGAATCGCAACCGAATGGGGGCAATACGGGTGGTTCTCAATGGTGCGTTAGGCCGGTTCTGATTGGGAAACGCGAAAGAAATTATAAGATCAACTTATTGATATACAACAATTAATCATACGTGAAGGTAGGCAATGATGCGCTTGGGGATGAGTCTATGGGAATTATGTTGTATAATTCCCGGGATGGTATCAAAATCAACGAAGGAAGAATAATGATCGGTCCGGGGATTGGCACATGGTTTCCTGTCCGTACCTGCCTGGGTTCGGACCGACGCCCCTGCCGTCAATCGGCAGACCTGACCCGCACGGCACCGCACCCGTACCGGGCGCCCTGTCCGCTCCATGCAGGTGCTGATGTCGCCACCACCCCCGCGGGCGGTTCAGTGCCCGGAGTCCTCTTCGTCGCGGTAGGCGGTTACGCGCACCCTGCCATCCACGATGCGCTCGCCCCGCTGGTTGACTTCCGCCATCTTGCGCCAGAACGCCTCGGCAAGGTCGAAGTCCGCGGCGATGGCGTTGCCCATGAGCAGGATCAGCAGGTCGGCGCATTCCGTGGCCAGTTGATCCCGCGACTTGCCCTTGGTCACGCAGTCGGCGATCTCGCCGAGTTCCTCTGTCATCAAGGCCAGACGGTACACCAGATCCTCCCCGCCCCTCTCCCTGAAGCGGTGCTTGTGGTGGAAGGCCCGGACCTCCGCCATCATTTCCGAAAACGAATTTCGGTCACGGTCTTGCTCCTCCCCCATCATTCCGCCCTGACCACGGAGATGTCCGCCACCGCCAGGAACAGCCGGCGGATCCCGGCCAGGAGCACCAGCCGGTTGCTTCTGACCGCCGGATCCTCGTCCATGACCATGACCCGGTCGAAGAACCTGTCCACCGGCTTCTTCAGGCCTGCCAATGCCAACAGACCCCGGCCGTAGCGCCCCCCGGCAAAATGCCTGCCGGCCTTGGCACCAACCTTGTCCAGTTTCTTCGCCAGCGCGATCTCCGCCGGCTCCCTGAGCAGCGCGGCATCCGGGATACCGGCTTCGTCGATCTCCTGGCCCGCCAGGATGTTGACAATCCGCTTGTTCGCGGACGCCAATGACCGCGCCGCCTCGGGTTCGTTGCCGAAGAAGTCGTGCACCGCAGCCAGGCGGCGGTGGAAATCCAGTGGGCTGCGTGGTGCTACCGCCGCCACGGCAGCGATTTCAAGGGCATCGAAGCCCATGGACAGGTAATAGGCCCGCAACCGGTCGGTGACAAAACCGAAGACCTGCCGCACGGTTTCATCGGAGGCGTCCAGGTTTCCTCCATGGGCATCCAGCCGGTTCATGGCCTGTTCGATCAGCCGGTAAAGATCGAGTTCGATGCGCTCCTCAATCAGGATCCGGAGAATGCCCAGGGCCGCCCGCCGCAGGGCGTAGGGGTCCCGGTCGCCGGAGGGAATCTCTCCGCAGGCGAATATGCCCGCCAGGCTGTCAACGCGGTCCGCAAGGGCCAGGCAACGGGAAACTCGCCCACGGGGAAGCCCGTCCCCGGCGAACCTGGGCTTGTAGTGTTCCCGGATCGCGTTACTCACCGCCCTGTCCTCGCCGCCGGCGGCGGCGTAGTAGCCGCCGACGATCCCCTGCAACTCCGGAAACTCCCCCACCAGGTCCGTCACCAGGTCCGCCTTGCAAAGATCGCAGGCACGTGCCACCTGTTCCGCGTTGGCCCCTACCTGTCCGGCGATCTCCAGGGCAAGGATGCGGATTCGCTCCACCTTGGCCCCGATGGAACCCAGCCGCTCGTGGAAGAGCACCCGGTCGAGGGCTCCTCGCCGGCTCTCCAGAGGCTGCTTCTGGTCGCTCAGCCAGAAAAACTCGGCATCCGCCAACCTTGCCCGCAGCACCCTTTCGTTGCCGCTCCGAACCCGCTTGGGGGAACGGCTGCGAACGTTGCTCACGGTGATGAACCCCGGCAGCAGCCTGCCCCGGCCGTCTTCCAGGTGGAAATACTTCTGGTGGTCCTGCATGGACGAAACGAGCACTTCCGGGGGTACCTTCAGGAAACGGCGGTCGAACTCCCCGTACAGTGCCTGGGGCCATTCAACCAGCCCGGTGACCTCATCCAGCAGTGCCGGTTCCAGTACCGCCGTGCCGCCGTTGCGGCGGGCGAGCCTGGTCACCTGCCGCACGATCAGTTGCTGCCGTTCCCCGTAGTCGGCGATCACCAGCCCCTGCTTCTTCAGCGTATCGAGGTAGCGGTCCGCCGACATGATGCGGATCTCCCCGCGGGAATGGAAACGGTGACCATAGGTCCACTTCCCGGCCTTCAGTCCCAGGGCGGAAACCTTCAGCGCCTCGCTGCCGTACATGGCCAGCAGCCAGTGAACCGGCCGGACAAATTCCTCGGTGCCGTTCCCCCAGCGCATCCGCCTGGCAATGGGCAATCTGCGTATGGCCTGCTCCAGGGCCTGCTCCACGATGTCCCGGATACGCTCCCCCGCCACCTTGCGCCGGAACAGGAGCCACTCACCCTGGTCGGTGACCTGCCGGCCCAGCTTGTCCACGCCGACACCGCAGGACCTGGCGAACCCGAGCGCGGCGGGCGTGGGCATACCATGATCATCGAATGCCGCCCTGATCGAGGGCCCCCGGCGTTCCTCGATCCTGTCGGGCTGGCGCGGTTTCACCTTCCCCACCCATACCGCGAGCCTGCGCGGGGTGGCATACCAGCGGCAGGATTCCCCGCCTTCGGGGCCTACGCCGGCTTCGTTGAGGGCCTCGTGCACGGCTCCAGCAAAGCATTCGCCCAGCGATTTCAGTGACTTCGGAGGCAGTTCCTCGGTACCGATCTCCAGCAGCAGGTTGCGGGGACGGGCTGCCACTGGCCTGCGTCGGGTGACAGCCATCAGGCGCTTCTCCGCTTCCTCTGGCGCGGAATCCTGCCCCGGGGAAATCCCAGGGCTTCCCGGCTTTCGTAGTAGGCCTGGGCCACGCCCCGGGCCATGGTACGCACGCGGCCGATATATCGCGCCCTCTCGGTGACACCGATGGCGTGCCGCGCATCCAGCAGGTTGAAGCTGTGGGACGCGGTCAGTACCTGCTCATAGGCGGGCAGCGGTAACTTCTCTGCAAGCAGTAGCCGGCACATGCTTTCCGCCTCGTTGAACTGCTGCAGCAGGAAGTCCACGTTGGCGTGGTCGAAATTGTAGGCGGACTGCTCGACTTCGTTCTGGTGGTAGATATCGTGATAGGTGTAGCGTCCGGCGGGGCCATCGCTCCAGACGAGGTCGAATATGCTGTCCACGCCCTGGAGATACATGCCGATCCGTTCAAGACCGTAGGTGATTTCACCGGTGACCGGTCTGCAATCGATGCCGCCGACCTGCTGGAAATAGGTGAACTGGCTGACCTCCATGCCGTTCAGCCACACCTCCCAGCCGAGCCCCCAGGCACCGAGGGTCGGCGATTCCCAGTCGTCCTCGACGAACCGGACATCATCCTTCAGAAGGTCGAACCCGAGTTCCCGCAGGGAGTCGAGATACAGGTCCTGGAAATTGTCCGGAGAGGGCTTCAGGATCACCTGGTACTGGAAATAATGCTGCAGGCGGTTCGGGTTGTCGCCGTAGCGACCGTCCGCGGGCCGGCGCGACGGCTGGACATAGGCGGCGTGAAACGGCTCCGGTCCCACGGCGGCGAGGAACGTTGCCGTGTGGAACGTGCCCGCGCCCACTTCCATGTCGTAGGGCTGCATGATGACGCATCCTTTCCCGGCCCAGTAATTCTGCAGCCTCAATATGAGATCTTGGAAGGTCAAGTGGATCTTCGGGTTTATCAGGCCAACTGCGGGCATTCGCCGGGAGACCGGAACGCCGCCCCGCCGGTTCATTGCCGATGAACGGATTCTAACAGCTTGCGCCCTTGCTGTTATGCCGACAGCAATTCCCTGGCGGAATCCGGCTACCGTCGCCGGGGAAAATTGTGCGGTGGATGGATGGCAAAAGCCCCGCCAGGGGCGGGGCTTTTGCTGTTTCCGATGAACGGCCTGATTACATCATACCGCCCATTCCGCCCATGTCGGGCATCGGGGGAGCCGCCTTCTCTTCCGGAATCTCCGCCACCATGGCTTCGGTGGTCACCAGGAGGCCGGCAATGGAAGCGGCGTTCTGCAGCGCGGTGCGGGCAACCTTCGTGGGATCCAGAATACCCATTTCGATCATGTCACCGTAGTCGCTGGTTGTGGCATTGTAGCCGTACGCCCCTGTATTCTGGGCCACTGCGTTGAGAACCACGGACGCGTCATCGCCGGCATTGGCGACGATCTGGCGCAGCGGCTCTTCCAGCGAACGCAGTACGATGCGAACACCCATGTCCTGGTCGGGGTTGTCACCGGAAACCTCCTTCACGGAGTCAACGCAGCGAACCAGGGCGGCACCGCCGCCGGGAACCACGCCCTCTTCCACCGCAGCCCGGGTGGCATGCAGCGCGTCCTCAACGCGGGCCTTCTTTTCCTTCATTTCCACTTCGGTGGCGGCGCCGACCTTGATGACGGCAACACCCCCGGCCAGCTTGGCTACACGCTCCTGCATCTTCTCGCGGTCATAATCGGAGGTCGCTTCCTCGATCTGAACACGGATTGCGCCAACGCGCGCCTCGATTTCCGAGCTGGCACCCGCGCCATCAATGATGGTGGTGTTCTCCTTGGTCACCTGGATACGCTTGGCCTGACCCAGATCTTCCAGGGATACGCCCTCCAGGCTCATGCCGACCTCTTCGCTGACCACACGGCCGCCGGTGAGGATGGCGATATCTTCCAGCATGGCCTTGCGGCGATCGCCGAAACCGGGGGCCTTCACCGCGCAGACCTTGACGATGCCGCGGATGTTGTTGACCACCAGGGTCGCCAGGGCTTCCCCGTCAACGTCCTCGGCGATCACCATCAGCGGACGGCTGGCCTTGGCGACACCTTCCAGGGTGGGCAGCAGATCACGGATATTGGAGACCTTCTTGTCGTGGATCAGGATGTAGGGATTCTCCAGTTCCACCGACATGCTGTCCTGGTTGTTGATGAAGTAAGGTGACAGGTAGCCGCGATCAAACTGCATGCCTTCAACGACATCCAGTTCGTTGTCGAGCACATTGCCCTCCTCAACGGTGATCACGCCTTCCTTGCCCACCTTCTCCATGGCCTCGGCGATGATATTGCCGATGGCGGTGTCCGCATTGGCGGACACGGTGCCGACCTGGGCGATCTCCTTGTGATCGGCGCAGGGGCGGGACAGTTCCTTGAGGCTCTCGACGGCGCAAATCACGGCCTTGTCGATGCCGCGTTTCAGATCCATCGGGTTCATGCCGGCAGCGACGGCCTTCATGCCCTCAAGCACCATGGACTGGGCCAGAACGGTCGCGGTGGTGGTTCCGTCACCGGCGACATCGGACGTCTTGGAAGCAACTTCCTTGACCATCTGGGCACCCATGTTCTCAAGCTTGTCCTTGAGTTCGATTTCCTTAGCCACGGAAACACCGTCCTTGGTGACGGTGGGCGCGCCGAAGGACTTGTCCAGGACCACGTTGCGACCCTTGGGTCCCAGGGTTACCTTGACCGCCTCGGCCAGGGTATTGACGCCCTTGAGCATGCGGGCCCGGGCCTGTTCGCCGAATACGACTTCTTTAGCTGACATTTTTCAATATTCCTCTCAGAAATTCTGTTGTTGATGACCGGTAACCGATCAGCCCTCGATGACACCCATGACGTCGTCCTCGCGCATCACGAGAACTTCTTCGCCGGATACCTTCACTTCGGTGCCGGAATACTTGCCAAACAGGATACGGTCACCGACCTTGACGTCCAGCGCCCGTTGCTCACCGTTTTCAAGCATCTTTCCATTGCCGACAGCAAGCACTTCGCCTTGCATCGGCTTCTCGGTGGCGGAATCGGGAATCACGATGCCCCCCGGAGTGGTGCGCTCATCCTCAATACGTTTGACGATGATGCGGTCATGAAGCGGACGTATGTTCATACGCTCTATCTCCTCTAAGAATTACAGTTGTTGACAGTAAGAAAGCGATGGCTAACCCGCGGAAATCGCGGCACCATTTTTCCTCGAACCGTGTCAGGGGCTCCCCCTGGTCCTCCGGTATGGCCCCGGAATCCCGGGGATTGTTAGCACTCGCCTTTGGTGAGTGCCAATAATAGTGATCCAGTCCGAAAAATCAATGGCATTCCGGAATATTTTTTTCCTGTCGTCGGAAAGCCAGCGGGTGAGCCGGGCTCGGATGCCGGACCGCGGCATGATGCCCCGACACGGTAAATCGCTGGCCGGAGCCCCCTGCATTGATTCGAAGCCGCTGCCCTTGGCGTCGACCCGGACCAACCTGCCCGCCCGGAAGGCAGGCGGCGCCTATCCGTCGATATCCCGGTATTCCCCGTCGATGATCCTGCCCTGCCGGCCCTTGGCCTGGTGTATTTCCTCCGCCTGTCCGGTGACCATGCCGCTGGACAGGAACTGCCGGATCAGGGCCTGCCGGAGGGGCGGCGTCAGGCAGGCGAAGCCGATGGCGTCCGTGAAGAATCCCGGGGTCAGCAACAGGGCGCCGGCCACCAACAGGAACAGTCCTTCAAAAATTTCCATCGCGGGCAGTTCGCCCCGTTCCAGCTGTTCCCGTACCCGGACAATGGTGGAAAAACCCTGGGAACGCACCAGCACCGCACCAAGCAGGGCCGTCCCGACAACCAGGGCGATGGTTGGCCAGGCACCGATGACACCGCCCACCTGGATCAGCAGATAGATTTCCGCCAGGGGTACTACGAGGAATAGGAGAAAGAGAAATTTCATGAACGGTCTGCCTGCAGCTCCAGGGGATATGGGGCCGGAAACGCCATCCCCAACCGGTGATGTCCGCCCCTATCCCCATGTGGGAGATCAAAACCGGATCCCCTCCCCCTATAATATACGGATCCATTCCTGACCTGAACTTCAAACCAGAACGCCGGTCAGAATTTCTGTCATGCCCATACTGCACCACGTACGTGCCCTGATTCTCGCGCTCGCCGCCGCATCCGTCCCCCATGCGACATGGGGGCTCGTGGGAGACGACGAGTTGCTGCCGGAGGATGAGGCATTCGCTTTCAGTGCCCGCCTGTTGCCGGACAACAGTGTCGAGGCACGATGGGAGATCGCGGACGGCTACTACATGTACCGGGACAAGATGGGATACGACATCGTCGGCGACAACGGGTTTTCCGGGTCTGTGGAGTTGCCTCCCGGCAAACCCAAGCACGACGAGTTTTTCGGCGACGTGGAAGTGTATACCGGCAGCCTGCGCATGGTGCTGCCGCTGAAGGATGCCGGTTCAGGATTCACCCTGATCGCCGACGGGCAGGGCTGCAACGAACCGATCGGCGTCTGTTACCCTCCCGTGCGGCACGAAATCACGTTCCTGCCGGGAATCAGCAATGCATACGCCGACCCCGCCTCCGGTCAGCCGTCCGGCAGCGTCCTATCGGAGCTGACGGGATCCGCCGCCGGTACGGGCAGTCAATCGGAGGCCGACCCGGTGGCGGAGCTGAGAAACCTCCTCAAGCCGACGCCGGTAAATCCGGATTCCGACCCGGCCGAACCACTCCCGGATACCCGATCCTCCGCTGCGGACGGGTCCGGAGGGACTGGCGAAGCCGGGGATGAGGACAGCGTCGCCGCCCTGAAGAACCTCCTCGAGAGCGGCTTCCCCCAGCCCGAATTCCTGCCGCCGGAAGAAGCCTTCAAGCTGTCCGTCGATGTGGTGGACGGCAATACCCTGGAAGCGCGGTTCGATGTCGTCGAAGGATATTACCTCTACCGCGACAAGATCTCTTTCAGCGGACAGGGGGACGCCAGGGTCGGTGACTATGCCCTGCCCGCCGGGGAGGAAAAGCAGGACGAGTTTTTCGGCCTGAGCCGGGTCTTCAAGTACCCGTTCACCGTACCCATCGACCTGCAGCGTACCGCGCCCGGGGCGGGTTCGATCATCCTGGAGGCGGGTTACCAGGGTTGCGCCGACCAGGGCATCTGCTATCCCCCGAGCACCCAGAGCGTGACCCTGGCGCTCCCCCCCATGATCTCCACGGCGGCAGCCTCGGAAACGGTCACGCCCGCCAGCGGCGGCGATGACGGCATCCGGCCGTCCGGGGGGGCGGGGCCGGACACCGACACCCGTTCGCTGTTGAGCATCCTGGCCGGCGCCCTGCTGGCAGGCCTGCTGCTGACGTTCACTCCCTGCGTCCTGCCCATGATTCCCATCCTTTCCGGAGTGATCGCCGGACAGGGCGAGAAACTGACCCGGATGCGCGGCGGTGCCCTGGCCATGGTCTACGTCATCGGCACCGCGGTGACCTACGCCGCGATGGGCTGGGTGGCCGGCGCAACCGGCGAACAGCTGCAGGCCTATTTCCAGAATGTCTGGGCCATCGGGGCCATGGCGGTCATCTTCTTCCTGATGGCCCTGGCGATGTTTGGGCTCTACGAAATCCAGATGCCGTCGGCGATCCAGTCACGACTGCAGAACAGCACCAGCAGCATGGGCGGAACGTTCCCCATGGTATTCCTCCTCGGCCTGGTTTCCGCGCTGATCGTCGGCGCCTGCGTATCCCCCATACTGATCTCCTTTCTCGGCATCGCCGTGAGCAGGGCGGATCCGGTGCTGGGGGCGCAGATGATGTTCGTCATGTCCCTTGGCATGGGTGTCCCCCTCGTCGCCCTGGGATTCGGCGCGGGCTACCTGCTGCCCAAGGCGGGTGCCTGGATGGATCTGGTCAAGCATTTCTTCGGCATCCTGCTGATCGCGGTCGCCATCTATCTGCTCGGTGTGCTGCCGGCGGTGCCGGTGCTGCTGATCTGGGGTGTCTTCTTCATCATCGTCAGCACATATCTCGGGGCCACCCAGTCCCTGCCCGAAGGCGCTTCCGGCTGGCGCAGGCTGGGCAAGGGAGTCGGAACGGTGCTGCTGGTGTGGGGCATCGCCGCCATCGTGGGCGGCTTCTACGGTGAACGGGACCTGCTGAAACCATTGCCCGCCAGACTGTTCGCAATCGGCGGGAGCACAGCCGCACCGGAATTCGAGACGCACCTGTTCACGGCCGTCAGCAATACTGCGGAACTGGATCAGCAGTTCCTGCAGGCCAGGCAGGACGGGCGGCGCATCATGCTGGACTACTACGCCGACTGGTGCGTGGACTGCGTGAAGATGGAGAAATCCACCTTCCAGGACCCCGCGGTAGCAAGAGTACTCGAGGAACGCTACCTCGCCCTGCAGGTGAATGTCACCGACCCGAACGACTCGGGCACAAGATCGGTCAAGAAGCGCTTTGGCGTGTTCGGGCCGCCGGCGGTTCTGTTCTTCGATGAAAGCGGGAATCCCCTGAAAGAGCTGAGTTTCTACGGCTACCGCAATCCGGAAGACTTTCTTGCCCTGATCGATTACTAGATGAGGCTGCCCTACATACTGCTGTCAGTGCTGGCGCTGACGCTGGGTGTGCTGTTCAGCCTGTACAGATTCGGCTTGCCACCGTTCTCGGGATCGCCCGAGGCCAGGCTCGCGGAAATCTCCCTGCCGGACGTGGACGGGAAGCTGCAGAACGGCGAACAGTGGCTGGGAAACGTGGTGCTGGTCAACCACTGGGCGTCCTGGTGTCCACCCTGTGTCAGGGAAATACCCGTACTGGTGGACGCCCAGGAGCGTCTTGGGGACCGGGGACTGATGGTGGTCGGCATCGCCCATGACGTGCCGGAGGCCGCACGCACGTTCGGCGACCAGGTCGGGATCAACTACCCCTCCCTGGTGGTGAGCGCCGACGGCGCCGAGCTGATGATCAGCCAGGGCAATCCGCAGTCGGCGCTGCCGTTCACGGCGGTATTTGACCGTGACGGGCAACTGGCGGAATCCTGGCTGGGTGAAATGGACAGCGAAGACGTCAGCAGCCTGGTGGAACCGCTGCTATGATTCGCGCCTGGCGGTACCCGGCATGCCGCCGGTATTCCAGCTGACGGTACCGGCGCATGGTGATTTCCCCGGGAATTCCGGCGCAGGCAGGTTTTTCCGTTCCCAATATTTTTCGACTGGAGGCAATCAATGAATAGAATCGCTGTAGCATCCGCGTGGCTGGGCGGCGTCCTGCTGCTCGCAATGGGTTCGATGCCGGTCACGGCCAAGCAGGATCACGACCCGTCATCTCACGCCCATTATTCCCGGGGCAGCGAAGTGGCAAGCCTGACCGACGAGGAAGTCCGCTCACTGCGCCACGGCGAGGGGATGGGGCTCGCCCGGGCGGCCGAACTGAACCACTTTCCCGGGCCGAGGCACCTGCTTGAGCTGGCGTCAGAACTCGGCCTCAGCGACGAACAGATCGCACGGATCCGGGCAATCCATGACCGGATGAAGTCCGAGGCGGTTGCCAAGGGCGATGCCATCATCATGGCCGAGGGCCATCTTGCGGACCTGTTTGCATCCGGAGAGCCCACAGCCCGGGAAACGGCACGGGTAACCGGACATCTCGGAGCCATGCGCGGCCAGCTCCAGGCAATCCACCTGCTCGCGCATATCGAGGCCGCCAGGGAGCTGTCGGCCGGCCAGATCAGGGAGTACGATCGGCTGCGGGGCTACCTGAACTGACGAATTCGGCCGCGCCAGCCGCCGGGGCCATGCCGGGAACCCGGAACCGGCGGGACGGACCCCGAACGCCGGCGGCGGAATTCCCCCGGAATCAGCCCGGGGTATTCCGTTCCACCCAGCGCTCTCCCTCGCCCAGCTGTTCCTTCTTCCAGAAGGTAGCCCTGGATTTCAGCATCTCCATCATTTCCCGGCAGGCGCCGAGCGCCTCCTTGCGGTGGGCGGACCAGGCCGCCACAAGGACGATGGGGTCATTGGGCAGAATCTCGCCCACGCGATGCAGGACCAGCACATCCAGCAGGCCGTGGCGACGGATACATTCTTGCGCCAGCTGTTCGAGCTGGGCCTGCGTCATTTCCGGATAGTGTTCCAGGTGCATCGACCGGACTTCATCGCCTTCGTTGAAGTCCCGCATCGTGCCGACGAAACTGGCGCAGGCGCCGTAGCGGCCCGGTGCGAGGGCGTCGCTGGCCGACTGGTGGGCCGCAAGCTCATCCCAGGGATCATAGGGCTCGGGCCTGATCTCGATCTTCATGCCGGCAACCTGGCTCAGGATCAGCCCCCGGTGACCGGGGGAAAGAATGCCACCTCATCACCGTCATTCACCGGCGCATCCCAATCCGTGTAGGCATGATTGCAGGCGCACAGCAGGTTCGCCGGCGGCGTCATGCAGGTCGCCTGGCGCCAGACGTCGGACACGGTCACCGGAGCGGCCAGCTCCAGGAGCCGGTCCGCGGCGCCCACCTCTTCCCTGAGACTGGCGAAAAACCTGACACGAATCTGCATGCGGAATGCCGAGCTTGAATCTCTTACGGATGGGTCGATAATAGCAGGAAGCGTTTCACCATGGCGCCAGCATGTCAAACACCGACCGTCCCTTCATTCCCGTCAGCATCGCCGTGCTCACCGCCTCGGACAGCAGGACCGAGGCCGATGACAAGTCCGGCAAGGCCCTGGTGGGGCGTCTCACCGAAGCCGGCCATAAGTTGGCAGAAAAATGCATCGTCCCGGACGACGTCTACCGGATCCGCGCGAAGGTGGCGGGCTGGATCGCCGACCCCGGAATCCAGGTTGTGATCACCACGGGAGGCACTGGCGTGACCGGCCGGGACGGCTCCCCGGAAGCGGTCGAACCCCTGCTTGACAAGATCCTCAACGGATTCGGCGAAATGTTCCGGGTCCTTTCCTACGACGACATCGGCACCTCCACCCTCCAGTCCAGGGCCCTGGCCGGCGTGGCCAACGGTACCTATGTCTTCGTGCTGCCGGGTTCCACCGGTGCGTGCAAGCTGGCCTGGGAAAAGCTCATCGTGCACCAGCTCGACTATCGTACCCGCCCGTGCAACCTGGTGGAACTGATGCCGAGGCTACTGGAGAAGTAAATTCCCTGAAATGAACTTGTAAGGCATCGGCTGGAATGCGGCCGAAGGGTCGCAGATGAATGGCGCGGCCCGGCGATACCTGCAGCAGCACCTGCGGGCACTTGCGGGCTCACGCTACCGTACCGGCATCCGGTGCCGTCGGCACAGCAACACCTGCCGTACCCGCCGGATGGCGGATCTTCGGATTGCACCTGCCGGACCGCTTTCACAAACCGTCGAGGCGGCTCTTGGCGGGAGCAGGCTTTCCACGGGGCAGATGCCTCTCCCGGTCGTAGAACGGCAACTCCACGATATCGCAACGGGCGGTCTCGCCGTTGGCGGCTTGCACGATGAGCGTCTCTCCAGGCCAGTCGCCCGGCGTGTCGAATCGCACATAACCGATACCGGCCTCCAGATACGGGGAGCGGGCACCGGTCGTGACAAAGCCTACCTGTTGGCCGCCCCGCATGATCGCATCGCCTGCGCCCGGAATCAGGTCGTTGCATCGCAGGCCATAAAGACGATTCCCCTGCCTGGAGTCCAGCAAAGCCTCACGTCCGATGAAACCTTCCTTGTCCAGATCAACGTATCGGTCCAGTCCTGCCTCGAACGGGGTCATCGAGTTGTCGAAGTCGCTGCCGTTATCCAAAATGCCGGCTTCAATACGGCGTATGTTCATGGAAAGCATGGAGCCGAACACCATACCCAGGGGGGCGCCGGCATCCATCAGGTGGTTCCACAGGCGCGGGCAGTCGGTTGCGTTACCGCGGGTATAGATTTCGTATCCCAGTTCACCGCTCCAGCCCGTACGGGAAACAAAGACCTCCTGGCCGCCAATCGTGAAGAATCCCGAATGAAAGTAGCCCATTTCCTCATCAACCGCGCCTTCCGTTGCGGCGTGGACAATGTCGAAGGACTTCGGTCCCTGCAACTGAAGGACCCGTGAGCGCGGGTCGGAGAGCGCCACGTCGAATCCGGCCTTGTGAGCCAGCAACCAGGTGTCCCAGTCGCCGTCGGCATGCACGTACCAGAACCGGTTTTCGGCCAGCCGGAAAAGAATGCCGTCCATGAACAGGCCGCCGTGATGGTTGCAGGCAACGGTGTAGCGTCCGCGACCTACTGTCAGATCCGCAATCCTCCGGGCAAGGATCCGTTCCAGGAATGGCACCGCATCCGGGCCGGAGATTTCCACGGGCCGCTCCGGAACATCGAACAGCGCAGCGTCACGACGAATCGCCCAGTAACCCTCCGCCGGATCAACACCATTGTAATGGACAAAGAATCGCCCGACGGCGATCCGCAGCACGGTGTCCTCGTTGGCGTAGCAGTGATGGAAGGGCGACAGTTCGTTGCTGCCGACATAGGTTTGGTAAATCCTGGCCGGATCGAGTGCCGGATGCACGGTTGCCGGGGCAGTCATCCGTTCAGGCCGGCGAGGCAGGACAGGCGGGTCACCATGGCATTCGTCGTCTTTCGTCGGCGCAAACCGTCTACCTCTGGCAGTTGTCAGGGTCAGGATGTTGCCAGATTTCCATGCAGACGGGGGGCAATGGGTCATGGCCGGCAATGGCGTCGCCCAGTTTTTCGGCGATCATGAGGACCGGGCAGTTTGTATTGCCGTTGGTGGCGTAGGGCATGATGGAGGCGTCCACCACGCGAAGCCCCCGGACGCCATGCACCCTGCCGCTGGCATCAACCACGGCATCCCGGTCCGTGTCGGCGCCCATCCGTGCTGTCCCGGACAGGTGCCATTGCGTATTGATGTGGGCGTTCAACGCCTGGTCGACTTCCGCGTCGCTCTGCACCTTTTCACCCGGGAAGATCTCCATGCCCCGAAGATCCGAGAATGCGGGCTGCCCGACCAGTTCGCGCACCAGGCGGACGCCCCTGCGCGCCACCTCCCGGTCGCGCCCGTCATGCAGGTAGTTCGCCAGGATACGCGGCGGTGATTCCGGGTTTTCGTCGCGCAGTTCAATCCGGCCCCGGCTGTACGCCCGCATTAGACCCAGATGGATCTGGAATGCGTGTTCGGGGATCGGCGACCATGTTTCGTCGTCCAGGGCAACCGGGGAGATCGTCAGTTGAATATCGGGGTACGTGATCCCGGGTTCCGACCGGATGCAGGCCACCACTTCGAAGTGATTGGAGGCGCATATGCCGCCACGCGTCAACAACCATTGGATGCCGCACACGGTGCGCGGGACCATCCTGGTCTTCGGCCAGATCGAACATGGCTTCAGGCATTTGTATTTCAGGACGAAGTCGGGGTGATCGTTCAGGTTCTGTCCGACACCCGGAAGGTCAAGGACCACTTCGATCCCGGCATTTTGCAATTGCGCCCTCGGGCCGATCCCCGACAGCATCAACAGATGCGGGCTGCCGACGGCCCCGGCGCTCAGAATCACTTCCCTGCTTGCCCGCACGGTGACCGGCGCGCCTCGCTGCCGGTACTTCACGCCCACCGCCCGGTCGCCCTCAAGGACGATGCGCTGAACCCGGGCATCGGTTTCGATGGTCAGGTTTGACCGTTCGCGGGCAGGATCAAGATAGGCGCGTGCCGCACTCCACCGCTCTCCCCGATGGACCGAGCTGTCGAGAAGACCGAATCCTTCCTGCCGGTAACCGTTGATGTCATCCGTGGCCGGATACCCCGCCTCCCGTCCCGCCTCGAGGAATGCCAGTGCGATCGGATTTTCCGGAGTGGGCCGATGGACATTGAGCGGCCCGCCGTCACCACGAAATCCGTCGCCGCCCCTGCCGTAGGATTCCATCCGCTTGAAGTAAGGCAGCACATCGGCATAGCCCCAACCCTCACAGCCCGCCTGACGCCAGCCCTCAAAGTCAAGCGCGTGCCCGCGGATGAAAACCATGCCGTTGATGGACGACGAACCGCCAATGCCCTTGCCGCGGTCATGCGTTATCCGGCGGCCGTTCAATGCCGGCTCCGGTTCCCCCCTGAAGGCCCAGTTGTGTCTGGTGCTCTTGAGGTTGGACAGCATGGCCGCCGGTATCTTCAGGGAGAGTGCGTTGTTTTCGGGGCCCGCCTCAAGCAGCAGAACCCGATTCCCGGAATCACCGCTCAAGCGTTCGGCCAGCACACATCCCGCAGATCCCGCGCCAACAATGATGTATTCGAACTCCACCCAAGTTCCGGCCAATCCGGGTTAGGCCTGCAGGGACTGTTTCTGAAAAACTCTTGAGCCGAGCGCTATACCCGCAACGGTTTCGATTTTCTGCCGGGCCTTCCTTTGTTTTTCAACGCTCTTTGCATCGTGCGGAAGAAATTTCATGATGGCGTATTCCATATCCGAAATAGCCACTTCACTGTCCACCGGTTCCACCGCCGACCCGCTGCGAATCCAGATGCCGTCGATCAGTATGCCCAGGTGCCGGGCCGTGCTTTCGGCGTCTTCCTTGTCAAGGAAATGCTTGAGTTCATGGGCAAGGTTGCTTCGGATGCGGGCATTGCAGGCTTTCTGGATCCTTTGGCACTGCTTGCTGTGTGGAACCTCCGACATCAGGGACATCCATGCCTGACACACCTTGCGGTTGTAGATCGGTTCAGAAAAGTTGGCCACGATGATGGCCCACAGTCTCTCATAGGGCGTATCTGCGTGCCGGTAGAGTTCCACGACCGACTCGCTGAGCAGAGAATTCGATCTGCGAAACACGGATTCGAGCAGCGAGCTTTTATCCTTGAAATGGTGAAGAACCACTCCCTTCGACACTCCGGCGATTTCGCCGACCCTTTCCAGCGTCGTGCCGCGCAGTCCATAACGCGCAACGGCTTCGAAAGCAGCCCGGGACAGTTCGGAGCGCCGGATGGCACGTATTGACATCGACCGCATCGGTTAAGGGTGCCTCATGGAACAGGAAAATTTCGATAATTTCGTTGGAGAATTTCGTTGATTTAGTTTAACATTTTACTATTGCTATGATCAATTTACTGATGGTAAGTATTTGTGATAGTGTTTTGCAGAAAGTTACAATGGTCATTCCGGGTCCTCTCCCAAACCAAACCAACTTTGGAGGCAACATGTTAAAGAAAAACTTATTCGGGGCTGCGAGCCTGTTCATCATCATGCTTTTCGCCTCGGGGGCCACTGCCGTGGCGGCCGACGTGCCTGAGAGCGAAGACACGATCAAGGTCATCCTGAATGACTGGACGGGCCAGCACGTGTCGACAAAGATTGCCGGCGAACTGCTGAAGAAAATGGGCTACAACATCGAGTATGTCAGCGCCGGAGCCCTGCCCCAGCATGCGGGTCTGGCCCAGGGCAACCTGCATTTTCAGGCCGAGGTCTGGACAAACAATATCGGCGACCTGTATCCGAAAGCCGTTGAAGCCGGGGACATCGTGGTCTTGGGAGAACTCGGCCTCGAACCAAGGGAGGGCTGGGTCTTCCCGCCTTACATGAAAGATAAATGTCCCGGCCTGCCTGACTACAGTGCCCTATATGAATGCGCCCAGGCGTTTGCCACGGCCGAAACCTTTCCGAAGGGGCGCCTGATCACGTATCCGGCCGACTGGGGTACGCGGTCACGGGATATCGTGGCGGGTATCGGCCTGCCCTTCGAGACGGTCGCTGGCGGCAGTGAAGGAGCAATGATGGCTGAACTGCAATCCGCCTTCGCCGCGAACGATCCCATCCTGATGATGATGTGGCAGCCGCATTGGGTCTTCGCCCATCTCGATCTCAACTGGGTCGAATGGAACCCGACCGAGGAGAAGTGTATAGAGGAAGACCAGAAGAAGGAGACGGCCTGCGGTTTTGAACAGGCTCGCGTCGTCAAGGTTGCCTGGCACGGCTTCGAAGACAAGTGGCCGGCGGCGTTCAAGATGCTGACGCTGTTCACACAGACCAACAAGGAACAGAACGCCGCGATCCTCGAGGTCGACAACAAGAAACGCGACCTGGATGTGGTTGTGGCAGAATGGCTCGCCAACAACGAGGACAAGTGGCAGGGCTGGATTGACGAAGCGATGCGCTGATCGCCGCGATCGCAACAATGAGCTACGGCATGGGGCAGCAGTTGATATGCTTCTGTCCCATGCCGCAAGGCAGAGACTCCCTCGCAACATCAGAACGAGGCTGAACACGGAAAGACTGACTATACTCAACGGATTGGCGTCAATGGCCACTTGATGAGCCGGTCTTCAGGAGTGTCGAATGAAATCCCCAACTGGTGATCGTGATGAGGTAAAGCTGTCGTGCAGGAACGTCTGGAAAGTGTACGGCACCCATCCAGACCAGTTCTTCAGCCCCTCAAATCCTGAGATCGGCGATCCCGGGAAACTGGCCGACACAATTCGGGATGCCGACCACATCGTTGCCAACGCCGACGTCAGCTTCGATGTCCACGTGGGCGAGATATTCGTCATCATGGGACTGTCGGGGTCGGGGAAATCAACCATCGTCCGGTGTCTTTCACGCCTTGTCGAGCCCACAGCGGGCAAGGTTCTTCTGGATGACGAAGACCTCCTGAAAAAGTCCGAAACCGAACTGATCGATATCCGCCGCCACAAAATGGGCATGGTGTTTCAGAGTTTCGGCCTGATGCCCCACCTGAACGTCATCAACAACATCGCCTTCCCGCTCAAGCTCCAGGGGGTAGGCGAAAGTGAACGCAATGCGCAAGCCATGCGCGTCATTGAACTGGTCGGGCTCGAGGGCCGGGAGAACAACTTCCCGACGGAGCTTTCGGGCGGCCAGCAGCAGCGGGTGGGAATTGCGAGGTCGCTGGCGGTCGAACCCGATGTCTGGTTTCTTGATGAACCCTTCTCGGCACTGGATCCCCTGATCCGCAAGCAGATGCAGGACGAGTTTCTGCGGATTCAATCCCAATTGCACAAGTCCATCGTGTTCATCACGCATGACTTTCAGGAAGCACTGCGGATTGCGGACCGAATGGCCATCATGCGCGACGGTGCCGTGGTACAGATCGGGCGCCCGGTCGACCTGATCCTGAATCCGGCCGATGACTACGTCCGGGAGTTCACCCAGGACGTTCCGTGGGAGCGCATCCTGCGCGCCTCGGACATCGTCTCGAGACCGGCAGATTCCACCGAAGGCCTGAAGAGGGTCGCGGGCGACACCCTTGTCGAGGCACTGTTGCCTGACTTGGCCGAACAGGAGCATGGAGTGATCGTTGAGGATGCCGACGGATCAGTCATCGGTATTGCAACGGCACGTGACCTGGCCGCCGCTCTCGCGTCCGGAATGTCGTGACAGCATCCGTGGACGAGCCGTAGACCGATGTCCTTCCGGTACGACAGGAACCGTTTGCACTGGCTGGGCGTCATCGGTGTGACACTGGTCTGCCTCGCCATGCGGGGAGAATGGGAATGGATGGCCAAGTATCCCGATGACCTGGTCATTCCCCTGTCCAGCTGGCTGAACGCGATCATGGACTGGGTCGTCGAGCACGTCGGGTGGATTTTTCTTGGAATCTCCTGGTTGCTTGAGTGGCCGATCAGGGCAGTGCGATGGCTGCTGCACTCGCTTCCCTGGACCGTGACCGTCTTTCTGTTTTGCCTGGTGGCCTATGCAGCTTCCGGCTGGCGTCTGGCGACCTTTACCCTGGCGGCCTCCCTGTACGTCCTGGTCATCGGTTACTGGAGTGAAAGCATGAACACGCTTTCACTGGTGGCAATATCCGTGCCGATGGCAATCCTGATCGGTTTTGCCTTCGGTGTCTGGGGGTATTTCTCGGATCGCGCGGAACGCGTGATCATTCCGGTACTGGATGTTCTTCAAACCGTACCGGTATTCGCCTACCTGCTGCCCATCCTGATGCTCTTCGGGTTCGGCACGGTCGTGGGACTGATCGCCAGTGTCCTGTATTCCTTTCCGCCGATGGTGCGAAACACCATCGTGGGGCTGAGGAGCGTTCCGCAGGAAGTGATCGAGTCCGGGGTGATGTCGGGGGCCACCCCCGGACAGCTGTTCTGGCAAGTGCGTGTTACCTCGTCGTTGCGGCAACTACTGCTGGGAGTCAACCAGGCGACGATGGCGTCGCTGAGTATGGTGATCATTGCCTCAATCATCGGCGGAACGGCCGACATTGGTTGGGAGGTGCTGACGACCATCCGCAAGGCGCAATTCGGTGAAAGCCTGCTTGCGGGCCTGGTGATCGCCCTGATGGCGATGGTGATCGACCGGACCACATCCGGCCTGGCAGCCAGGAGCAGCGTCTACGATCCCCGAAGCAGGTCCTTCATCCAGCGGCACCGGAACTGGATCATCGCCCCTGTGGGGGCAATGGCGTTCTACCTGCTGGCGCAGGTTTTTACCATCCTTGCCGAATGGCCCCGGGGATGGGAAATCAGTCCGGCCCAGGCGATGAATGACGGCCTTACCTACCTGGTCGTGAATTACCGTGATCAGATCGAGACGATCAAGAACTTCGCGTTCTTCTTCGTGATGCTTCCGGCCAAGATTGGCTTGCAGCAGGCTGTCAGCCCATTCACCTGGGGGTTCGAGCTGGCACTGGTGCACAAGATTGTCTTCGCCGCCGGCATGATCGCGCTGGCAGCGTTTTGTGCGGTGCGTTGGAACAACCGGATGGACATCGCGATTCTTCTGTTTGCCATCTTCTTCTATTACGGCCTGACGGTCATGCCATGGCCTGCGCTGTTGTTGATCTGTTCCGTTGTCGGCTGGAAACTCGGCGGCCCCTACCTTGGACTGGGGACGCTTCTTGGACTCGGTTTCATCGTTGTGACCGGCACCTGGCCCCAGGCCATGCTGTCGGTCTATCTGTGCGGGATCGCCGTGATCATTTCCTTCACCCTCGGCACCACCTTGGGAATCTGGGCCGCCCATAACGACACGGTTTCGTCCATCCTGCGGCCCATCAACGATACGCTCCAGACCATGCCGCTTTTCGTGATTCTCATCCCATTCGTGATGATCTACAAGATCGGCGAATTCACCGCCCTGCTCTCGATCGTTGCCTATGCGATCGTCCCGGCCATCCGCTATGCCGAGCACGGCCTGCGCAACCTGCCAAACAACGTGATCGAAGCCGCCCGCATGATGGGAGCGACAAAACGCCAGATGCTGTGGCAGGTCGAGATCCCCCTGGCGCTTCCGGTGATGATGCTGGGACTGAACCAGACCATCATGTTTGGCATCGCCATGCTGGTGATTGCCGCACTGGTCGGTACGAATGGCCTGGAACAGATCGTCTATATCGGGCTGAGCGACGGGGATTTTGGTGTCGGGATCATTGCCGGAGCCGGCATGGCAATCATCGCCATCATTATTGATCGCATGACCCGTGCGTGGACACGCAGGCGCCAGGAGGCGTTGGGATTGGCCATGAAATGACCGTGCATGCCGATCTGCCGCTGACCAGTTCACATTGGGACACGTATCGTGCCAGTGTCGCCGATGGCCGCGTGCTGGAATTGCCGGCGCTCGAACAGGACTCCGACTCCTCCCCGATAGGCCAGGGAATCCTCTCCTGTCGAAATCAAGCGGCTCGACACCGACCCGCCTCCCGTTACCACACATGAGCCTCCCGTGATGCTGAGTCCCGCAGCACCGGTCGACCAAGCACCCGCCGAAATGTTCTGACATGAGCAATCTTCAGGAATCCTCCGATCTCAAGAACACGGTCGCCGTCAGCGCCCGCCGGTTCGAGGAATCGCCGTTCATCGAGCGCACCGGCAGCCCGGACATGGTCCGCGGCGTCTATGCCGGCCGCTATTTCCCGATCTACGCGGGCGAGGACTGG
>JAJDTE010000061.1:0-8045 GCA_022827325.1 Gammaproteobacteria bacterium | reverse complement strand
GCCACATCCGCATGAAATCAAGCCTCCCGGCCTCCCACGTTCCGGAGCACAATCACCAGCGCTGCATCAGCAGCGCGGTATCCCGTGCCGAGTCCATCTGCGAGCGGAAAGGGCAACGGTTCACCGGCCTGAGGAAGCAGGTGTTCAAGCTGGTATGGTCCAACCATGAACCGGTGACGGCCTACGACCTGCTCAAGCAACTGCGCCGGGAAAAGGACAACGCAGAGCCGCCCACGGTCTACCGGGCGCTGGAGTTTCTCCAGCATCTCGGCCTGGCTCACCGGATCGAGTCGCTCAATGCCTACATCGGCTGCGATCACCCGGACCGGGAGCACGTTTCCCAGTTCTTGATCTGCGTGCGCTGCAACCAGGCGGTGGAGATTGCCGATGACGGCACCATGATAAGGGGCATACTGTCGAAGGCGGATGAACTCGGCTTCCAGGTCCACTCCCAGACCGTGGAGATTGCCGGGACATGCCGGCTCTGCCGGTAATGGAGCCGGCTCATCCCGATCCCCTTGCTGCTCCGGGGGTCAGGGCGGCAGGCAGGCAGCGGCTGCGGTGATGTTCAGCGGTCCTTCCTGACGATCTTCCAGCCGGTGATCATCGGCTTGATCAGGTTCTCCCGTTTCCAGACGAGATAGAACAGGATCGCGGCGACATGCAACCCGGCCAGGGCGAGCAGGATCCGCGCGTTCAGGTGGTGGATTTGACCGAACGATCCGCGTGTGCCGGAGGACACCAACCCGGCCAGTGGCCCCTCGGCAAACAGGCCGTCGTCCTCGGAGAACAGCCCGGTGATCACCTGGACCGCCAGAGAAAGAAGAATGGCGATCACCGACAGGGCGCCCACCGGGTTGTGGCCGGGCACGCCGCTCGGTGACCGACGGAACATGCCGCACAGATAGCAGGCAAGGTCCTTCGGGGACACCACCAGCGCGCGGAATCGGACCGGCCCGGGGCCGGCAAAGCCCCAGTAGATCCGGATCAGCAGGAGCGTCCCCGTGGTGTATCCCAGGTACATGTGATAGTCGATGGTGTCGAAATCACGGTACTGGCCGAGCAACCAGCCGACGGTGACCGTGATCACCAGGAGCCAGTGCCAGGCCCTGATCAGGGGATCCCAGACCTTGCGCTGCTCATAGGGTTCCTGCATGGCGATCTTGTCCTGCTGCACCCTGCCAGGCGCGGACCGGCCTGCGGCTCAGGCGGGTTCGGGATCGCCGGGCGGGGTCGTCATGATCCCCCGGAGACCGGCGCCTTTCCTAGAAATCCTTGGCGCGGTAGTCGTCGTGACAGCCCTTGCAGGACCCCCCGACGGACCGGACCGCACCTCTCAGGCTGTCGAGTCCGTCCCCGGCAACCAGCGAAATCTCAAGAGCCGCATCCTTCATTGCCTGGGATTTCTCGCCGACCTCCGAACCGGCCTCCCAGATCGTGGACTTGGCCCGGGTCTTGCCCTCGCGCGCCTCGTTGTGGGAATCTGGCGGCCACATGCGCGCACCGCTCAGGTTGGCCACGGTGTTCAGGTTTTCCGCCATCTGGGCCGCCAGCGCGGCATCGTACTCAAGGTCGCCCTTTGCCATGGCGAAGAGCGGGCCGGCATAGTGGCTGTAGAGCTGCATTGCACCCCGCCGCGCCTTGATCGCCTTGTCGGTGGCATCGTCCGCCAGTGCCTCGGGCACCGCGGTGAACAGGGCCGCGGCCATCAGCGCCGGGGCTGCCAGGGCTTTGTGAACTGCATTCATGAATCGCTACTCCTTAAGGAATGGTCAGTGGATGGACTGTACTTTAGCATACTCAAATATTTGTGTTGTCGCCAAGGGCGGAGGCCCGGCGTGATGGATTGCCCGGCCCTTGCCCCGGGTTCACCGGGTCAGGCGGGATCAGTAGATTCCCGCATCAAGGCCAGCCGCCATCTGCATGCCCAGTTCCTCGCACTGCCCGAGAAACTCGTCGCGGAATTCACCCCGCATCACCAGGGTGTCGGCAATGGGCTTCCAGCGAAGCCCGGTGATGATCTTCTCCATGCTGCTCCGGGCGCCCTGCCCGTCCAGGCCGCCCTTGACATAGAGCGCGCAGGGCATGGCCTCGGTCTGCTCGAGACAGGGGTAGTAGATGCGCTCGAAGAAATCCTTGATGAGCCCGCTCATGTAGCCGAAGTTCTCGGTGGTGCCCACGATCACCGCATCCGCGTCCAGCACGTCCGAGGGCTCCGCCTGAAGGGGTTCCCGCACGACCAGCCGAATGTCATCGAAGGCGTCGTTCGCGGCGCCCTGCACCACCGCATCGCGCAGCCGGATGCAGTTGTCGGAGGGGCAGTTGGCGACGATGAGCAGCGTGGGCAAGGCCTTCAACCCGTCAGGGGTTCACTTCGTCACCCTACCCTGATCCAGGTCACCATGCCGCCGGTCTGGTGCTCGAGCATGTGGCAATGCAGCAGCCAGTCGCCCGGGTTGTCCGCCAGGAACTTCACCGCCAGGCTTTCCCCGGGCGGGATCAGCACGGTGTCCCTGAGCACCGCGCCGGACTCCGCGGTCCCGGCCATGGTGCCCGGAACCTCGAAGTGATGGCCATGCAGATGCATGCCGTGGAACCAGGCGGTACGGTTCTCGAAGACAATCTCCTGGGTGCTGCCGAGAGGTGCGGACAACAGGGGCGCCGCCGGCTTATCGATCACGCCGTTCTGCGCCCAGACCATGCCAAGGCGAGCCAGCGCCCGGATGTCCAGCATCTCCCCCTGGTAGTCCGCCCGGTCGAGGTCCCCCATGGCACCGCCCCGCATCACCAGCGGGGTGCTTGCATCCGGCACGGCCGCCGCCGGGCGCACGGGATTCGGCGGCAGGGCCCGGGGCGGCTCCCCCCTCGGCGGCCTGCCGGGACGGTCCGCAGGGGCAAACCCGACCAGCGGGATCACCTGTCCGCGGTCGCGGAAATCCAGTGTCGCGTCCGCCCCCGGGTCCGCCGGAACATCCATGATGACATCCATCCGCTGCCCGGGACTGAGCACCAGCTCGGACCGGACCTGCCATGGTTCGGGCAGCGGCATGCCGTCCAGCGATACGGCCCAGGCCTGCCATGGGGGAAGCGTCAGGGTCATGACCAGGGAATTGGCGGGATTCACCAGCCTGAGGCGCAGCCGGTCTCCCGCCTCGACAGGGATCGTCTCGCTGCCCCGGCCGTTCACGGTCAGCCAGTTTCCGACGCGGCCCTCGTGGGTAATGTCGTGGAGGTTCCCGAAGGACGAGTGGATGCGCCCGGTCTCGTCCAGGCGCCAGTCGTCCACCACCAGGATCACGTCCCGGTCCACGTCCGGCGGTTCCGGTTCGTCCACCACCAGGACCCCGTAGAGCCCGCGTCCGACCTGCTCGGATGAGCGCTGGTGGGCGTGATACCAGTACGTCCCCGCGTCCGGCACCGTGAACTCGTAGCGGAAGCTTTCCCCGGGAAGGACACTATCCTGGGTCATGCCCACCACCCCGTCCATCGCGTTGTCGATCCTCAGGCCATGCCAGTGGATTGCGCTGCCCTCGGCAAGGTCGTTGCGGAAATCGACCGCCAGGCGCTCGCCCTGCCCCAGGCGGATCAGGGGCCCCGGCACCTGGCCGTTATAGGACCAGGTTTCCGTGTCGGCGGGCAGTTCCGGGTCCAGGCGCTGGCGGCCCTTCACGGCAACCAGGATGTGGCTGTGCACGCGGGAAGGGACGGCCCCCCAGGTGCTTCCCGGGAGCACCAGCCCCGCGGCCACGCCGGCAAGCAGCCGGCGGCGGGTCGGCGAATGCCCCGGGGTGCACGGGGCCGGGAGCCCCATTCGCGTCAGAGTAGTCACGATGCCGCCCGGAAGCGTCGGTTTAAACTTGATTTCACGGCCATGCCCACCGTTCCTGCCCGTATTTCGGGGCACTATAGCACAGGAGCATCCGGGCCCCGTCGGGCCGTCCGCTCCGCCTGGTCCACGGTGCGTATCGGGCGACCGGGTAATACCGCCAGGTTTATGGACGGGCCGGGCGTTCTTTCAGGAGTACGCGGCCTGCCTCTTGGCATTCCAGCCCTGGGTGAAGCGGTCCGCCACAATGGCGATGATCGCCATGCCGATACCGGCAATGATGCCCACGCCGAAGTCGCCGTCGCCGAGGCCGATATACACCTGCTGCCCGAGGCCGTTGGTGCCCACCAGGGCGGCGATCACCAGCATGGCGATGGCATACATGATAGTCTGGTTGAGGCCCAGCATGATCACCGGCAGGGCAAGCGGCAGCTTCACCTGGGAAAGCAGCTGCCAGCGGGTGCAGCCCATGCTGGTGGATGCCTCGATGACGTCCGCGGGGAGATTCCGCAGACCGTGCTCGGTGTAGCGGATGGACGGGACGATCGCATAGGCGACGACGGCCAGAAGTGCGCTGAACTCGCCGATCTTGAAGAGCATCACGAAGGGAATCAGGATCACGAAAAGCGGCATGGTCTGCAGGGTGTCGTTGATGGGCCGCACGATCCTGGACACCATGGGCACCTCCGAGGCGGTGATGCCGATCAGGCCCCCCACGATGAAGGAAATGATCACCGCGATCCCGCATAGATAGACCGACAGCATCGCCTGGGGCCATACCCCCACCAGGACCAGGGACAGGAGTGCCAGCAGGGTTCCGGTCGCGAGCTTCCTGCCGCCCAGCTGGAAGCCGAGGGCCGAGGCCATCGCCACCAGCACCAGCCAGGAAAGCTTGGTCAGCCCGAAGTAGAGCAGCACCCCCATGAAGAGGATGGCCAGTGCCAGGCGGGCCCGGCCCCTGAACCAGGCCAGGACGCCCAGCACCATGACCAGCGCAGCGTAGCCGAGGCGCAGGGGCTGGGTGAATTCAAAACCCCAGGAATACGGGCTGATGGTATCCACGAGACCCACCCGCACCGGCAGCATGATGTAATAGAACGCCACCGTCTTCAGCGCACCGATGACGTCGCTCCAGTTGAGAATGAGGTTCTCCAGCCACTGGTTCATGGCATCGGCGGGGTAGATCACCCAGGCCCGGGGCCACTCCCGGAACGCGGGCACCACGTTGGAAAGGAGAAATGCCAGGATGGCCCCCACGGCCCCGATCACCAGGTAGCGGTGGCGCCTGAGGAAACCTTCCTCGGACGCGGACGCCCGGTCATCCTCCCCGGCGAACCCGTAGGTTATGCGGTCGATGACCATGGCGAGCAGCGCGATCACGATGCCCGCAAGTATGCTTTCACCGAACTGCGCCTTGCGGATGCGCAGGAGCACTTCCCAGCCGATGTCCGCCGTACCGCCGATGATCGAGGCGATGATGACCATGGAGACCGCCGCCATGGTGGTCTGGTTGGCGCCAAGCAGCAACTGGTGGGACGCGGAGGGAATCCGCACCTGCCAGAACAGCTGCCTCGGCGTGGCGCCGGACATGAGACCGGACTCGATGACCTCCGCCGAAACCCTGCGAAGGCCCAATATGGTATTGCGCACCATGGGCGGGAAGGCGAAGAGGATGCTCGCGATCAGCCCGACCACGGGCCCGAAGCCGAACAGGAGCAGGATCGGCAGGAGGTAGGCGAACGCGGGGATCGTCTGGAGCATGTCCAGCATGGGCATGATGAACTTTTCCGCGCGGCCCGAGCGGAATCCCCACACGCCGAACACGAAGCCGACCGCGACGGCCAGCGGCACCGAGAGGACCACCAGGGAGAGCGAGTTCATGCTTTCCGGCCAGTAGCCCACGACGACCATGTACAGGAGCGCCAGGGTCGAGAACAGCGCCAGCTTCCATCCCGCCGCGGCCCAGGATGCCGCCGCCGTCAGGACCATCACCACCGGCCAGGGCAGCCACTGCAGGAATTGCTGGACCCCGGAGACCGGCACCGCGAGGATGTCTGACAGACCGCGGAAGAACCAGCCGGTCCACTGGGTGAACCAGTTCATGGCGCCGTTCAGCATCGGGGTCAGCGGCACCACCCATCCCTCGGGATAGGCGATGAACCAGTCGCCCTTCTCCCCCAGGAGCTGGGTCGTGAGGAGCAGCCCGATGAGGACGACCCAGAGCAGTCTCTGCCCGGTCTCAGCGCCCATCGGCGGCGCTCTCCCTTGCCAGTGCGCGGATCACGCTTTCGGCGGTGGCGATGCCGAGGGAGGTCCCGTCTTCTGCCCGCACCCGGACACCGGACGACTCGGCAAGCACCGGCAGGAGGTCCTCGATGCAGCACTTCTCGTCCACCTCCGGCAGGCCTTCGTCTCCGTCGGATTCATCCGTGGCGCGAACCACCGAACGGGCCGTGAGCACCCGCGTGACGGGCACGTCGTTGGTGAAATCGGCGACATAGTCATCCGCCGGGTTCACGATGAGTTCCGCGGGCGTTCCCATCTGCACGATCTGCCCGTCCTTCATGATCATCATGCGGTCCGCGATGCGCAGGGCCTCGAGGAAATCATGGGTGATGAACACGATGGACTTGTGCAGCTGATTCTGGATGCTCAGGAACTCGTTCTGCATCTCGCGCCGGATGAGCGGGTCCAGGGCGGAAAAGGGCTCGTCCAGGAACCAGATGTCCGGCTCCACCGCCAGGGACCGGGCAATCCCCACCCGCTGCTGCTGACCGCCGGACAGTTGCCTCGGGTAGCTCTTTTCCCTGCCCGTCAGGCCCACAAGGTCGATCACCCGCTGCGCCCGCTGGCGCCGTTCGGCTACACCCAGTCCCTGGAGCTTCAGCGGGAAGGCGATGTTGTCGATGACGTTCAGGTGGGGCAGGAGGCCGAAGCTCTGGAACACCATTCCCATCTTGTGCCTGCGGATGTCGATGAGTTCGGCGGCCTTCTTCTTCAGGAGGTCCTCCCCGTCAAGCAGGACTTCCCCCGCGGTGGGTTCCACCAGGCGCGAAAGGCAGCGCACCACGGTGGACTTGCCCGATCCCGACAGCCCCATGATGACGAAGATCTCGCCCACGTGCACATCGAAGCTGACATCGCCGCAGGCCACGATATGTCCGGATTCCCGGATTACTCCGGCGTGGGCGTCCGGGTCGGGAACCGCCCCGGTGCCCCGGTCGAAGAAACGGTCCGGGCTGTCGCCATAGACTTTCCAGACGTTGCGGCAGGAAAGCTTGATCGGTTTTTCCATCAGGTAGGGGCCTCAGGGGTCTTGGCGGACATACCGCGGGCGGGCGCCCAAGAAACAAGGCCGGGAAGCATGCCTTCCGGCATGTCCCGGCCCTGGGGTTGGGAATCCGTGATCGTCAGCGGATCACATGGCGGCGGAAACCCAGGGGGACCACATGGCCTCGTTGGCGGCAACCCACTCGGTTATCACCTCCTCAAGGTCCCGCTTCTTGCTGTCCACTTCCAGCATCAGGGCATTCTGGGTGGCGTTGTCAATGTTCAGGGCCTCTATCAGCTTGAGTGCGCCGGGCCATTTCTCGCCGAAGCCCTTCCAGACGATCTTGCCGATGTTGGCCTGGGCGAACCCGCAGTCATTGGTCTTGCCCGGATCGAAGCCATGCTCGGGCTCGGTGTCGCAGTTCGGATGCGCGGCGGGCAGGTCCACCCAGTCCATGTCCAGTTCGGCATGCAGCCAGTGCGGGGCCCAGAACATCATCAGGGAGGGTTCCTTGGCCGCATAGGCCGCCTTGAGTTCGGCGATCATGGCGCCCTCGCTGCCGCCGGCAATGGGCTGGAACGGCAGACCCGCGGTCTCCACGAGGTCCTTCGACCGTGTGCCCCAGTCAGCCGGATAGGTGATCAGCCGTCCCTTGGGGAAGGTCTCGGGCGCGGCAAACGCCTGGGAACATTCGATCAGCGCCTCGTGGGATGGCAGTCCGGGGCATTTTTCCGCCATGTAGGAGGGATACATCCAGCCCTCCCGCGGCTCGAGGCCGAGGGAACCCACCTTGACGATGTCGCCGGATTCCACCGCCTTGGGATAGATGTCACCGACGTTGTTGTCCCAGACCTCGGGCTGCAGGTGCAGGTTGCCCTCGGCAATCGCCTTGAATTGAGGCACCGCGCCCGCGGTTACGTACTCGATGTTGAAGCCGGCCTTCTGCAG
>JAJDTE010000194.1:0-11347 GCA_022827325.1 Gammaproteobacteria bacterium | reverse complement strand
CCCAACGCGGTGGGCGAGCGCGGGGCGCTCCGGGTGTACGGCTCCGGGGAGAAGACGGCATTCGATTGGAACCGGGTGTAGCCGGCAATTCCACAATTCCAGGAAACCGACCATGTCAAGCATCGACTACAACGAGAAGATTCCCAACAACGTCAATCTCGCCGAGGACCGGGGGCTCCGGCGGGCACTCGAGCACTGGCAGCCGAACTACCTCAACTGGTGGTCGGAGATGGGCCCCGAGGGCACCCGGGACTTCGACGTGTACCTCCGGACCGCGATCAGCGTGGACCCCAAGGGCTGGGCCCAGTTCGACTACGTCAGGATGCCCGACTACCGCTGGGGGATCTTTCTCAATCCCGGCCAGGAAGACCGCAGGATCCATTTCGGCGACCACAAGGGCGAACCCGCCTGGCAGGAGGTGCCCGGCGAGTACCGCGCCAACCTGCGCCGCATCATCGTGACCCAGGGCGACACGGAACCGGCCTCGGTGGAGCAGCAGCGCCACCTCGGCCTGACATGTCCCAGCCTCTATGACCTGCGCAACCTGTTCCAGGTCAACGTCGAGGAAGGGCGTCACCTCTGGGCCATGGTCTACCTGCTGCACAAGCACTTCGGACGCGACGGGCGCGAGGAAGGCGAGGCCCTGCTGGAACGGCGCAGCGGCGAGGAGGACAACCCGCGCATCCTCCAGGCCTTCAACGAAAGGACGCCGGACTGGCTGGCATTTTTCATGTTCACCTATTTCACCGACCGGGACGGCAAGTTTCAGCTCTGCGCCCTCGCCGAATCCGCCTTCGATCCGCTGGCGCGGACCACCCGGTTCATGCTCACGGAGGAGGCGCACCACATGTTCGTGGGAGAATCCGGCGTCTCCAGGGTGATCCAGCGCACCTGCCAGGTGATGCGGGAACTGGGCACCGACGATCCCGAAAGAATCCGCGCCGCCGGGGCCATCGACCTGCCGACCATCCAGAGATACATCAACTTCCATTTCAGCGTCACCATCGACCTGTTCGGCGCCGACGAATCCAGCAACGCCGCCACCTTCTATTCCACCGGTCTCAAGGGCCGCTTCGGGGAGGGCAAGCGGGACGACGACCACGTGCTGAAGGACGACAGCTACCGGGTGCTGGTGGAGCGCGACGGCGAACTGTCGGAAAAGGAGGTCCCGATGCTGAACGCCCTCAACGAGGTGCTGCGCGACGACTTCATCACCGACAGCGTCGGCGGCGTGAACCGGTGGAACAAGGTGATCGAGAAGGCCGGCTTCGACTATCGGCTGATCGTTCCGCACAAGGCGTTCAACCGGAAGATCGGCAGCCTGGCGGGCGCCAGGGTATCCCCGGACGGCCATGTAATCTCCGGGGACGAGTGGGACCGGCGCATGGCGGGCTGGCTGCCTTCCCCGGGGGACCGCGAGTTCGTTGCCAGCCTGATGGGCCGCGTGGTGGTCCCCGGAAAATTCGCCGGCTGGATCGCCCCGCCGGCGATGGGCGTCAACCGCCTGCCGGTTGACTTCGAGTACGTGCGTTTCAACTGATGCGGGCATCCGGCCATTCCGGACCGGCATTGCGGGCATGCCCGCTGCGCCGCTGACGGGTGCCCCCGGACCCCGACGGACACCGTCATGGAGAACCCGGAAACGTTCCTGAACCAGCATGTCATCGACCCGGAGATCTGTATCCGGTGCAACACCTGCGAGGACACCTGTCCGGTCGACGCGGTCACCCACGACGCCAACAACTACGTGGTGGACCCGGAGAAGTGCAATTTCTGCATGGACTGCCTGGCACCCTGTCCTACCGGCTCCATCGACAACTGGCGGCAGGTGCCCCGGGACCGCCCCTACACGGTGGAAGATCAATTCGGCTGGGAGGAACTGCCCGGGGAATTGCCGGACATCGGCCCGGCGGAACCCGGCAGCGGAACCGCGCCCGGGAGCCCGGATCCGGGCGCCGGGGCGCCCGGGGCCGACCTGGCCGACCCGGCAGGAGCGGGGGATTTCAGGCCGTCGAGATTCAATTCGCGGATTCCGCCCTGGTCGTCCGCCCATGCCGATACCAACCTGTACGGACCGGGATGCGAGCGCGGGTACCTCACCGCCAAGGTGACGGGCAACGCGCGCGTGACCGAGGTCGGCAGTGAATACGACACCCATCACATCGTGCTCGATTTCGGCGGCGAGTCCTTTTCGGTGCTCGAGGGCCAGTCCATCGGCATCCTGCCGCCGGGCGAGGATTCCCTGGGCAGGCCCCACCATGCCAGGCAGTATTCCGTGGCCAGTGCCCGCAACGGAGAGCGGCCGGGATACAACAACCTGTCCCTGACGATCAAGCGGGTGCTGGAGGATTACGACGGCAACCCGGTGCGGGGCGTGGGGTCGAACTACATGTGCGACCTCGAGGTGGGCGACGAGGTCCGGGTGGTGGGCCCCTTCGGGTCCACCTTCCTCATGCCCAACCATCCCCGCTCCGGCATCGTCATGATCTGCACCGGCACCGGCAGCGCACCGATGCGGGCGATGACGGAATGGCGACGCAGGCTGCGCAGGAAGGGACAGTTCGAAGGCGGTAGGCTGATGCTCTTCTTCGGCGCCCGGACCCCGGAGGAGCTGCCGTATTTCGGGCCCCTGCAGAACCTGCCGGGGGACTTCATCGACATCCATTTCGCCTTCTCCAGGGTGGCGGGCAGCCAGAAACGCTACGTGCAGGACGTGATGCGGGAGCGCGCGTCCGATCTCGCGCCGCTGATCCGGGATCCCGACACCTTCTTCTACGTCTGCGGCCTGCGGGCCATGGAGGAGGGGGTGGTGCTGGCGCTGAAGGACATCGTGGAGCAGTCCGGCGATGACTGGAACACCGTCGGCGAAGACTTGCGCCGGCAGGGCCGGCTGCACCTGGAGACCTACTGATGTCCGGTCCCGGGAAGCAGTCCGATTTCAGCACGCTGTCGGTGGAGCCCGGCAATGAAGGCGTCTGCCGGATCACCATGTCCCGGCCGGACCGGTACAACGCCTTCGACGAAACCATGGTCGGCGAGCTTGGCCGGGCCTTTGACGGGGCCGTTGCCGACGATGCGGTGCGGGTCGTCGTGCTGGCGGGGGCGGGGAAGCATTTCAGCGCCGGCGCCGACCTCAACTGGATGGAGCGGGCGAGCCGCGCCGACCGGGAGTGGAACCTGGCGGATGCCAGACGGTTCGCCGAGGTGCTGCATGGAATCGAATCGTGCCCCAAGCCCACCGTGGCCCGGGTCCAGGGCGCGGCCCTCGGCGGCGGCGTGGGCCTTGTCTGCGCCTGCGACATCGCCATCGCCGCGGACAATGCCTCGTTCGCCGTCAGCGAAGCCCGCTTCGGCATCCTGCCCTCGGTGATCGGACCCTACCTGCTCAATGCCGTGGGGCGGCGCCAGGCGATGCGCCTGGCGCTGTCCACCAGCCGCATCCGGGCCGGGGAAGCCCTGTCCATGGGCATGGTGCAGGGATTGGCCCCGCCGGAAGAACTGGACCAGGCCGTGGATCTCCTGGTGCAGGACCTGCTGCAGGGCGGGCCCGAAGCGCAGCGGGAAATCAAGGCGCTGTTCCGGAGCCTCGGCCAGGGCGAGATTACCGGGGACGTGCGCGAACTCACCGCCCGGACCATCAGCCGGGTACGCGCCACCGATGAGGCGAAGGAGGGTTTCCGTGCCTTTTTCGAGAAACGCAAGGCAAACTGGATTCCATGATGGCTGATGACCTGTCGAATTCCACGGTGCTGGTGGCGGGTGCCGGGACGATGGGCACCGGTATCGCCCAGGTGGCGGCGCAATCGGGGCACACGGTGATGCTGTATGACAACCGGGAAGGTGCCCCCGACGATGCCTTGCGGAGCCTGGAAGAGATGCTCCAGAAGCTGGTGAACCGGGGCAGGGTCGGGCAAAAGGACGCCCGGAATACCCTGGCGCGGATCCGGCCCGTCCAGCACCTGGACGACGCCGGGGGCGCCGGCCTTGTCGTCGAGGCGGTGAGCGAGGATCTCGGGATCAAGCGCAGTCTCTTTGCCGAACTGGAAGCAAGGCTGGACGCAAGGGCCGTGCTTGCCACCAACACCTCCTCCCTGTCCGTCACAGCCATCGCGGCGAAGCTGCGGAACCCCGGGCGCCTGGTTGGCATGCACTTCTTCAATCCGGCCCCCGTGATGAAGCTGGTGGAGGTAGTGTCGGGCCTTGATACGGACCCCCTGGTGGCGGATGCGGTGTTTGAACTGGCCGGCCGGTGGGGCAAGGTGCCGGTGCGCGCCGCCTCGAGTCCGGGGTTCATCGTCAACCGGATTGCCCGGCCGTTCTACGCCGAGGCGCTGGAGTTGCTGCAAGAGCGCGCCTGCGACCATGCCGCCATCGACGCCTGCCTGCGCGGCGCGGGATTCCGGATGGGGCCTTGCGAACTGATGGACCTCATCGGCCACGACACGAATTTCGCGGTGACGGAGTCCGTCTACCATGCCAACTTCATGGACCGGCGGTACAAGCCGTCGCTGATCCAGAAGGCGCTGGTGGAGGGCGGGCGGCTTGGCCGCAAATCCGGGCAGGGCTTCTACCGTTATGGCCCGGATTCCGGCGCTGCCGATTCCGATGTGCCCGTTCACACGTACCGGCCGCCGGATTCGGGCGGAGTCATCCTGCATGGCCGTGATTTCGTGGCCGATCTTCTGGGCGAACGACTGCGGGAACTGGGCCTGTCCTTCGAGCGGGTGAGCGGGAGCGGGTGGACGGGGGTCGAGTCCCCGGACGGGCAGCTCCGGCTGACCGAAGGCCTGCCGGCTTCCGCCCTGGGGGAAAACGTGGCCGTGTTCGATCTTCCCGTCGCCTGCGGCAGGGACAGTGCCCTCGCGACGTCCTGCTCCGCGCGCGCGTCAGCGGACTGGCAGGCCCACAGTGCGGGATGGCTGGCCGCGCTCGGATTCGTTCCGAGGATGATCGAAGACGCTCCAGGGCTGGTTGTCGCCCGGACCCTCGCCATGCTGATCAACGAGGCGGCCGACGCCGTGCAGCAGGGAGTCTGTACCGAATCCGGGGTCGACGATGCCATGAAACTGGGCGTGAACTATCCCGGGGGGCCGTTCGAATGGCTGTCGAGGTGGGGTATTGAACCCGTGATCACTCTGCTGGACCATCTTGACGCATACTACCGGGGTGAGCGTTACCGGGTGAGCCCGCTGCTTCGCCGGCGCGCCTGGAGCAAACCGGGCCGTGAGGACAATGGATGCTGATCGGCCGGCCCATGACCCGTACCCATTCCGACCAGACATGCTCCCCATGAACGAGGCTTATATCTGCGATGCCGTCCGCACCCCCATCGGCCGCTACGGCGGTGTCCTGTCGACGGTCAGAACCGATGATCTCGGTGCGGTACCGATCCGGGCACTGATGGAGAGAAACACCGGTGTGGACTGGCACGGCGTGGACGATCTCGTCTACGGCTGCGCCAACCAGGCCGGGGAAGACAATCGCAACGTGGGCCGCATGTGCGCCCTGCTGGCCGGGCTGCCGGAGACGGTGCCCGCCGCGACCGTCAATCGCCTGTGCGGCTCCGGCATGGATGCCGTGGGCAGCGCGGCCCGGGCGATCCGGTGCGGGGAAGCCGCGCTGACGATCGCCGGCGGGGTGGAAGGCATGAGCCGGGCGCCTTTCGTGATGCCCAAGTCGGAGACGGCCTTCGGCCGCAGCAGCGCGGTCCATGACACCACGCTCGGCTGGCGTTTCATCAACCCGCTGATGCGGCAGCGGTACGGAGTCGAATCCATGCCCGAGACCGCCGAGAACGTGGCCGGGGAATGCCGGGTCAGCCGACAGGACCAGGACCGGTTCGCGCTCTGGTCCCAGCAAAAGGCCGCCGCGGCAGGGGACCGGGGATTTTTCCGTGGCGAGATGGTGCCGGTTCCGGTACCGCAGCGTCGCGGCGACCCGGTGCTGGTGGACCGGGACGAGCATCCGAGGGAGACATCCCTGGAGGCGCTTTCGAACCTGAAACCCATCGTCCGGCCGGACGGAACCGTCACCGCCGGCAATGCTTCGGGCGTCAATGACGGCGCCTGCGCCCTCCTGCTGGCGAACGAGACGGCCGCGGAGCGGCATGGCCTCACGCCGCGCGCCCGTGTCCTTGGCATGGCGATGGCCGGTATCGCGCCCCGCATCATGGGCCTCGGACCGGTGCCGGCCAGCCAGAAGGCGCTGGCAATGACCGGCCTTGCCCTGGATGAGATGGACGTGATCGAACTCAACGAGGCCTTCGCGGCCCAGGCACTCGCGGTGATGCGTGAACTCGGTCTTGCGGACGACGATCCCAGGGTGAATCCGAACGGCGGCGCCATCGCGCTCGGCCATCCCCTGGGAGCAAGCGGAGCCAGGCTCATTGCCACCGCCGTCAACCAGCTGGAAGCGGCCGGCGGAAGATATGCCCTTTGCACCATGTGCATCGGGGTGGGGCAGGGGATTGCACTGGTGATCGAGCGGGTCTGCTGAGCGGGCGGCGGACGCAGACCGTCTGGTCGATCCGGTATTGCGCCAAGTCATGCCGGTGGCGGGCAGGTGCCGGTACCCGAAATCCATTTTCCCTCGAATCGCCGGGATGGGTGCGGATCTGTGCCCCCCCGCATGCCCCCGAAAGGCCGGTGGTTTTCCGGCGGGTAGCGACAGGCAAGTCCAGTATCCAATATCACGGCTTCCTTCCCGACGCCCTGGTGCCGCAATGAGGGCAGACCGGGCCATTCGGCCAACGGACTTCGGCGAACCGGTAATCTTCCGCATCCTGGTTCGGGTACATTCTGAACCAGTCGAAATTCGGGATTTCGTTCCGGAAATGTTTCCTGGTTTCTATGCCGGTATTGAATTCAATACGTTACGGGCTGCTTTCTCGGACAGTACCCGAACTGCCAGGAGATGCTTGCTGCCTCAGCCAGGGGCTAATGTATAAATTTTTCATAAGTAAAGTATTAGGATTCCATTAATATTTTTATCTTTGCAAGCGATTACCAATCCTTATAATCCCGTATTCCTCCGGCTGTAAGCCGGGTCAATGGTTCCAGGGGATAAATATACGGGCATGCAATATCATGGCGCAGGGGGTCGACTTCCGGCCAAGACAGTCCGGAAGGAACCATAGGGGGAAAGGGATCAGGAATGCGTGAATCGGTCGTCGGGTCTCCCGGTTGTTTTGGCGAAAACCGAAGCAGCCTCAGCCGCAGGTGCATGTCCCGGTCGGAGATTCCCGGCAGACCAGAAAGGAAAACCCAATCCGCCGACCGGACACTGGAAGGGAGGGTCGTGCGGGTCAGCGCCTGTCCTTCACATCCCGTCACCATCGTCCTGCAGGCGGACACGCGGTTTCCCGCATGCCTGTCTTCCGCACGGCGCAGCACGTCCCCGCCCTGCGCTGCGCCACGGGATTCGGCCGAATTCCAGGAGGTTTTCGCCTTGTCCTAGTCCGATCTTCCCGCCAGTCATCGGAAGCGGTGCCCTGAAACCGGGTTTCGTTGCCGGTGTTCGTACCCGACGCCGGGTCAGCGGCAGCCAACAACACAATCCATTCGATCTGCATTGCAGTGGTCATGACCATTTCATGACCACGCGGGATCCTATTTTTTAAAATTATTACAGAAGAACATCATGAATCAGTCGAGACGCCAGTTTCTTACCGCCGCGGCAGCCGCCGCTTCCACGCTTCCCATTGCCGGGTGCCTGGCCCCGAAGGCCGCTCCCCACGGGCACCGGTCGTCCTATACCAGCCAGATCCTGCAGCCGGAAAACGCGAACACTGTTTTCCACTGGACCGACGTGACCCTGCAGCAGGTGCGGGACCAGCGGGTCCTGACCCCGAGAGCTGCGTACAACTACGGGCTGGGCATGGCGGCCGGCTTCCTGGCGGCCAACGCGATTGTCCAGGCGTACGATGAACCCTTCGGTATCGGGACCGGGCCCCGGGGCGCGGACCCCGAGGTTGCCTATGGCGTCGCCTTCTCGGTCGCGGCGGCGGAGGCGTTCCAGCAACCCTTCGTGTTCGACCGGATGACGTTTCTCGACCGCTTTCCCGACAGCGAGGCGAAGTCCCTGGGCGCTGAATGGGGCCGCGCCGTGGCCATGCATGTACTCAGGATGCGGACCCGGGACGGTTCCGAGCCCAGCAAGGTGAACTACAACTTCGGCCACTACAAGTGGCGGACCGATTCGCTCCGGTGGAGTCCGACCGGCCCGTTCTACGCGGCGAATCCCGGACCGGCCTTCGACTCGTTCGACCGCGCGCTGTTTCCCGGCCATGGCCGGATCACGCCCTGGACGATGAAGAGCGGGTCGCAGTTCCGCGTTCCCGGGTTCTACGATCCGGCAAGCCCGGAATTCGCGGAGCAGTTCGACACCATTCGGCGCCTGGGCGGGGCGGACAGCACGATGCGCACTGCCGACCAGGCGGAGATCGCCCTGTTCTGGGAAGACGGCCCCTGGGGCATCACGCCGCCGGGCCATTTCATCTACATCGCCATCCAGCTGCTGCAGGACCGGGATCTGCCCTTCATCGAACTCGCCCGCGCCTTCGCCCTCCTCGGCATGACGCAGTGCGATGCCTCCATCAGCGCCTGGGACAGCAAATACCATCACTATATCGTCCGCCCGGAAAGCGCCATCCGGATGCGGGCAGCCTCGTTCGGCAACCCGGATCCCCGCATGGTCAGCCAGCCGGATTGGCGCAGCTACATCCCGACCCCGGAATTCCCGGCCTATACCTCCGGGCACTCGACCTTCGGCGCCGCCGCCGCCGAGTTGCTGTCGCTGATTCTCGGCAGCGACCGGATCGCCTTTTCCGGCCGGTCCCCGGACGAGGTCCTGTGGCCCCAGCTTCAGGGCGTCACGCGCTACTGGACCAGTCTTTCCCAGATGGCGGAGGAGAACGGCATGAGCCGGCTGTACGGCGGCGTCCACTGGGCCATGGACCACAGCGAGGCCATGAAGGCCGGCGCTGCGATCGCCCGGCAGGCCTTCCACACCACCTTTCCGCCGAGGGCCTGAGACCATGAAATCAAACGGCAGGAGCCTGCGACTATCGGTGCTCGGGGCAGTCGTCTCCGCGGGTGTCCTGATGGCGGACACCGCCGCGGCCCAGGGCGTTTCCCTCAACTACGAACGCCTGTCCTCCTTGGAGGAGCCCACCGCCGTCCAGTTCGGCGCGCTGACCATGAGGCTGAACGGCCTTCTGGACGGTGCGGCGATCCACGACGCCGATCGGCAGCGGGATGATGCCGGCGGCGGCCTGACCGCCAATTTCCAGGTGACCGCCGCAAGCCAGATGATCAACCGCTGGCGCGTCCGGTTCACGTATTTCGGCCAGTACACGACCGACGACCTCGACCCGGAACCGGACGATGAATATACCGACAACGCCGCCCTTTCGGTGGGCAGTGCCTGGGGCACCGTGCTTGCGGGGAACGTGTCCGGCGTCGTCCGTGAACAGACCCGCCGTCAGCGCGGCGCCGGCAACGCCGTTCTCGGTTTCGACGACGCCCTGGGGGAGCGCAGCGATTCGGGTGCCGCCTATGTGGGCCGGTTCGGGCCGTGGGTCGTGAGTTCCGTGGTGGACGAGGACGGCAACTTCGATGCCGGCCTGATTTCCCAGCGGCCGGCCGGCACCAGGGACTACCGCCTGAGCCTGCGCGCCGGCACGGGTGAGTATGAGGCTGCGGACGGCTCCCGCCGGTTCGACACCCGGGCGGTCGGCGTGGTCGGCGAGTTCATCTACGGCAGCAATACGTTCGATGTCGGCCTGGGTCACGAGCGCTTTTCGTCCGACGGACTGAACCCCGACCGATGGTATGTATCGGCGGGAGTCAGAAGGAAAACCGGCATGGTGACCCTGTCCCTGGAAGGGCATTACGGCCGGATCGGGGAACACAGGGAGGAATCCGCGGCACTGGGCATCCAGTACGATATCGCCCGGGGGCTGTCGGCAAACCTCGGTGTGAACTACACCAGGGCCGAAGCGGAATTCGACGGAACCCGGTTCATGGACACCCGGGAGACAAGGACCGTTCTGTCGATTCGTTACAGCTTCTAGGGCGATCCGCTACTGCCGCACCCCTGGCCTTGCCGGGGAGAACCCGAATCGTGCGGTCATGGTGATCCGTACACCGGCCGACACCGCATCCCCGGCGGCAGGGACACGCGGGTGGGGCGGTCTCCGTGCGGTAACCGGACAGTCCGGGGCATACCTGACCGGTCACGGGCCGCCATTGACCGGACCGGCTCCGAACCTGTCTTTCCCCGGGGGTCGTTCCCGTCCCCGCTTTCAGGCACAAGGTCAATCGGAACGTCGCCCCTGTCAGTGGGTATGCCCGGCCTTACGGGATCAACTCGGGCGGCCATTGACGCTCAATCCCGTATGAAGGCTCCGGCTCCGGGAACCATCGGGACCATGCCGGGTTCGGATATGCCTTACCCGATCCGGAACCGGCTCCTCCGCCATCAAACCGGGTACTTTTGCCTCAGCACTTCCGGGTATTTTTCACCCAGCACTGGCAGAAGGTACATCCCCAGACCCCCCCAAGCCCCTGTAGAGCGCCCGTACTTGGGCATGACGGTCTCCTGTGATCGCGTACGACGCAGGCATTCCGAAATTCCACTGCGGAGCCTGATTTGAAAGGTCTCTGGGGTGGGTGTCACTTTTCGTGGAACAGCGGTCAATTTACCGAGGTTTCCCGCTGCAGGATGGAACCGATGCCGCGGCTCGGTCGAAGACTGACTACAGTTTCAACGACAGCGCCCGCCGTGTTGATCCAGTCCGGTTTCGATGCCGGATAACATGGCCATATCCGTACATCTTTGAAATCCATTCAGGATTTCCGGGGATCGCGAACCGCACGGGAAGAAGTTCGAAGAGCCCGATTTGCCGGGCGGTTCGCGCCAGTACCGGCGCGTCGCCGAAGGTCGTCCGGTCCGGGTTCGGGAACTCGACGGATACGGCGCGGTTCTCATCGACCACCCGGGGCATGGTCGGCGTCTCCCGGGGGGCGCCCGTTTTGCCGGCGGCATCGTGCGGGACCCGATCCGGCCGACAGAGCTTCCGCGGCTGAATTCCACCACGATTCCCCCCGGGGAACTTAACCCCCCCCTCCGGGGTCATCCGGACAGGGGCCCGATGCGTGGGTCAGGGATGGCGAGGATGGCCTTTCAACGGGTGAGGACGGACCCTGTTCGGCAGCGGAAGCCGGGCCCCCGAAAGAATTATGACAAACCTGCCCGAGGGACGGGAAATGGAGAGGACGGAAAAAATGGAAAATAATATAATCGAGGAGAAACAGGGACTTATGAGGTTCCGCCGGGCGTTTTTACG
>JAJDTE010000093.1:0-10696 GCA_022827325.1 Gammaproteobacteria bacterium | reverse complement strand
GAAGCTGGTGTTCGACATCTCCGAGCACGATGGCCGAAGACGCCAGGGTTTCACCGCCATCCAGGAGCTGCTGACGCGGTCGGTCGATCACATCGAGGAACTGTACGAATCCAAGGAAACCGTGACCGGGATGCCGACGGGGTTTACGGACCTCGATGAAATGACGGCCGGGCTCCAACGTGGCGACCTCGTGGTGGTGGCCGGCCGCCCCTCCATGGGCAAGACCGCCTTCGCCATGAACGTGGCGGAATTTGTTGCGCTGACAAAGAATCTCCCGGTGGCGGTGTTCAGCATGGAGATGCCCGGGGAGCAGCTCGCCATGCGTCTGTTGTCCTCCATCGGCCGCATCAATTCGAACAAGGTGCGTACCGGCCGCCTGGGTGATGATGACTGGCCCAGGCTCACTTCCGCGGTGGGACTGCTGGACAAGGCGCCCATCTTCGTTGACGACACCGCGGGGCTCAATCCCCTGGACCTCAGTTCGCGGGCCAGGCGGCTGTCCAGGGAGCACAACGACCTTGGACTCGTCGTGGTCGACTATCTCCAACTGATGCAGTCCATGGAGAACAACGAGAACCGCGCCACGGAGATTTCCAACATCACCCGGGCGCTCAAGATGCTCGCCAAGGAACTGAACGTGCCGGTGATGGTGCTTTCGCAGTTGAACCGCAGCCTCGAACAGCGTCCCAACAAGCGGCCCATCATGTCCGACCTGCGGGAGTCCGGAGCCATCGAGCAGGACGCGGACGTGATCTTTTTCGTCTACCGGGACGAAGTGTACAACGAGGAAAGCGAGCAGAAGGGCAGGGCGGAGATCATCATCGGAAAGCAACGGAACGGGCCGATCGGCATGGTGCCGCTGACATTCCTCGGGGAGTTCACGCGGTTCGAGAATTTCGTCTCCCAGGACGCCGCTCACTCCTTCGGGGCGTGACCTCGCAGTCTGACTGCAGTTCCGCCGGCACCGCGGCCGAAACCTGGGACCGGGTGAGGGCTACCGTCGACCTTGGCGCCCTGCGCCGGAACGCAGCCCTGGCACGGCGACTGGCGGGAGAAGCGTCCCTTTGCGCCGTGGTGAAGTCGGATGCGTACGGCCATGGCGTCCGGTCCGTGGTTCCCGCGCTGATGCCGCTCGTGGACAGTTTTGCCGTGGCCACCCTGGAAGAGGGCGAGGCGGTCCGGGCGATTGCCCGGGAACATGCCATCGTGGTGTTCTCCGGATTCAATCATCCCGCGCAACTGCCGCGCTTGAATTCCCTTCGCCTTCAGCCGGTGATCCACCAGCCCGGCCAACTGTCATGGCTCAGGGATCACGGGGGCGCATCCGCGGGCTGCTGGCTCAAGGTGGATACCGGCATGAATCGTCTCGGATTCTCCATGGAGCAGGCAGGTTCCGCTTTCCGGGAACTCGCCGGGTGCTGCGACGAAAAGCCGGGACTCATGTCCCATTTCGCGGTTGCCGACACGCCGGACCACCCGATGAACGCCGAACAGCTTGCCCGGTTCCTCGAGGTTGCCCGGTGTTTCGACACCACCTGCAGCATGGCCAATTCCGCCGCCCTGGCGAGCCTGGCGGACAGCAGGTTTGGGATGGTCCGTCCCGGCCTTATGCTCTATGGCATCACGCCGTTCGCGGATCCGTCCCGGGGACCAGTGGATCTGAGTCCGGTGATGCGGTTCGAAAGCCGCATCACCGCCGTGAAGGACCTGTCCCCGGGCAGCACGGTGGGCTATGGCGCCACGTGGCACACGGAAACAGTCCGCCACATGGCAATCGTCGGCGCCGGTTACGGGGATGGTTACCCACGCGCGATCGGCAACCGGGGCCATGCCATCGTGTCGGGAAAGCAGGCGCCCGTGATCGGCCGTGTGTCCATGGATACACTGGCGCTGGACGTGTCGGAATGCGGTCCGGTGGCGGTCGGGGATCCGGTGGAATTCTGGGGTACGCATCTGAACGCGGCCACGGTTGCCGCCTGGGACGGGACGATTCCCTATGAACTCCTGTGCCGGGTGTCTTCCCGGGTGCCCAGGGTTGCCGTGAACTGAGACCGGCTGCACGATGGCGAAACAATCCGTCAAAACCCGGTTCGTCTGCAGCGACTGCGGCGCCGAATCGGCAAAATGGACCGGGCAGTGCATGGAGTGCGGCGCCTGGAACACCCTGTCGGAATTCACTGTCCGTGCGGACCGGGAGGTGACCCGGTTCTCGGGATTGGCATCCGGTTCCCATGTGCAACGGCTGGACCAGGTGGAAAGCGCCGATCTGCGCCGGCTGCCAAGCGGCAGCGGCGAACTGGACCGCGTTCTCGGGGGCGGACTGGTTCCAGGTTCCGTGGTGCTGATCGGCGGGGATCCGGGCATCGGCAAGTCCACCCTGCTGCTGCAGTATCTTTCCGTGATCGGCCGGGACCATGTCGTGCTGTATGCCAGCGGCGAGGAATCCGCGGAACAGATTGCATATCGGGCTAAGAGACTGGAAATCGACGGCCGGAATCTGCTGCTGCTGGCCGAGAACCGCCTGGAGGATGTCCTCGATGCCGCCGCAAGGAACCAGCCGTCCGTGCTTGTTGTCGATTCAATCCAGACATTCTACAGCGACGTGCTGAGCGCGGCGCCAGGCAGTGTCTCCCAGGTGCGCGAATGCGCCGCCAGGCTGGTCCGGCATGCCAAGCAGAGCGGTTCCGCCGTCATCCTGGTCGGGCACGTCACCAAGGAGGGTTCCCTGGCCGGTCCAAGGATCCTGGAACACATGGTGGACAGCGTACTGTACTTCGAAGGTGACAGCAGCAGCAGTTTCCGCCTCATCCGTGCGATCAAGAACCGGTTCGGAGCAGTCAACGAAATCGGTGTCTTCGCCATGACCGAGCAGGGCCTGCGCGACGTGCAGAATCCTTCCGCCATGTTTGTGAGCCGGCATGGCGCGGCACGTCCGGGGAGTGTTGTTCTTGCCACCCAGGAAGGCACCCGGCCGTTGCTGGTGGAAGTCCAGGCGCTGGTGGATGACAGCGCACTGGCCAACCCGCGACGGCTCTGCGTCGGACTTGAACAGAACCGTCTGGCCATGCTGCTGGCAATTGTCCACAGGCATGCCGGCATCTCCCTCAACAGCTACGATGTCTTCGCGAACGTGGCAGGAGGCGTTCGCGTCGTGGAGACCGGCGCCGACCTCGCCCTGCTGATGGCCATCCTGTCCAGTGTCAGGAACAGGGCCGCGGGAAGCGACCTGGTCGTGTTCGGGGAGGTGGGCCTGTCGGGTGAACTGCGCCCTGTGCAGCGTGGAACCGACCGGTTGCGGGAGGCTAGAAAACTCGGCTTCGAGCGTGCCCTGATCCCGGCAGCGAACGCCCCCGACCGGCGCATCGCGAAGGAACTGTCCGGCCTGGAGATCATGCCCGCACGCCGGATCGACGACGCAATCACCCTGTTTGATGTATGATCCTGCATCAAAGGCCTTCCCCATTTCCAGGTAATCAACATGTCCTCCTACTGTGTTCGCACACTCCTGCTGCCTGTCATGCTGGTGCTGTGCACCACTGCCGCCGCCCAGCAAACCAGCCTGCAAACCGATCAGCAGAAGTACGGCTATGCCGTGGGCACCCGGATTGCGGCCCAGCTCATGGCCCAGTTCAGCCAGGACGGAAGCGGCATCGACATGCAGGCGTTGGCTGCCGGCATCAGCGACGTGGTCAACGGCGTCAGCCGGTTGATGACGGACGAGGAGGCGTTCCAGATCATCGAAAACCGCCAGGCGGCGGCGCAGCAGGAAGCTGCGGTGCGGGCGGAAGCCGTGGCGATGGCAGGTGCCGAGTGGCGGGCCGAGAACCGCAAGCAGGAGGGGGTTTCACAAACGGATTCCGGACTGCAGTATTCGGTCATCACCAGCGGCGAAGCCTCCGCACCCAGTCCGGGACCCGATGATACGGTCGTCGTGCATTATCGGGGAACACTTCTCGATGGCACCGAGTTCGACAGCTCCTATTCACGCGGCGTTCCGGCCACGTTCTCGCTGAACGGCATTATCCCCGGCTGGCAGGAAGCCTTGCAGCTCATGCGTGCCGGTGACAAGTGGAACGTGGTGATTCCGCCTGAACTCGCCTATGGTCCACGCGGATCCGGGGCAATCGGGCCCAATGAAACGCTCCTGTTCGAAATCGAATTGCTTGAAGTCAAGGGTGGGTGATGAATTCCATTCCTGACAGTTTGAATTCAGTTGGGCTTCAGCTTTGGGGAATTAAGCTGGCACCGTAACAACCACTCTCACGGAGTCCGAAATGAAAATGATCAGACTGATGGCTGTACCGCTCGTCGCAGTTGCCATGGTCACCCATGCCGAGTCCGGCCAGGGGATCATCGATGAGGCAACCGTTCTCAAGGCCGACCCGATCTACCGGACGGTCAGGATCAATGAACCTGTGGAGGAATGCTGGGAAGAACAGGTCCAGGTACCGGCAAACAGCGGCTACGAATCCCATACCCCCAAGATCGTCGGTGCCCTCGTGGGTGCGGCAGTGGGCAATGAGTTCGGCAAGGGCCGCGGCAAGGACCTGGCCACCGTGGCCGGCGCTGTGCTTGGCGGATCCATCGGCCGCGACGTTCAGGCCAATTCCCGCAGCAACAACAGCCGGGTGGTGTACGAGCAACACTGCGAGATGGTGGATCGCTACCGCACCGAGGATCGGCTGGTGGGCTATGACGTTACCTACCGGTATCATGGCAACGTGTTTTCCGCGTTCACCGATCATGATCCCGGCCAGGTCATCACGGTCAGCGTCAGTGTCCAGCCGGCGGAATAGCACGGGCAAAGTACATTCCGGACCCGAATCCCGCCGCGCGGTTCCTCCGCCGCCCCTGCGCGGCGGGGCTTGTGACCGCGCACCCCTGCATTTACACTTTCCCCATCGTGGAAGTCAGGGGTAACAACCCGTCCCCCTGCGGGACCAGGAACCGTATCCCCGTGCCGGGCAACCGCGATCACTTCGTATGCGACTGAAAGCAAAATCCGCTGCTGATCAATTCCGGTATTACGGGGCGATGCTTGCCGCCGCCTCGTTACTGGTGCCGGGAACGGCAGCCGCGCTGGACCCTGATGGCGGTGTCGCGCAGGATGGCTTCAGCATATCCGTGGATACCACCAGCATGGACGACGTCGCCCGCATGATCAGGCGCCACAAGCGTTGGGAAATCCTGGACGCAAGACAGCGTCTGAAGGGCAGCGAGATGCGTTACCGCTTCAAGTTGATCAACAATACCGGGAAGGTCATGATCATCAGCATCGATCCCAGGAATCCCAATTTGCGGAAACTCGAGCAATAGGCAGTTCCACCGGATCGGGATCCGGCTCACGTACCCATGCGCATACTGATTGTCGAAGACGAAAGCACGCTGCGCGAACAACTGGTCACCAAGTTTCGGCAGAAGGGTTTCGCCGTCGACGAAGCGCGGGATGGCGAGGAGGCGCTGTATTTTGCCCGGGAATATCCCGTGGACGTTGCGGTTGTCGACATCGGCCTGCCAAGGCTCTCCGGCATCGAGGTGATCAAGCGGATGCGAAGCGAGGGCATCGAATACCCCGTCATCATTCTGACCGCCAGGTCCCGCTGGCAGGAAAAGGTGGAGGGACTGGATGCGGGGGCTGACGACTACCTTGCCAAGCCGTTTCATTTCGAGGAACTGCATGCACGGGTTGCCGCACTGATCCGGCGGTCCGCCGGCCTGCCGAGCCCGGTGATCGAGATCGGCCCGGTCAGAATGGACACCCGCTCCCAGATGGTGTCCGTGGGCGGCCGCAACCTGGACCTGACCGCGTTCGAGTACCGTCTGCTCCATTACCTGATGCTGAACCGGGGCAAGGTGGTCTCGAAGATGGAACTGACCGAACACCTCTACGATGAGGACTCGGACAGGGACAGCAATGTCATCGAGGTGTTCGTCGGCAGGTTGCGGAAGAAGCTGGACCATGACGGGTCTTTCAATCCCATCGAGACACTGCGGGGCCGGGGGTACCGGTATTCGTCAACGATGTGAGCACACTGTCCCTCAGGAAGCGGCTGCTGCTGGCTGCCGCGATCATTCTGGTCACCTTTCTCGGCCTGGCGGGATTCGCCCTTGACCGGGCCTTTATCAGCAGCGCGGAGGTTTCCCTGCGCAACCAGTTCCGCACCCAGACCCTGGCACTGCTGTCGGTCCTGGAAGTGGAAGCCGGGGAGCGCATCGTCCTGCCGGAACTGCTGCCGGAGGCGCGTCTGATGGTGCCCAATTCCGGGCTCTATGCCTTCATCGTCGATGAAACCGGGCGTCTCGTCTGGCAATCCGGGTCGTCCATCGGCCTGGAGATGCCCGCCCCGGTCGGGGAGGCCGTGGGAACCAGCGCATTCGTCCGTACCGGCGACTCCCTGTACGGGCCGTTCCAGTACAGTTTCCCCACCATCTGGGAGACCGAGGATGGCGTTGAGCACCGGTTCACCCTGGTGATGCTCGAGGCCAGCGACCATTTCGGGGCGTTTGTTTCCGAACATCGCAACAAGATCATTCTCTGGCTGGGGCTGGTGGGCGTGTTCCTGCTGCTGACCCTGATGGCGGTTCTCCGGTGGGGCCTGACTCCGCTGGACCGGGTGAGACAGGAGATCGACCAGGTGGAGCGCGGGTTCCAGGAGGGAATAGGGGGGAGCTATCCGAGGGAGATCGCCCAGCTCAGCGAACGGATCAATCTGTTCATCCGCAATGAACGGAACAACCTGATGCGGTACCGGAATACGCTGGATGATCTTGCCCACAGCCTGAAAACCCCGCTGGCGGTCATCCGGGGCATGACCGAGGACGACCGGCCGATTCCCCCGGGGGAGCTTGCGAAGTACGTGGACCGGATGGGGAATATCGTGGACTACCAGCTGAAAAGGGCGGCCTCGTCCCGCATATCCCTGATCCACACCCGGGTGGACATCCAGCCGCTGGTCAGCCGTGTCCTGGAATCGCTGGGCAAGGTCTACGCGGAACGGAACCTTTCCCTGGAATCCGGGGTGACGCCGGAACTGAGGTTCTACGGTGAGGAATCCGACCTGGTGGAGATTCTCGGCAACCTTCTCGATAACGCCTGCAAGTGGGCAGTGTCCTCGGTGTCCTGCCGGATCACCGCCCCGGCGGAGGAGCGGGAGGAATACCGGGGCATCCGCATTGTCGTCGAGGACGACGGTCCCGGCATCCGGGCGGATGACCGCAAGGAGGTCCTGAGGCGCGGCGTCCGTGCGGACCAGCGGGTGGATGGCCAGGGTATCGGTCTCGCGGTCTGCCAGGAGATCGTGGCTTCCTACCGCGGCAGCCTGTCAGTCGGGGAGAGTTCCCTGGGCGGAGCATCGGTCGTCGCGACACTCAGGCACCCGCTGAACGGCTGACCGGGTGCTCAGCAAATGCGGACCAGGATGACCGAAACGTTGTCCGGGGCCCCCGACTTCAGGCAGGCGTCGATCAGGCCATCCACGCAGGATTCGGGATCTTCGGACCCGTGTGCCAGGATCCCGGCAATCTCCGGATCCGCAACGACACCGCTCAGCCCGTCCGAACACAGCAGCAGGACATCACCTGCAAGCACCTCCCGATCCAGAATGTCCGGCTCGCAGAATGGCTGGGTGCCCAACGCCTTGTCCAGCATGTGATGGCTGTAGTCCGGCACGATTCCCGCCGGGTTGCCACGCAGCAACCGGCTTGCCAGGGTGTGATCCTCGGTCAGTTGCGCCAGCGCCCCCTTGCGGAACCGGTAACACCTGGAATCCCCGATGTGTCCGATGATGACGCGGCCGTTGCAGACATGGGCCGCCACCACGGTGGTGCCCATTCCTTCCATGTGTGAAAACCGCCGGCTGCTGGAATAGACCTCGGCATTGGCCGCATTCACGGCTTCCAGCATCCGGTCCGCCGCGTCCGCGGCGCCGGCGACCGCGGCCCGATTCCCGAAATGGCGGATGATTGCATCCACGGCCATCCGGCTGGCGATCTCGCCCGCCTGATGTCCCCCCAGTCCGTCGGCCAGCACCGCGACATCGAGTTCCGGGACGATGCAGACACAGTCCTGGTTCATGCGCCGGACACTGCCTGTGTCCGTGGCCGCGGTCATGGTGTGATGCATGCCTACAGCGGACCTCCGGGGACCGATCTGCCGATGGTTCAGATGCCCCGCAGCAGTTCGTTGAGGCCCACCTTGCCGCGGGTCCTCTCATCGACCTTCTTCACGATCACCGCGCAATACAGGCTGTGGCTGCCATCGTCGGCGGGCAGCGAACCGGAGACCACCACGGACCCGGGCGGTACCCGTCCATAACAGGTCTCGCCGGTTTCACGGTCATAAATACGGGTGCTTTGCCCGATGTAGACACCCATCGAAACCACCGAGCCCGCGCCCACGACGACCCCCTCGACAATTTCACTGCGCGCGCCGATGAAGCAGTTGTCCTCGATGATGGTCGGGGAAGCCTGCAGCGGCTCGAGAACCCCGCCAATCCCCACCCCGCCCGAAAGGTGCACGTTTTCGCCGATCTGCGCGCAGGACCCCACGGTGGCCCAGGTATCCACCATCGTGCCCGCGCCGACCCAGGCGCCGATGTTGACATAACTCGGCATCAACACCACGTCCGGGGCGATATAGCAACCGCGCCGCACAAGGGCAGGGGGCACCACCCGGTAGCCCCCGGCACTGAAATCACTGTCGCCGAATTCGGCGAACTTGAGCGGGACCTTGTCGTAATAACGGGTGAAACCGCCCGGGATGACATGGTTCTCCTCGATACGAAAAGACAGCAGCACGGCCTTCTTCAACCACTCATTGACCCGCCAGCCATCACCGTCGGGTTCGGCCACCCGTGCCTGTCCCGAATCCAGCAAGGCCACGGCATCGTTCACCGCAGACCGTAGCTCGGCGGTGACGTTCTGGGGGTTGATTGTCGATCTTTGCTCCCAAATATCTTCAATAATATTTTCTATATCTTTCATAATTAATGTTAAATTATGTTTCTGTACTCAAACTCAGCATTCTTCCCGGGCGAGCGGGACATGGATTATATGCCATCCCGGGTGCACCGCACGTTCCATCCCCATCAGGCTGGATCCGACTGGCATTCGGCTACCCATCCTGACGGAAAGCGTCATTCCCGGAACTGGTACCGGGATACCACGGCACCCTGCGGCAACCCCAGCCGGTGCCGGCGCGGCAGTCGGTGCAGGCATTGGAAACGCACGCCAGGCAGGCAGGAGCATCCTGGTCCCGATGCCCGTCAGCCGGGGTAACCCGGCCCCGGTTTTAGCCATACCTGCACTGGTATTCTATTCCGGCGGCGAATCGGCTAAGCTTGATTGTCTTCGGTCGGCCTTAACAATTTTCTTGAAGTGGGAATTAGACTCACATGAATTTCTTTCCAATGTACGGGGGATAAAATGGCCATATTTGATAAGTCTGAAAAACAAGCGGATTACGCATCAAACGTAACAACCATCGCAGCTGGAACCAGCATCGTCGGTAAAATAGACATCGAATGCGGCCTGCATATTGATGGCGAACTCGAAGGAGAGGTCAACTCCAAGGGCATCGTCAAGGTCGGCCAGACCGGTCTACTCAAGAGCACCCTGAAGGCCGAGAAGCTGGTTGTGACCGGCCGCTTCATCGGTACCGCCGACTGCGATCAGATCGAGCTGACCTCCGGCGGAGAGGCAGAAGGGAAACTCATATCAGCCGGATTGACCATCGATGCCAACAGTTCGTTCCAGGGAGAAAGCATCCGGCGCAAACAAGGCGAAACCACCAAGCTCCTGGATTTTTCAGCGGAGCCCGCGGTACGCAGCGGTGGTGCTGTAGTCAAGGACAAGCCTGCGGACAAGACCACACCCTGAACAATCTTCGGCCGGATCCCTGACCGGATGCGTGCGCCGTCAGGCCCGTCCGCCTGCGGCGACCTGTGCCGGCCTATGGCACGCGCCGGTCGACCCGCAGCCGTAACGGCGCACCGCCGCGGGTAACGGTTTCCACGGATTCGCTGGTGAGGTCACCGCTCTGGGCGGAAGGCGAACCCGAAAGCGCAACCCTGGCGGTGACATCAACCCGATCCTCGCCGGACAGGTTCCTGCCTTCGATCATGGCGCTGTCGTCGTCCAGCCGCACGGTCCGGGGCAGGTCGCCGATCGTGAGGCGCCTGGCCGCCAGGGGCATGGGCGGTCCGGATTTGGCCCTGGCGAAGACGAATACGGGCGTGGCGGGATCCAGGTTCTCCCGCAATTCAGGGGCGATGGAAACCTCAAGCTCAATCAGGGCTGCCGGAAGGCCAGGGTCCCGGGGGTCCCCGGATCCGGATGAAGCCGCTTCCATGGGATCGGCCACGAAGCCGGATGATGCGGTTTCGAGCTGCAGCCGCAGCTGTCCGAGCGCCTCAGGGTTGTCTGCCAACAGGGGTTCCAGCCGCTCCAGGTAACCCATCGCCGCGGCCCGGTCTCCGCTGGCGTTCGAGCCGAGCGCCCCGATCCAGAGCGCGTTGACCTGGACCGGATCCAGTTCCAGCGCACGTTCGATGCGGATCGAGATTTCGGCGGTATAGCGGCCCCCGTTGCGCATCAGGCTGGCGTCCGCCCAGGCAGTCAGGATGTCCGGGTCGTCCCCCACCAGATCATGCACCCGGGCGTAGGCCGCTTCGGCCTTGTCGAACTGGTTCATCACCAT
>JAJDTE010000165.1:0-3675 GCA_022827325.1 Gammaproteobacteria bacterium | reverse complement strand
GTAGCGGATGCCGTATTCCCCGGCATCCATGATGATCCGGCGCTGCAGGGGGCTGTAGGGCTTCAGGAACAGGCCCGGCCCCCAGTAGAAGGGCTCGTTGGTCCCCCGGGCCTCGTGGATGATCGGGTCGGCGAGGTAGCTTGCACTCCTGATATAGGATTCGATCCATGCCCGGGGGTACCGGAGGCTGAACCGCTCCCGCGTGACCGTCGCAACGGGCCGAGCACGGACCACCGGAACCCGGCGCACCACGGAACGGGAGTTTGTCCCATTGATGAGCACAATAAACCCGCCCGGGGTGGTAAGGTTCGGCGTGCGCAATCATTCCCGGTAGAACCGGCCGCAATGACCATCCTCGCCATCGACCAGGGAACCACCAGTACCCGGGCGCTTGCCGTGGGCGCCGACGGGGATGCCTTCATTGCCTCGGTGACCCGGCACAGGCAGCTCTATCCCAGACCCGGCTGGGTGGAGCATGACCCGGCGGAACTGGTCCGGAATCTCCAGACCTCCCTGGACGCCTTGGAGGGTGTCGCCGCCGTGGGGATCGACAACCAGGGGGAGAGCTGCCTTGCCTGGCATGCGGACACCCGGGAGCCGGTCACGAACGTGATCGTCTGGCAGGACAACCGCACCGGCGCCGCGGTGGAACGGCTGAAGCGGGACGGCGCCGAGGCGGAAGTAATGGAGCGCTGCGGACTGCCCCTGGACTCCTACTTCTCCGCGAGCAAGCTCGCCTGGATCGTGGAACACGTGCCCGAGGCCCGGGAACTCCTCAAACAGGGCAAGCTCAGGCTCGGCACCACCGACGCGTTCTTCCTGGACCGCCTGGCCGGCGAATGCAGCACCGACATCACCACGGCATCGCGCACCTCGCTGATGAATCTCAGAACGGGCCAGTGGGACGAAGAGCTCTGCCGGCTCTTCGGCGTGCCGATGGAGACGCTTCCCGAAATCGTGCCCACCACGGGGAACCTCGGCCAAGTCGCGAGCCGGGGCCGCGCGGTGCCGGTCACGGCCAGCGTGGTGGACCAGCAGGCCTCGCTCTACGGTCATGGCTGCCGCAGGGCGGGCGACGCCAAGATCACCTTCGGCACCGGGGCCTTCGCACTGCTGGTGACGGGCGACCGGGCGTTGCGGTCCCCGGACCAGGGCCTGCTGCCCACCGTGGCCTGGCAACATGACGGCGGCACCCCGAAATACGCCCTGGACGGCGGGGTGTACTGCGCCGGCTCGGCCGTCGAATGGGCGCACGGTCTCGGGCTCTTCGGGGATCATGCCGCGCTCAACAGCTTCGCCAAGCCGGCGGCCGTGGACCGGGACCTGCTGTTCGTGCCGGCCCTGTCCGGCCTGGCCTGTCCGCACTGGGACCGCCGGGCCGCGGGGCTCTGGATCGGACTGTCGCTGGATACCGACCGCCGGGACATGATGCAGTCGCTGCTCGAGGGGGTCGCCTTCCGTGCGGCCGAGGTGATCCGGGCCATGTCCCGGCTCACCGAAATCGGCGACGGGATCTCCGTCGACGGCGGCATGTCGATCAACCCGTACTTCTGCCAGTTCCTTGCCGATGTCCTCGGGAAGTCCGTGGCGGTCAAGTCCTTCCCTGAAATCACGGCCATCGGCACGGCCCAGCTGGCGGGTGCCGGTAACATCCGATGCGAGGACGGCGAGGCCCCGGTTCAGCGCTATCTTCCCAAGACGGACCGGGAGGGCCAGCTGGCGAGATTCGCCGAGGCCATGTCGAGATCCAGGCAATGGCGGCAGCCCCCGGCCGGCGACTGAACTTCCGCCCGATGAACCGTTCCCTGCCGCCGGCATACAAATGAGCATCACCCTGGACCAGCTGCCGGACCGCCTGCCCGGGATCGCGTTCCGCACGAGGGCAGAGTTCGCCGACCGGCATCCCGGGTTCCACCCGGAGAATCTCTCCGCCGATCTGATGGCGCTCCCCGATTCCACGGCAGAGGTCAGCGCACTGCTGGACCTGTGCAACCGGGGCGGCATCCCGGTGGTGACCCAGGGCGGGCGCACCGGCCTGTCCGGCGGCGCCGCCGCCGCGCCCGGGCAGCTGATCATCGACACCTCCCGCATGAGCCGCATCGAATCCATCGATCCGCTGGGCGGCACCGCGATCGTGCAATGCGGGGTCACCCTGGCCGCACTGGAATCCGCCGCGGGCGAGCACGGCCTTACCGCGGGCATCGACCTGTCGGCCCGGGACTCCGCGACCCTGGGCGGGATGGCCGCCACGAACGCGGGCGGCATCGAGGCCTTCCGCAACGGCGTCATGCGCCACCGGATCCTCGGCCTGGAGGCGGTGCTTCCCGACGGCAGCGTCTACAGCCACCTGAGGCGCGTCACCAAGGCCAACGAGGGGCCGGACATCGGACAGCTCCTCATCGGCTCCGAGGGGACGCTGGGGGTGATTACCCGCCTGTCGCTGTCCCTCCTGCCCGCGGATCCTCCCGGCGTCACCGCGCTGGCTCTATTCCCGGACGCGGCCCGTGCGGTGTCCAGCTATGCGGCCCTGCGCGACCACCCCGACGTGCAGCTGCTGTCCGCCGAGGCGATGTGGCCGGACTACGTCATCGCGGTTGCCGGGGGACTGTCGGTGAACCTGCCGGTCGAGGTCCGTCCGGGGTCGGAACAGCTGGCGGTGCTGCTGGAAGCGGCGGCGGAACCGGTGGACCGCGTCGATTCCTTCGAGGACGCCCTGATGGCCCTGTACGAGTCCGGCGTGCTGGCGGACGTGGTGATCGCAAAGAGCGAGCGGGAACGGGGTGAACTGTGGCGCATCCGTGAAGACAGCTTCGTGGTGGACGATCTCTTGCCCCATGGATTCTGGTACGACGTCTCCGTCCCCCTGGACTGCCTTGCGAAATACGCCGACGGCCTGTTCGGCAGAGTCCGGGCCGTCTCCCCGGCGCTCGGAACGTATCTCATCGCCCACCTGGGCGACGGCAATATCCACGCCACCATCACCGCGGGCAAGCCCGTGCCGGAACTGAAGCGCCCGGTGGACGCGGCGGTCTATGACGGCCTGGATGCGGTCGGCGGATCGTTTTCGGCGGAACACGGCATCGGCACCGACAAGCGCGAATCGCTATTGGAGCTTTCCTCGCCCGTCAGGTACCGCGTGATGCAGGAGGTCAAGTCGCTGCTCGATCCCCGGGGAATCATGAATCCGGGGAAGGTCATCGAAGGCCGCGACGGCTGATCCGTCCTACCGCCAGGATGTACATGCCAGCACCGACGATCAAGGCGATGCCCACGATGCTCAGGACATCCGGCAGTTCGTCCCAGATCAGGTAGCCATAAAACACCGCGACCATGATTCCCGTGTAGGAAAACGGCGAGATGAACGACAGCTCGCCGGTGCGCACCGCGACGATCTGGCTGAGAAAGCCGCTGCCGAGCAGCAGCGCGCTGAGGGACAGCCAGGCAACCAGTTCCAGGGAGACCGGACGCCAGTCGGCGATGGACAGAAGAAGGCCGGCCACGGTGACGATGGCCAGGGTGGCGAGCACCACGTGGAGGGAATCCAGCGAGCTGTCGATGCGGCGGGTGACCAGGTCCCGCACCGTGATGAACACCGCGGCCGTCAACGGGAGCAGCATGGCCGGCTCGAAATGCACGTCGAACGGGCGCGTCACCAGCAGGATGCCGGCGAATCCC
>JAJDTE010000045.1:0-7586 GCA_022827325.1 Gammaproteobacteria bacterium | reverse complement strand
GCAGTGAAACGACCGGGAGTGTTGCCATGGGATGGGATTTGGGCGACCGTCGGCGCGCCACGCTTTCCTGGGGGGAGGCATTCAAGGCACCCTCATTCAACGAACTGTATTGGCCTGGATTCGGCAACCCGGAACTGGAGGCGGAATCCGCCCGGAGTCTGGATGTAGGCCTGTCCGGCAACAGGGATAATTTCCGCTGGTCCGTCAACCTGTTCAGCACCCGGGTTGAGAACCTGATCAGTACCGTTCTTGTGGACCCGGAGACCTTTACCTACTCGCCGGTCAATATCGATGAAGCGGAAATCGAGGGTCTGGAACTGACAGGCGATGTCACGGCGGGTGGCTGGAACCTGTTCGGGGTGCTCACCTTGCAGGATCCCCGTGACGGCAGAAGCGGCGACCGGCTTCGCCGGCGTCCGCAGTGGATTCTCAATCTCGCCGCCGACCGCAACTTCGGCCGGTGGTTCGTCGGGGCATCGGTTCTGTCCCAGGGAAAGAGCCGTGACAACCCGGACGATCTGGACGGATTCACCGTGGCGGATCTGCGTGCCGGAGTGAAACTCAGACGCCAGTGGACGCTGGGCATCGAGATCAACAATATTTTCGATGAGGAGTTCGAAACCGCTTCGACCTACAACCAGGATGGCACCAACGTGATGGCTACCTTGCGATACGGTGGTGAATAATGGGATTCACAAAAGAAAAACACGTGACTGGTTCAATGTGACACCGAGTCCCGGCCAATTACGAACGGCCTGTTATCCGAACGCCGGAAAGAAGGAAACCCAATGGCGTTCGTGGTGCCGGCTGTTCCTGATGCGGGTGATGGCATCCGGCCTGTCCTTTGGGCTTTGGATGACGGGTACGGCATTTGCGGAAATTCGCGTCGTCGATGATTTCGACCGTGAGGTGGTTTTGGCCGAACCCGCCCGCAGGATTCTCAGCCTGGCGCCCCATATCACCGAGAACCTGTTCTCGGCAGGAGCCGGCGACCGGGTCGTCGGTGTCGTGGACCATAGCGATTTTCCGCCCGCGGCAAACGATCTGCCCTCGGTGGGGAGCTACGTCCAGTTCAACATCGAGGGCGTCCTGGCGCTGGTGCCGGACCTGGTCGTGGCCTGGCGGAGCAACAGCAACGGCGAGATGCTGGACCACCTGGAACGGCATGGAATTACGGTCTACTTCTCCGAACCCCGCACCTTCGTCGGCGTGGTGGAGAACATCCGCGAGTTGGCCCTGCTGGCCGGCACGGAGGATGCCCTGGACCCGAGGCTGGACCAGGCACTGGCGAAAATCGCCGAAGCCCGGGACCGTTTCGCGAACCGGGCTGTTCTGGACGTGTTCTACCAGATCTGGTCGGAGCCCCTGATGACGCTGAACGGCGAGCATTTCATCTCCCGCATCCTGGAGGTCTGCGGTGCCTGCAACCTGTTCGCCGACCTTTCGATCATCGCTCCGAGGGTCAGCATGGAAGCCGTGATCGAGGCGAATCCGGACGTGATCATCACGGGCCTTCGGAACGGTGTGCGCCCGGACATGTCCTTCTGGCGCAAGTGGACCATGGTCAAGGCGGTCGAACAGGATCGCTTCGTGTACGTCGATTCCGACGTGATGCACCGGCATACCCTGAGGATGCTGCTCGGAATCCCCGGATTCTGCTCGCAGATCGATGCGGCGAGGCAGGGGGGTTCCGGATGATCGAGGCCGTAACACTGGAATCCTTCCGTGCAGGCGGCCATACCCTCGGCAATGCGGACGGGGATTTCGTCCAATGGCACCGGGGCAGGCCGTACTATTACTGCTGGCTGGTGATGGTGGAAGCACCGGCCTGGAAATCGGCACTTCGCCAGGCGGCATTGCGGCTCGGACCCTGGCTGCTGTCGGGATACGCCCGCCAGAGCCATGTCACCATACTGCCGGGCGGCTTTCCGCGGCGGGAATCACTGGACATGTCGGCCATCTCCGCATGTGCCCGCAGGATTCCCCCATTTTGGATCTCCCTTGGACCCCTGGGCAGCTTCACTTCCTCCCCCTGCTTCGAAGTGGTGGATTCCGATGCCATGCTCGGCCGCCTGCGCAGTGCGCTCCGTCCGGTTCTGCGTGACCCGCTGGCCCAGGTGTCCGACTCGTCATACCTGCCGCATCTGACAGTGGGGCTTTACAGGGACCGCTTCTCCACCGGCGGGATCGCCGCAGCCATCGCGTCATTTCCCGTGCCCGTCGATACCGCGATTCTGGTGGACCGGATATCCTTGTGCGCATACGATACCGGCACCATCAAGGGACCGCTCACCGAAGTCGCCCGGGTGGAACTGGGCAGTGGCAGGATGAGTGTGATGGGGCACACCGCGTTGTTCAGGAATGTTTACGATGATTGAGCTGGTTGTCGGCGGAGCACGCAGCGGCAAGAGCCGGTATGCGCTGAAGGCCGCCGAGGCACTGTCTCCCCATCCCGTTTTCGTGGCGACCGCCACTGCCGAAGATGCCGGTATGGCGGAGAGAATCCGCCGTCACTGCGAGGAACGGGGTGCGCATTGGGGGCTGGTGGAGGTTCCGCTCAACCTGGCCGAGGCGATCCGGTCGGCCGGCCCGGAAGATGTGATGGTAGTGGATTGCCTCACCTTGTGGATCAGCAACTGGCTATGCAGTGCCGACCCCGGGGGCTGGCCGAAGGAGCGGGCCGCGTTCCTGGCCGCGTTGAATGAAACCCGGACCAGGGTGTTCCTGGTGAGCAATGAGGTCGGCATGGGCGTGGTGCCCATGGGCAAACTGAGCCGGGAGTTCGTGGACCAGAGCGGATGGCTGCACCAGGATGTCGCCGCCTTGGCGGACAGGGTGACATTGATGCATCTTGGCATTCCCACCCCGATCAAGGATTTTTGATTTCGTCGGACCTCTATCCCGGTCGGATTTACGCCGCCATCATTCAGGGCCCGTGTTCATCGGCCAGCGAACCGCTTGAAATCAGGTGTTGCTATTCCAGTTTGGGGATGATCAACGGTATTTCCGGATCCTGGGGATGCTCCCTGATCCAGATATCAAGGTCGAACACGTTGCTCAACGTCTCCACGGTGAACACCTCCGAGGGATGTCCGTCCGCGATCAGACGTCCGTTGTCCAGGATCAGGCAGCGGTCAGCGAACTGCGCCGCCAGGTTGAGGTTGTGCAGGGTGCAGATTGCGCCGAGCCCTTCTTCCCGGGTCAGTTGCCGGAGCAGCCGGAGGAGGCGGTACTGGTGACTGAGATCAAGCGCCGACACCGGCTCATCAAGCAATAGAAAGCGTCTCCCGGGTCCCGTGCCGTTCCAGATCTGGGCCAGCACCCGTGCCGTCTGCACACGCTGCTGTTCTCCGCCGGAAAGCGTGGGGAACGCCCGCTCGGCCAGGTGATGGCAGTCGCACAGGCGCAGCATTTCGTGGGCGATCTCCCGGTCCGTATGCTCGTCCGTGGCGTGCGGCAGGCGGCCCATCAGCACCACGTCCAGCACGGAAAACGGGAAATCCAGGGTGGAGTGCTGGGGAAGCACCCCTCGAGCGAGGGCCAGTTCACGGATCGGCCAGTCCGCCAGGGACCTGTCGTCAAAATGGACCGTGCCCTCGGAGGGAGTGATGTCTCCTCCCAGCGTTCGCAGCAGCGTGGTCTTGCCGGCGCCGTTGGGACCGACCACCATGCACAGCTTGGTGGCGGGAAGGTCCAGCGACAGGTCATGCAGCAGCCTGGTGTTGCCCATATCCACGCAGATCTGGTTGAGAACAAACATCAGGCGACCTGCCTTCGCCGGTGGTGGACCAGAAGCCAGAGGAAGAAAGGTCCGCCCAGTACTGCCGTGATGATGCCGATCGGGATTTCCGCCGGGGCCACCGCGGTACGGGCGGCAATGTCGGCCACGATCACCAGCACGGCGCCGAACAGCCCGGCGACGGGAAGCAGCAGGCGGTGATCCGGTCCGAAGACAAGCCGCAACAGGTGGGGCACCAGCAAGCCAACGAAACCGATCACCCCCGACATGGCCACCAGGACGCCCACCACCATGGCAACCAGCACGATCAGCTGCACCTTGATGCGCTCGACATCGAATCCGAGATGTCGGGCCTCGCTTTCTCCCAGGAGGTTGGCGTTGAGCGCCCCGGAGTAGCGCAGCATCACTAGACAGCACGGAACTGCAATGACGGCGGTGATGGAGAGTTTCCACCAGTCCACGATTTCCAGGCTGCCCAGGCTCCAAAAGATCAGGTCTCTCAACTCGGCGTCGCTGGCGATGTAGCTCAACAGCCCGATCAGGGCGCCGGCGATGGCGTTCACCGCGACACCCGCGAGCAGCATGGTGGCGACATCGGTGCGGTAGTTGAATCGCGCGAGGCGATGGACCAGCCAGAGGCTCAGCAGGCTGCCGCAGACCGCGGCCGCAGGCAACAGCCAGCCACCCGCCATGGCAAAGAGCCCTGGTGCCACGGAACCCCCGAGGACGATGGCTGACACTGCCCCCAGGGCCGCCCCGGAGGAAACGCCCAGCAGCCCCGGGTCGGCCATGGGATTGCGAAACAGGGCCTGCATGACGGTGCCGGACATCGCGAGGCCGGCGCCCACGAGCATGCCGAGCGCCAGGCGCGGAAGACGGATATGGACAATGACCTGGTCAAGCCCGCTCGCGGGGGAATCCTGATCCCGGAAACCCAATGCCCATCCGATGGCCGAGAATACGTCCCCGATGCCGGTGGAAATTGCGCCGATTGCGAGTGAAACCGTGGCTGTGATCAGCAGCAGCAGCGTAAATCCGGCAAGCAGGATCCGGGTGCGGGTATGGCGATAGCTTCGCATGGCAGGGGGAATCGGGCAGTTCCGGATTATCCACGCTAGAACCCATGGAAAGAAAGCCGTGGGTGGTGGGCCATCCTCCCTGCGGGGGGGGGGGGCGTCCTCTGGCCGACTATCGGGTGCTCAACTGCTGCTGGCCTTGATCGGGCTGGTCAGGGGGCGGCAGCCTTTGAATCCAGTCGAGGGCACCCCCAAACAGAAACTGGCTGTCGTCAATCTCGCCGAGCACGGACCGGTATGCGGCGCGTACTTCGTGGGCATCTGATTCTGTTTCCGCGAGATTCACGATATGGATGTCTTCTCGCGGCAGATCCCTCAGGGCTTCCGAAAACAGCGTTCTGGCGGCCATATCCGTGATTGGGAAGGAATACCCGAGGAAGCAGACCTCGTGTGCGGATTGGAGGACCTTGAACGCCTGCGACCAGACGAGGCGGAGGACTGGCTGTTCGACGAGGCTGGATTTGGACAGCACGGGCGGGACCATCACGGGCTTTGCTTCTAGGTGGTCTGCGACGTGTTGAAACATGCTACCAACGTCCGACCAATCGTCGTGGTGGGTGATGGCGTCGAGAGGCGGTGGATCTGCATGGCCCAGCTTCGGTCGCCAATTGACGGAGCCGTGAAGCTTGAGCAGTAGCATTCCTGCGCCGGATATTCCTTCGTCCAGTTGGGCAAGGGTGTTGACGGAGCTTGGGCAGTGGAAACCGTAACCCGCACGGGGATTCCAGTAGGGTGTCTTCGCAAGCTCGCGATCCAAGAAGTCGTCGTAGTTGAAGGTGATACAGTGGCATTGACCGGCGCCACAAAATGCTGCGAATGTGGCCAGTTCGTCTTGGTGGATTACACCCTTTCCGGCGTCACGAATACGGTCCAGAAACGATCGCTTAAGTTCGGACAGAAGCAGTGCGTACTCATTCGCCGCGTTTCCGGAGAATTCGGCATAGTCGTAGGGCATCAGTGATTCGACGCGCGTCATCAGGCGCTCAATGTCGATGTAGCCTTTTGGGTGGCGGTGCCGTTCCCACTCAAGCAGACGGCTCGCGTTTGGCAACCCAAGGACACGCTCGGCAAGGGAGTCGTTTCCAAAATCGTCGACGAGCAAGGGCGCATTGGGGACGAGTGCGCGCGTGAATCCGGCGCCGGTTACGAAAACGCGTTTTCGCGAATTCGTAGTGGTTGCGTCTTCCTGCGTCTCAGAGGATGCCGGTATCAAGCGGCAGAACCGGCGTGGTGTCCAGTCTGCTGCCTTTCCCAGTTCCAGGCTTCTTCGTGCGATGTTGGAGAACCGACCTGCTCAATGTGACCTTCCGGCCAACGCTGGCGGTGCTCCTGTTCACGGCGTTCCAGATCTATGGTGAATCCGCGGTGCACGATCTTACCGCCGACCTTGAAATGGTATCTGAAGGTATTTCGTGTGGGCATAGTCTGAATCCTTAATGGCGAGTATGGGCGAGACGCATGGTTGGGGTCAATAATGCATGGTGGCGTGGTGCAGGGCTACACCGTGAGGACAACCCCGCGGGCGATGTGATCTCCGCCGCGTTGCCGCATGGTTTCCGGTCCAGCTTCAGGAACTGGGCGGCCGAGTGGACCGACGTTCCACGTGAGGTCTGCGAGTTCACACTGGCGCACGTCAACAGCGACCGAACGACGATGGACGATTCCGCGTCCGGCGGATGACGGATATGCGCCATCAATGCCTGAATCGGCGCATCGACGGCGTGGATGTCCTTGCCCGTGAGGCCGCTGCCTGGCAGGTCTCTCGTGACCGCGTCCAGGTCAGGGTGGATTGGCAGTTCACCACCGAGGATGCGCGCCTGAGACTGAAACGCCTCTATCCGACACATGAAGAATGACGTTACACTAGTCATCGAACTGCCTGTACGTTGAGGTGCAGACCCTCGCGTTCCTGAAGGCAGCGAATGATCTCGAAGAGATTGCGCGCTTGCGGATTGCCGTTCGGACTGAGCATACGCATCAAGCTCTTAGGTGACTTCGCCGTCAGCCCACCGAGTTCTTGGAACCCGATGGTCGCGTTGACATAATCACGCAGAACCGCCTTGCCGACGTCCACCTCTCCGGCAAGAAGGCACTGCACACCTTCTTCGAGCAGTGCCTCGCGGAAACACGGATCGCGTTCGAGCCGCTCCCGGATCGTCACTCTGAAATCGCGCGTCAATGGCATAGTCTCAACCCTCCTGCTGCTTGCTCCGCCTGTACTTCCGCCACAACGCCACCGCGGCCTCAATGTCGCGCTGCTGGTGTGCTTTCGTTCCACCGCCGAGGAGAATGATCAACGCATCACCGTCCCGCCCGCAGTAGATCCGGTAGCCTGGACCAAAGTCGATTCGGTACTCCAATACCCCACCACCGACACCTTTCGCATTGGACAGGTTCCCCATCCCCATCCGGTACAGCGCGGTCACCACACGCGCAGTGGCGTAACGATCGAGCCGGCTGACCCAACGACCGAATGGGCAACTGCCTCGGTCATCGACAACTCCTCAGCTTCGATCATCGACATATGGTAACTGATGCGTTACCAAGATGCACCCCCGTGGTGCTTATGCGTCCGTTTCGCCACGGACCAGAGAGTACCTTGAGCAACCGACAATTCAGTGATATCGGCTGGACGATATCCTTTTAAGATATTGAAAAATATAAATAAATATAGAAAGGATGGCGGAGAGTGAGGGATTCGAACCCCCGGACCTGTTACAGTCAACGGTTTTCAAGACCGCCGCATTCGACCGCTCTGCCAACTCTCCGGT
>JAJDTE010000104.1:0-6760 GCA_022827325.1 Gammaproteobacteria bacterium | reverse complement strand
TACGTACAACTGAGGTTTCAAACCAAACAAACGTCGTCTCTGACAGGAGTTGATCCAATGAGCAACCAAGGTAAATGCCCCGTCGTCCATTCCGCAGGCGGGGGAACCTCCAACCGGGACTGGTGGCCGGACCAGTTGAATCTGGACGTTCTGCGCCAGCATTCACCCGGGAGCAACCCCATGGGAAGGGATTTCACCTATGCCGAGGAATTCCGGAAGCTGGACCTCGACGCCGTGAAGAAAGAACTGCACGACCTGATGACGGATTCCCAGGACTGGTGGCCGGCGGACTACGGCCATTACGGCCCATTGTTCATCCGCATGGCCTGGCACAGCGCCGGAACCTATCGCACCGGTGACGGCCGGGGCGGGGCGGGGACCGGCAACCAGCGCTTCGCACCCGTCAACAGCTGGCCGGATAACGTCAACCTGGACAAGGCGCGCCGCCTGCTGTGGCCGATCAAGCAGAAACATGGCCGGAAATTGTCCTGGGCCGACCTCTACATCCTTGCGGGCAACGTGGCCCTGGAGTCCATGGGCTTCAAAACCTTCGGATTCGCCGGCGGCCGCGAGGACATCTGGGAGCCCGAGAAAGACATCTACTGGGGGACGGAAGACACCTGGCTGGGGGAAGCACGCTACTCGGGTGAACGGGATCTGGAAAATCCGCTGGCAGCAGTCCAGATGGGGCTGATCTACGTGAACCCGGAAGGGCCGGACGGCAAGCCGGATCCCATCGCTTCCGGGCGTGATGTGCGTGAGACGTTTGCCCGCATGGCGATGGACGATGAGGAGACCGTGGCGCTTACCGCAGGCGGTCACACATTCGGCAAGTGCCACGGCGCCGGTGATGCCGCATTGGTCGGGCCGGAGCCCGAGGCCGCGCACATCGAGGAGCAGGGCTTGGGCTGGAGAAGCAGCCATGGCAGCGGTATTGGCGCAGACCAGATCGGCAGCGGCCTGGAAGGATCCTGGACGCCCACGCCGACGAAATGGGACAACTCCTATTTCGACATGCTGTTCGGAAACGAGTGGGAACTGACGAAGAGCCCGGCTGGTGCCTGGCAGTGGACCCCGAAGGAGTCCACCGACGGCAACCAGGCCCCGGCCTCCGACGATGCGTCAAGGAAAGTGCCGATTATCATGACGACGGCGGACATGTCGATGCGCATGGATCCGATCTACGAGCCCATTGCCAGGCGGTTTCACGAAAACCCGGATGAATTCGCCGATGCGTTCGCCCGTGCCTGGTTCAAGCTGACCCACCGGGACATGGGGCCGCGGTGCCGCTACCTCGGCCCGGAAGTTCCCGGGGAGGAACTGACCTGGCAGGATCCGGTTCCCGAAGTGGACCACGAACTGATCGACGACGCCGACGTCGCTGCGCTGAAGGAACGGGTCCAGGACTCCGGTCTTTCCGTGTCCGAACTGGTCTCCACCGCCTGGGCGTCAGCCTCCACCTTCCGCGGATCAGACATGCGGGGCGGTGCCAACGGGGCCCGCATACGCCTGGCGCCGCAGAAGGATTGGGAGGTCAACCGGCCCGACCAGCTCACGAAGGTGCTGGACGTGCTGGAAGGCATCCGGACCGGTTTCAACGCGTCGCAGTCCGGGGACAGGAAAGTCTCCATGGCGGACATCATCGTCCTTGCCGGCTGTGCTGCAGTGGAAAAGGCGGCGGGGGATGGCGGCATCGACATCACCGTGCCGTTTACTCCGGGGCGCACGGACGCCTCCCAGGCACAGACCGACGAGGAATCCTTCTCGGTCCTCGAACCCGCTGCCGACGGCTTCCGCAACTACCGGAAGGCGAAGTACACGGTATCCCCCGAGCAACAGTTGGTGGACAGGGCGCAGCTGCTGACGCTGACACTGCCGGAACTGGCCGTGCTGGTGGGAGGCATGCGGGCACTCGGCACCAATGCGGATGATGCCGGTCATGGCATCTTCACAGACCGGCCCGGTGTCCTTAGCAACGACTTTTTCGTCAATCTGCTGGACATGGGCACGAACTGGGCACCGACCCCGGAAGACGGCGACGTGTACGAAGGGAGGGACCGAAAGACCGGCGAGAGGAAATGGACGGCTACCCGCGTGGATCTGACTTTCGGTTCCAACAGCGAATTGCGCGCCCTTGCCGAGGTCTATGCGGCCGCGGATTCCGGGGAGAAATTCGTCAGGGACTTCGTTTCGGCCTGGGACAAGGTGATGAACCTTGACCGGTATGATCTGAGTTGATCCCGATCCGGGGGCGGTGTATTCCTCGCGGGATATGCCGTCCCCGGTTTCTCGTAGTCCGGTCCAGGGTGATTGGTGACGGGGTACGTGCGGATTTCCTGGTGCTGATCCTGCCTGGTACCGATCAACGCCACCAATGCCCTCGCGCTGGATCCGTTAAGTGAACGGGCCTGGATGAAGGCCGGCAAGCCTTCCCGGGTTGCATCACCAACTTCCTCGCGCCTGCCTTGCCATCCATCAGGGTGTGCCCGCATTCCCCAAGGGGTGCCGTTTCATCTGCATTTTCCCGGGCGTAGGGAGAACCGAACCGCTTGATCTCCTCGGATATCCTGATGCCCTTGGCTGGTGTACCCCCAGCCCGGATATCGTTGTGTGAAATCCCATTCGCACTGCAGAACTGTATGGAAACCTCTTCAGGTCGGGTGATAGGCTTGAATATTCAGTCTCCCCGCGTTCTTTCTGGCCTGGGCTATTTCATAACTGACCTGCATCCGCATGAGGTGGTCTGCACTCGGCCCAAACGCCTTTTCAATCCGAATGGCCGATTCAGGTGACAGGCCGGCCTTTTCATTGAGCAGTCGGGACAAGGTGGTCCGGTCAACCCGCAGTGCCCTGGCTGCCTCGGTGATTTCCAGGCCAAGCGCATTGATGATCTCTTCCCGGATGATTTCGCCGGGATGACAGGGATTGTTCATCGTCATCATTTTCAGTGGGAATCCACCAAGTCAAGGTTTGAGGCGTCTCCGCCCTCAAATTCAAATACGAGACGCAAATTCCCGGTAACAGTCAGGCTCCATTGCCCGAGATATTCACCACGTAACGGATGGAGTCTCCATCCCGGGAAAGCTCCAATATATCCGATCGTATTGGCTGTATCGACTGCCGTCAGCATGCGGCGAATCTTCCGGGCCGCGCCTGGGCAGGGATGCCACGGATGGTATCTCCCGCAGAAGTCCCGCAACCCCTCAAGGCGAAATGATCGGATCATCACCAAACGTAGTGCGCCGCACCTCGCACGCCAAATCCCGTTCAGTAGCATTCGTGAAAATCGGTTGAAACCGGTGTCAGGTTTTGGATACAGTTAGCGCGAGGGTCGGAGGTTTCCTCGTAATAATATTTCCTGACCAAGTGACGACAGTGTCTGCGGGTGAATCCGGACCCTTATCCAGCGATAATGCCAACCTTGCGGCAGGCGAACCTTCCCTGCGTGTACAGGGAATCCATACAACGTGATTCGAACAAGACAGTTTGCGATGAATGACATCCCGTGGACCAGGCCTTTCCGTGCCGCTCCCGTAAATCAGTCTCCGGGGACGACGCCCGTTCCCGCAACAGGCGGCTCCCCCGCGCTTCGCCGGTTGCGGCCAGGGGGCAGGGCATGACCGCGGGCGACACCGACCTGCGGCGGGGAATCCGGTACGAGGCGGACGAGAAGCCGCCGCCGCTGCTGTCGTTCGGTCTCGGTCTCCAACTCGCGATCCTGATCCTGGGCGGCATCGTGCTCACGCCGGCAATTGTCGTGCGGGCAGCGGGCGGTACCGAAGACTTTCTGACCTGGGCCGTCTTTGCGGCGGTCATGATCAGCGGCGCGACAACGGTCCTGCAGGCTGTCCGGGTCGGCAGGCTGGGCGCAGGCTATGTCCTTGCCATGGGCACGTCAGGGGCCTTCATCGCGATCTGCGTGGCGGCGATCGCCAAGGGCGGCCCGGCGATGCTCGCGACCCTCGTCGTCGTCTCCGCGCTGTTCCAGTTCGCGCTCGCCACCCGTCTGTCGCTGTTTCGCCGGATCCTGACACCCACCGTTGCGGGAACGGTCATCATGCTGATTCCCGTCACCGTTATGCCGATCATCTTCGGGTTGCTGAAGGAGGTGCCCGAGGGAAGCGCCGCGTCGGCTGCTCCGGTGAGTGCTTTGCTGACATTGCTCGTGATCGCCGGCATCGCGCTCAGGGCATCGGGTGTGCTGCGTCTGTGGGCGCCTGTCATCGGTGTCGTTGCCGGTGGCGTCACTGCCGGATTTTATGGCATCTATGACACGGGCATGGTGGCGGAGGCTTCCTGGTTCGGCTTGCCGGCAGGCTCGTGGCCCGGCCTCGATCTCGATTTCGGCCCGGTATTCTGGGCACTGCTTCCGGGATTCATCTTTGTGACACTCGTCGGCGCCATCGAAACGATCGGCGATTCTGTTGCCATTCAACGGGTCTCATGGCGCCGGCCCCGGGCGGTGGATTTCCGGGCCGTGCAGGGCGCGGTGGCAGCGGACGGGATGGGCAACCTGTTGTCCGGCCTTGCCGCCACGGTCCCGAACACGACCTACTCGACGGCGGTATCGGTAACCGAACTGACCGGGGTGGCCGCCCGCCGTGTCGGGATCGCCCTGGGCGCGGTGATCATCGTCGTGGCTTTCGTTCCGAAGGCGCTTTCCATGGTGCTCGCAATTCCGGGACCGGTCGTGGCGGCGTATATCACGGTGCTGCTGGCGATGCTCTTCGTGCTCGGGATGAAGATCGTGGTCCAGGACGGAATCGACTACCGCAAGGGGTTGATTGCCGGTATTTCCTTTTGGGCCGGTGTGGGGTTCCAGAATGGACAGATTTTTCCCGAGTATTTTTCCGGTTTCGCCGGCGGCCTGCTCGAGAACGGCATGACGGCAGGCGGTCTCGTGGCGATTGGCATGACCCTGTTCTTGGAACTGACCGCACCCCGCCGCCGCCGGCTGCAGGTTCCCTTCGACATCTCCGAACTGCCCAGGATCAGGCAGTTCCTCTCGGAGTTCTCATCCCGCAGCGGCTGGGGAGAGGATATGACCCAGCGTCTTGAAGCCGCCGCCGAGGAGACGTTGCTGACGTTGTTGCGGCATGGGGAAGAGGAAGCGGAAGGGACGGGTGAATTACGGCGGCGCCTGCTGCTCACCGCGCACAAGGAGACCGGAAGCGCGTTCCTGGAGTTCATTGCCGCTCCTGGAGAGGATAACCTCCAGGACCGGATTGCGCTGCTTGGTGAAAGGGCGGAGGAGACCCATGCCGAACGCGAGATATCGCTGCGGCTGTTGCGGCATCTCGCTTCCTCGGTCCATCATCAGCAGTACCATGACACGGATATCGTGACCATACAGGTGGAAACACAGTCAACCCACTGATTTCCCGCCTGTTTTCTTGCGTATGCCGGGCCGGTCAGCGGCCAAATCCGGCAACCGGGAAAGGCCGCGGTGACCCGGCCTGGCCGGTCCGCATGCCGACAGGCTTCGGAAACCGGTAAAGATCATTTGCCGGCGGACGAATTCCGGCAACGGGACGACCCGTAATACTGCGATCAGGCCGGATTCTTTCGTCGACGGCAGCCAATCACTTCACCGGGCGCCTCTCGCGCCAGAAGATCAGCAGCCCGCCGCCGACGATCAGGAAGACCCCGGGGATCAGCCGTTCGAACGGGGCCTCGCCGAATACCACCCAGCCGATCACGAAGGAGAACGGGATGCCGAAGTATTCGAACGGGGAAAGGTTGCTCGGCAGGGTCAGCCGGTATGCGGCGATCAGCGAGAAGACCGCCATGCCCCCGACAAGTCCCATGAGCAGCATCCACATCCAGTCTTCTGCGCTGGATACCGTGATGTAGGAGTCGGTGGCAAGCATCAGCAGGAAAGTGAACACCAGGGCGCTGAGCGTGGTGTGGAAATTGATGACTGCGGTGGTGCTTGCATCGTCGAACAGGCGGACAAGCACGCTCGACAGGCCATAGCCGAAGGCAGCGCAGATCGGCAGGAGGGAGACCCACTGGAAGATGTCCCCCCGGGGGCGCATGACCAGGACGATGCCCACAAAGCCGATGATGACCGCGAGCCAGCGAACGGCACCCACATGGTGGCGCAGTATGGGTACGGACAGTGCCGTGATGAACAGGGGGCCGGCAAAGGCGAGCGTGGATGCAGTGGCAAACTCCATCAGGGTCAGGGACAGGTAGAGGCAATACTGTGCGCAGGCAATGGAAGCGCCCCGCAGCACGGCGAGCGGCCACTGGCGCAAACGGAACCGCGCAGGACCCCGAACCCCGGTCCTGGCAAGGTAGACCAGCAGCAGGGCGGGAAGGAGTCCGAATATGTTGCGGAACGTGGCAATCTGGGGAATGCCGTAGCGGTCGCCGAGAAACTTGATGATCGCGCCCTGGATGTCGAACAGGAGGATGGCGATCAGGATGATCACCACGGCGCGGCTGAATCCGGCATCACGCATGTTCAGGTATAGCGGTCGAGGACCGCGCGGACCCGGGGCAGCCACCCGCCGCCGAAAAGGTTGAGATGATTGAGCAGGTGATAGAGATTGTAGAGCGGTGCCCGCTCATCGAATCCGGGCTCAAGTGGGCGGACCTCGTTGTAGGCGGCATGGAAGGACGGGGCCATGGCGCCGAACAGGCGGGTCATCGCCAGGTCCGCCTCGCCCCAGCCGTGATGGGCCGCAGGGTCGATCAGAGCGGGACCGTGGGCGCTGAAATGGATGTTGCCGCTCCAGAGGTCTCCGTGAATCAG
>JAJDTE010000201.1:0-23157 GCA_022827325.1 Gammaproteobacteria bacterium | reverse complement strand
TGCGATGCCGGCCATTTCCTGTTTGAAATCCCCGATCCGCCACCGGAGAAGCGACCGGGACAACGGCTCCCGCAGCGACAGCCTATGCCCCAACCTTGCCATGATCAGAACACTGGAGGTGTAGTATGAAGCATAATTCCTTGCCGCGTGCATCGGATCCCCAGGCGAAGGTCCGGTGCGCAAACGAGATCTCCAGTTTGCATCGCCCGAACAGGACCGGCCACAACTGGGCAACCTGTTCCCCCTGCGTGATCGAGTTGGTGGCGACGAACCCGATCTTGGCATTGCTGTCCTTCACATATTCCCCTGCCTTGATGAACCAAGCGGTGACGTAATCGAGAGTGCCGCCGCTCTTTCCGAGCGCCGCGATCCGGCGCACCTGCGCCCGCTGCTCCTCTGTCTGGAACTTCGCGCCGACAAAGGGCGGGTTGCCGAACACGAAGGAACATTCCTCCGGCGTCAACAGGTTCTCCCAGTCGATTTCCAGTGCATCCCCGTGAACGATGTTTGGCGACTTCTCAAGCGGAATCCGCACGTAGATCTGGCCGAACTCCCGGCTCAGCCGGTTGTTCATGATGTGATCCATCATCCACAGCGCCGTCTCGGCAATCCGGGCCGGAAACTCGCCGATTTCGATCCCATAGAACTGGTCAACATTGATCACCGATAACTCGCCCGCAGCCAAATCGATATTCCCGCCCGGATGAATTACCTTGAGAGCCTCGATTTCGAGAATGCGCAATTCACGGTATGCAATGATCAGGAAGTTGCCGCAACCGCAGGCCGGATCGAAGAAGGTCAAGCTGCCGAGCTTCGCCTGGAACCGCTGGAGCGCCACAAGGCGTCCCCGGCCGCGACGTGACTTTATCCGTTCGAACTCCGCACGAAGGTCATCCATGAACAGTGGCTCAATCACCTTGAGGATGTTCTTTTCGGTGGTGTAGTGCGCTCCTTGGGCACGGCGTTCGGCCGGATCCATCACCGACTGGAACAGCGCACCAAATATTGCGGGCGAAATGCTCGACCAGTCGAAACGGCACGCGTCCAGCAGCCTCCCGCGCATTCCCGCGTCAAAGGCCGGTATATGCAAGGGTTCTTCAAAAAGATCGCCGTTGATGTAGGGAAACCGTGCCAAGTCCTCGTCACGCGTTGCCAGCCGCTCTGCTTCCGGGGTGTTCAACACCTGGAACAGTTCCATCAGTTGCGCACCCAGGGATGCGCCGTCCTCGCCCGTGCGGGTCTCGAGCCAGTCCAGGAAAATGTCTCTCGGCTCGAACACCCCGGTGTCGTCCGCAAACAGGCAGAACACGATCCGGACAAGGAAACGCTCAAGGTCGTGGCCCCGGTACCCTGCCTCCGCGAGGGCGTCGTGCAGGCGTCCGACCAGTTCCGCGGCCTCGATGTTCGCCGGATCCTGGTCGCGGAACACCCGGCGCTCCAGGCCGAGTATGAAACCGAACGCCTGGACATTCTCGGGCAGGTCCGAAAGCGGGAAGGATATGGATTCCCTCCCGGCCAGGTCATGGAGTTCGAAATTCTGGAAATCGCTGACCAGGATGTAGCGCGGGCGTTCGCGTTCGGGCAGGGCGTCGAAATATTCCCCGGCCTGCTCGTAGGCTTTGTTCAGATCCCGTCCGGCGCTCTTCTGCTCCACGATGAGGACGCCAGGCCAGAACAGATCGATGAACCCAGATCGGTTGTCCAGCTTCGCGACATGCTGCTCGTAGCGGGCCACGGACTGGCGCCGGACGCCGAAGACCTCGAAAAAGTCGTTGTAGAAACTCTGCGTCTCGCCCTTCTCGTAGGACGCCTCTTGCCACTCCTCGGCAAACTCGGAGGCGCGGGCGCGGATCTCGTTCCACGACAGGCGCATGGACTACAGCGCTTCCTGGTCGAACCAGTCCTCGTCGATCCGCTTGATCTCGTAGATGAGTCTCGTACGCACGCCGATTCCATGCTTGACCATCAGCTGGGCCAGTTTCTCTCCGTCGATCAGGATGATCCGCTTGGGGCTGCGGCCGACATACTCCACCGCCGATTTCGTGAAAGCGGATGTGGTGACGAACACACCCTTGGTCGTGCCTGCCGCATCAATCGCGCCGGCGAAGTTGCGAAGCTCGGCTTCGCCCACCGTCTTGCCTTCGGCGTACTTCTTCGCCTGCACGTAGACCTCGTCCAGGCCGAGCGCATCCTCGCGGATCGTGCCGTCGATTCCACCATCCCCCGAACCGCCCGTCACGCGCCCATTCTCGGGATCTCCTCCACCGTAGCCCATCCGGATCAACAGGCCGACGACCACCCGCTCTAGAAATGAAGGTCCGGCATTCCGTACCCGTTCCAGCACATCGGCTTCCAGGGTGCTGTTCAACTCACGGGCTGCGTTCGACAGCACCTCCTCAGGTGTGTTGACGACCGAGCCTTCTCCATTATCTGCGTGGCCCTTACCGGACGTTTGGTCTTTCTTTCGCCATTCCTTGTATTTCGGATACCCTGCAAGCAGTTTCATGTCGATCCGGGAAGGCGAGCGGGACAAAAGCCTTTCGCATTCCGGCGTCGATCGGTACACCCCTCGCCCGAGTCGCTCCAACAAACCGGCGCGCACCATATGGACAACGGCCCAGGCCATGCGATTGGTAAAAACCGGTGTGCCGCTTGACAGCTTTTCCCGCAGGTCATCCTCGGTCAGCGATTCGGAAATGGCAACCTGCTTGCGTACTTCGGCAAGCTTCTCTTCTCCACCGACAGAGAAAGCCTTGAGACAAGGGAGCATCAGCGACTGAAAATCAGGTACAGGCATTGGCTGTTTCGTGAGGCGACACCGGAATTATGCAGATCGACTTGGATCTTGCCAGGAATTATCCCCGCATCCTCTTCAGAGTGGAAGACTGCGCTACTGTCGTGGATGGCGCCGGGTTCCCATGCAGAATTTGCCCCGCCTGCGGAGTCCGTCATCGCCAGGGCATCGACGGCGAGCAGAGTCTTACGCAAGCCGGAACGGCCCCTGGCCAGCAGGCGAATCCTCTCGAACGCTTCCGGATCGGACCTGCCTTCGCTGTCGTGCAGACCCGGTTGATGCAGCATCTGGTACATTTCCCGCTCGGGTTGGGTCCGGTGCATCCGGATATTTCTTCCTGCCTGGTGACCTGGCTCCAGGGCCAATCATTCGGGTATCCTGTCCAATATGTCCATCAACTCGATTGCGTATTTCGTCAGCGCTGTGCGGTGGTCGTCATCCTCGCCGGCAATCTCGGCCAGTTTCCGGTCAAGATCGTTCTCCAGGTTGCCGTCCGAATCCATGAGCCCGAGTTCGAAAACCGTCTCTGCGAATCGTCTTTCAACACGTTCGATATCAACCACGATGGATACCTGCAATGCACACCCGAACAGCTATGGTGATCTTGAAACCGAATGTCCCGGTAGCATGGAGCCCACGCCCGGAATATTCGTGTCGATTATGCGCCATCCGTTCCCGTGCTGACCATGCCTGGGGAATTCCGGCAAATTCTCCGGCCCCCCTGGCGCAACCGGTATCGGTTCGGTGGAAAGGTGATGGAACACTTATGAAAATTGATGGTGCCAGTAAAATCATCCCCACATACATCTACGCCAGCTTGGCGATGGAAATTTTCCCCCGGGAACCGAACTGGTACCACGATTCAGCACCCAATGCGTACGTATGCTTTCACTTCAGCCCTCTTACGGTATGCTTACGGATGGATTTTTTGATGATTTTGATTTACAGATATACAGAATATATAAACATGAATAAACAACATTTTAAAAACAATAATTCTTCTCAAAAGAATGATTTTCGTATCGGAGTGGACGTGGGCGGCACCAAGATCGAATGCGCGGTCATCACGTCCGGGAACAGCCCTGACGCCATCGTCAGGCGGCGGATTCCCACGGAGGGCAACGGCGGATACAGGCATGTGCTACAACGCATCGCCGGCCTGGTCAGGGAAGTCGGTGAAGAGGCCGGCCTTCGGCCGGACGTCATTGGGGTCGGCACCCCGGGTACCCTGGATCCCGACACCGGACTCCTTCGGGGGTGCAATTCACAACACCTGCTGGGCCAGCCGTTCAGGACGGACCTGGAAGCACTGCTCGGCATTCCGGTCGTGGTGGAGAACGATGCCAACTGCCTTGTCCTGGCGGAAACGCGGATGGGCGCGGTGTCCGAACTACCGGGACCGAAGGACGTGGTGTTCGGCGTCATCATGGGCACCGGGGTGGGCGGTGGTCTGGTCGTGGACGGAAACCTTGTTGCCGGCGCCAACCGCATCACCGGGGAGTGGGGACACAATCACCTGGACGACTCCGGGGGGCGATGCTGGTGCGGCCGTACCGGCTGCGTGGAAACCCTGCTCTCGGGACCGGCGCTCGAAAATTTCTACCGGGAGCACGCGGGATTCCACCTTCCCCTTGCGGAGATTGCCGACAGGGCCATGGCGGAAGATTCCATTGCCCGGCAAACGATCGACCGACTGCTCACCTGGTTCGGCCGGGGAATCGCCGGCATCATCAATTCGATCGATCCGGACATCATCGTCATTGGCGGGGGCGTCGGAAACATCGATCTTCTGTACACCCATGGCCTCAAGCAGGCGGCAAGGTGGGTCTTCAGCCCCACCCTGAAAACCAGGCTGGTCCGGCCGGCACTGGGGGACAGTGCCGGGGTGTTCGGCGCGGCCCTCCTGGCCGCCGCATCCTGAGGGAACCGGGGACCTGGCCCGGAATCAATACCGGTAGTGCTCCGGCTTGTAGGGCCCGTCCACGGAAACGCCGATGTAGTCCGCCTGCTCCTTCGACATCCGGGTCAATCTGGCGCCGATCTTGTCGAGGTGGAGACGGGCCACTTCCTCGTCCAGGTGCTTCGGCAGCACATGCACCCTGTTGTCGTATTTCTCACCGTCGCGCCACAGCTCGATCTGGGCGAGAACCTGGTTGGTGAAGCTGTTGGACATCACGAAACTCGGATGGCCGGTGGCGCAGCCGAGGTTCACCAGGCGGCCCTCGGCCAGCAGGGTGATCCGGTTGCCGCCCGGCAGGATGACCTGATCCACCTGGGGCTTCACGTTCTCCCACTCGTACTGCTTCAGCGAGGCGATGTCGATCTCGTTGTCGAAATGGCCGATGTTGCAGACGATGGCCTGGTCCTTCATCCGGACCAGGTGGTCGTGGTTGATGACGTTGAAGTTGCCAGTGGCGGTGACGAAGATATCCACGTCGCCGACGACATCGTCGAGGTCCACCACCCGGTAACCCTCCATCGCCGCCTGCAGGGCGCAGATGGGATCGATCTCGGTGATCCAGACAGTGGAGCCAAGACCGCGCAGCGACTGGGCGCAGCCCTTGCCGACGTCACCGTAACCCAGCACCAGCGAGATCTTTCCGGCCACCATCACGTCGGTGGCGCGCTTGATGCCGTCCACCAGGGATTCCCGGCATCCGTAGAAATTGTCGAACTTGGACTTGGTGACGGAGTCGTTCACGTTGATGGCGGGAAACGGCAGGTTGCCGGCCTTTTCCATCTGGTAGAGACGCTTCACGCCGGTAGTGGTCTCCTCGGTGACGCCCTGGATATTGGCGAGGCGGGAACTGTACCAGTCCGGACTGGTTTTCAGCCTGGTCCTGATGGCGTTGAACAGAACCGTCTCCTCCTCGCTGCCCGGGTTGTCCAGCACGGAGATATCCTGCTCTGCCCTGGCGCCCAGCACCAGCAGCAGGGTGGCGTCGCCGCCATCGTCCAGGATCATGTTGGGGCCGCCGCCGTCATGCCATTCCATGATGCGGTGCGAGTATTCCCAGTATTCCTCCAGGCTTTCCCCCTTGTAGGCAAACACCGGGATCCCGGCGTCGGCGATGGCCGCCGCGGCATGATCCTGGGTGGAAAAGATGTTGCATGAGGCCCAGCGCACCTCCGCTCCCAGGGCCACCAGCGACTCGATGAGTACCGCTGTCTGGATGGTCATGTGAATGGAGCCGGCGATCCGGGCTCCTGTGAGCGGCTTGTCCGCGGTGTACTTCTCGCGGGTGGCCACCAGGCCGGGCATTTCGGACTCGGCGATGGTGATCTCCTTGCGGCCGAAGTCGGCCTGGCCGATGTCGGCGACAGCATAGTCCCGGCTGATCTTCTCTGCTGCTTGGATAGACATGTGTGATTTCCCGATTCTGTTGTCTGTAAACTGATTACCGGCGGTCGCCGTTCACACGGACCGCCGAAGAGTGCCTCTCAGATTCCCGCATCCTCGCGGAGTGCTTCGGCCCGGTCGGTACGCTCCCAGGTGAAGTTGTCCCCGGTGCGGCCGAAGTGACCGTAGGCGGCGGTTTCCCGATAAATGGGCCGGAGCAGGTCCAGCATCTCCACGATGGCCTTCGGGCGAAGGTCGAAGTGCCGGCTCACCAGTTCAGCGATCCGGTCGTCATCGATCCTGCCGGTACCGAAGGTATCCACCATGACCGACACCGGCTCGGCAACGCCGATGGCATAGGCCACCTGGACCTCGCACCGGTCCGCAAGGCCCGCCGCCACCAGATTCTTGGCCACGTAGCGCGTGGCGTAGGCCGCGGAACGGTCCACCTTGGAAGGGTCCTTGCCGGAGAAGGCGCCGCCGCCGTGATGCGCGGTGCCGCCGTAGGTATCGACGATGATCTTGCGTCCGGTCAGGCCGCAGTCCCCCACGGGTCCGCCGATCACGAAACGCCCGGTCGGGTTTACCAGGAACCGGGTTTCCGGGGACACCATGTCCGCCGGCAGCACCGGCTTGACGATTTCCTCGATGACGGCCTCGCTGATGTCCTCGTGGGAGATGCCGTCCTCGTGTTGCGTGGATAGCACCACGGTATCGACGAAGCTGGGACGGCCGTCCACGTACCTGACGGTGACCTGGCTCTTGGCATCGGGTCGCAGCCAGGGCAGCCTGCCGGACCTGCGCACCTCCGACTGCTTCTTCACCAGCAGGTGGGCGTAGGTGATGGGAAACGGCATCAGCACATCCGTCTCGTTGCAGGCATACCCGAACATCAGGCCCTGGTCTCCGGCACCCTGGTCCTTGTCCTGGCCCTCCCCCTCGTTGACGCCCTGGGCGATATCGCTGGATTGCTTGTCCAGTGACACGATCACGGCGCAGCTCGAAGCATCGAATCCCATCGCCGAGGAGTTGTAGCCGATGTCCCTGATCGTATTGCGGACCACTTCCGGATAGTCCACCTGGGCGTTGCTGGTGATCTCGCCGGATACCACCACCATGCCGGTGTTAACCAGGGTTTCGCATGCCACCCTGGAATGGGGGTCTCCCGAAACCATGGCATCGAGAATCGAATCCGACACCTGGTCAGCGACCTTGTCGGGGTGGCCCTCTGAAACGGACTCTGATGTGAACAGGTAGGATCTGGACATGAACTGCTTTCCTCGGACAAGACAATACCCGCGCGTCCGCGGGCAGTCGTGGTGTTACTGGATTGAATATAAATGAATCTTTATATTTATTATTGATCATATCACAATAGAATCCGGCGAGAAACCATTCTGCGGTACGCACCGTCCTGCGGCACGCAGGCAACCGGAAATGGATCCGATCCCCCGGATATCCGTGTCAAGCCAATTTAGAAATGTCCCCTTTTCTCCAACTTAGAAATGTCCCCTTTTTCGATTTGAGCCAAAGGTTGAATGAAGATATCTGGCTTCAAATGACAGGCAGTCAGGCCCCGGGAGAACCCGCGGGTTCTCCCGGGGCCTGGGCCGGATGGATTGTTGGCGGCATGGATTTTCAACGTACTGGAGGACGGATGGCCGTCCGCCGCCAGGGATGGTCCGCCGGCGGTTTCCATTTGGGCCTGCCCGCCTGTTCGGCCCGGGCCCGCTCTACCGCCTGCTGAACGGTTTTCTCGTCCACGATCGGCGTCGGGGCCTGGCCCTCCTGCAGCACCCGGTATTCGAGCTCCTGACCGCGGTGCAGAAGCGTCACTTCGCCGCCGAAGGACTTGCACACGGTCACGGCCGCCCGGCGCAGGGTGTAACCCTGTCCGCGGGTCTGAACCTGGTATTCACGGTTCTCGAACTGGCAGGTGAGATTCTTCGAGAGCGTACGCCGGTGATGCAGCGAGAGAATCAGTCCAAGCGCCCGTTCGTCATGCAGGACCGGCCGATGGGCATCGTCGGGATGTTGCGGCGCGATTCCGAAGCGGGCGTTGTAGTCTTCGATGAAGTCCGGCAGGAAGGCGTTGGCGCTCTCGGGATCGTGGATCCTGCGCAGTCGCAGCTCCTTCACCAGCCGGTCCTGGAGCGTTTGGTTGGCGCGTTCCACCCGGCCCTTCGCCTGCGGGGTATTGGCGTGGATTCCCTCGATGTCGAGGGTCCTGAGGGCCCGTGAGAACTGGGTCAGTTCGCCCTCGCGCTCGGGGTGGTTGATCCGGAAGATACTGTTCTTGTCCGAGTAGATCGACACCGGTCGCCCGTGCTGATCGAGGTACTTGCGCAAGGTCGCCATATAGGCTTCGGTCGTCTCGGCCGGGACGAAACGCAATCCCTGGAGACGGCCGGTGGCATCGTCGATGAACACGATCAGGGTACACCGCTCGGCACGGCCCTCGAACCAGTCGTGCGGGGAACCGTCCACCTGAACCAACTCCCCCAGGCGGGGACGCCGGATGCGGCGCTGGTGGATCCGGGCCTGGCGCCGCCGCCTCGGCTGCCACAGGTCCTCGGCGATCATCCACTTGCGGAGCGTCTCGGTCGATAGACGGTGACCGTGCTGCTCGGCCAGCTTCTCGCAGGCCAGGGTGGGACCGAAATCCCCGTAGTGTTCCTTGACCAGTTCCACAACCGCCCGGCGTACCGACGGGGCATAGGCGCGATTCGAACGCTTCCCTCGGTGACCCGACACCAGACCGGGCGGGCCCGACTCGCGGTAACGTCTCACCAGTCGCTTGACCTGCCGAACGCCCAGCCCCAATCGTATCGCCGCCTCGTGCTGGCGGAGCCGTTTCTCCGCCACGGATCGGATCACTGCCAATCGGTCCAACTCCTGGTGACTCATCGTAATTGTCCCCTTCGCCATTCCACCCCCTGAAAACAAAAGGGGACATTTTAAAATTGGAGAAAGGGGACATTACTAAGTTGGACTAACAATCCCCCGGATATCCGAGGTACAGGCCGGCCGCTTCAGGTAGAATACGCGCCCGCGTATTGCTGCCCGCACGACCTGCGCCTTCAGCCAGACAGCTTCCATGAATCAGGAAATCAACGACGCCCTGAACACCGCCCGGATTCTTGCCGAGGCCCTGCCCTACATCCGCAAGTTCCAGGGCAAGACCGTCGTGATCAAGTACGGCGGCAATGCCATGGAGGATGACAGCCTCAAGGCCGGGTTCGCCCAGGATGTCATCCTGATGAAGACGGTGGGCGTCAACCCCGTGGTGGTGCACGGCGGCGGACCCCAGATTACCGACCTCCTGAAAAGGCTCGGCAAGGAATCCAGGTTCATCGATGGCATGCGGGTGACCGACAGCGAGACCATGGACATTGTCGAAATGGTCCTTGGCGGACTGGTCAACAAGGAGATCGTCAACCTGATCAATTCCTTCGGTGGACACGCGGTGGGCCTGACCGGCAAGGACGGCGACCTGATCCGGGCGCGCAAGCTGCATGTCACCCGGGATGATCCGATCCTGGAAAAATCGGAAATCATCGACTACGGCCATGTCGGCGAAGTGGAGTCCATCGACCCGCACATCGTGCAACTGCTGGATACCGAAGCGTTCATACCCGTGATCGCACCCATCGGGGTCGGCAGGGACGGGCAGACCTACAACATCAATGCCGACCTCGTGGCCGGCGGCCTGGCCACCACGCTGAAGGCGGAAAAACTGATCCTTCTGACCAACACCGCCGGGGTGCTCGACAAGGAAGGCCGCCTGATCGAGACGGTCAAGGCCAACAACGTGAAGGCGCTGTACGAGGACGGCACCATCAGCGGCGGGATGATCCCCAAGGTGGACTGCGCCCTGGACGCCGTGCTGGCCGGCGTGCGCACCTCCAGCATCATTGATGGACGCATGCCCCATGCGCTGTTGCTTGAGCTGTTCACGGACTCCGGGATCGGCACCCAGATTCAGGCGTGAGTAAGGTTGCCAGGAACCCGGGTGGTCCCGGGAGCGGATCGCCGGATCCCCAAACCATCAACCTCGCCGGCGGTGCGGTCCTGCATTACACCGCCATGCGGCTGACGCGTTACGGAGATCTGCGCCAGGATCCGGAATGGCTCCAGGGCCACCTCGCCTCGGACCACTCCCTGGTGCTGCCGCTGTGGACGGACAAGAACCTGTTCCGGACACTCGGGCAGCCCCCGGCACCGGCGTTGCTGCAGATGCCGGACGCGGCGCAGTTCCTGGCCAGCGCGGTGGAGGTGATCTATCTCGGACATGACGGCGAGCGCGCGGTGTTTGCCGCGGATCTCGCCGAACAGGACAGGGGCCATGTCAAGAACCTGATCGAACAATCGGCCCCGGGTTGCCGGTTCATCGATCTGCGCCGTGTAAGCGCCGTGGTCACCCCGGAACAGGCATCCCTGCTGGCCTATGCGCGGGTGCTAGCTTCATGGCACCGCAACAACGGTTTCTGTGCCCGCTGCGGCCATCGCACCCAGCCCCAAAGAGGCGGACACATGCGCCACTGCGGACAGTGCGGACGCGAGCATTTCCCGCGCATCGACCCCGCCGTCATCATGCTGGTGGAACAGCCGGACCCGGAAGGCGGCCAACCGCGCTGCCTGCTGGGGCGCCACACCCGGCTTCCCGGCCGCGTATATTCCACCCTTGCCGGATATGTCGACCCGGGTGAAACCCTGGAGCAGGCCGTGGCCCGGGAGGTATGGGAAGAGGCCCGGATCCGGGTCACCGACATCCGCTATGTCGCGTCCCAACCCTGGCCCTTCGCCGGGTCCCTCATGCTCGGCTTCAGGGCAATGAGCATGGACGCCGAACCCGACATTTCCCAGGATGAGCTGGAGGATGCGCGCTGGTTCACCGCGGCGGAAATGCGGGATTTCGGCGAGTTCGAGGATGGCAATGGCGCCGAATTCGAGCTTCCCCGGCGGGATTCCATCGCCAGGCTGCTGATCGAGCAATGGATGGCTGACAGCGGATGAACAGGAGCATGCCGGATTTTCGCCCTGCCGATTGTTTTTTATTGCCTGAGAGTCCATTAATACTGTCCATGTTCCAGCTACTACTCATTCCATGTCGGAACTTCACCAGGAAACGGTAACCAGCGTTCATCACTGGACCGACCGGCTGTTCACTTTCCGCACCACGCGCGATTCCTCGCTGCGTTTCCGCAACGGCGAATTCACCATGGTGGGCATCGAGGTCGACGGCAAACCGCTGCTGCGCGCCTACAGCATGACCAGCGCGAACTACGAGGAGTTTCTCGAGTTCTACAGCATCAAGGTTCCCGACGGCCCCCTGACCTCGCGGCTGCAGCACATCAAGGTAGGCGACAAGGTGTACGTGAGCAAGAAACCCACGGGGTCGCTGCTCTGGGACCACCTGCGCCCGGGCAGGCATCTGTACCTGCTCAGCACCGGCACGGGCCTGGCGCCGTTCCTGTCCGTGATCAAGGATCCGGACATCTACGAGAATTTCGAGAAGGTGATCCTGGCCCACGGCTGCCGCTATATCAACGAACTGACCTACGAGACGCTGATCACCCACGAACTGCAGCACAACGAGTTCTTCGGCGACAGCGTCCGGTCCAAGCTCATCTACTATCCCGCCGTGACCAGGGAAGCGTTCCGGAACTTCGGACGCCTCAACACCCTGATCGAAAGCGGCAAGATGATGGCAGATATCGGTCTGCCGGCCCTTTCCGTCGAGGACGACCGGTTCATGATCTGCGGCGGCCCGCACATGCTGAAAACCCTGAGCGGCATGCTGGTCGACCAGGGCTTCGGGGAAACCCGCAGGAGCGACTATCGGGAATTCGTCGTGGAACGGGCTTTCGTCGACAAGTAGACGCACCCCTCGGGCCACTTCCGGCAAGTCGTAGGCGCCCCACCGAATACAGGAAGACCCTGCCCCGTCACCCCGATTCCCTGTCCGCGGTCCGGATGCCCGCCGTGTTCGCGCCGGCCGCGGCATCGTCAGGCCGGTTCCAGTCGGACTCGATCAGTGCACCGATACCGTGGCGGATGTCCGCTTCCACGGCGAACCCGAGGGCGGTGGCGTCGCGCCGCTCCAGCGCCTCGATGATCTCCACATGGCGATCACTGGTGCTGTAGCGGGAAAGGTGCTCGCCGCTGAGGGTGTAGCGCAGGAACGGGCTGATCTGCAGCCAGACGCTCTCGATCAGCGGCAGGAACACCTCGCCGCCGCCGACCCGGTACAGGGTGAAATGAAAATCCCGGTGCGTGACCAGGTAACGCCTGTGGTCGCCGGCTTCGATCGCCCGGTCAATGGCCCGGTTGAGACGAACCAGGCGCGTCACCACCCGGTCCGTGATCCACGGCACGGCATCGATGGCCGCCTGCCTCTCCAGGCAGATCCGCGCATTCACCAGTTCGGCAAGCTTTTCCCTGGTCATCACCGGCACGCTCACCCGCCCGGTTGCGGACAGGGTCAGCGCCCGCTCCGCCACCAGCCGCCGGAGGGCCTCGCGCACCGGCGTCGGGCTGATGCCAAGATCCTCGGCAATTCCCCGGATGGTGACCGCCCTGCCGGGAACGAAATCACCGTCGAGGATCGACCGGCGGAGCGCCCGGTAGGTCCGTGACTGCAAAGACTGCGTGCCGGGCCGGGAACTGCCCATCGTACCTCCAGGCACGGAATTCGTGATGTGCTGACTATAGCCCGCCCGGACCCCTACAGTCACCCGGATCGGAATTTGTGATCACAAATAATTGCTTCGGAACCCGGCGGCGCATACAATGCGGTCACTTCCCGCCACACCCGCCGCCGGAGCAACTTCATGGAATCCTACGACACCCGCGAACTCCAGGCCCTTGATGCCCGCCACCACCTGCACCCGTTCACGGACCATCACGACCTGCACCAGCATGGAGTGCGCATCATCACCGGGGCGGAAAACATCTATCTGTATGATTCCGAAGGAAAGAAATACCTCGACGGCATGTCCGGCCTGTGGTGCGTGAACATCGGCTACGGGCGTACCGAACTGGCGGACGTGGCCAAGCACCAGATGGAGCAGCTGCCCTACTACAACACCTTTTTCCAGACCTCCACCCCGCCTGCCATCGGGCTGGCGGAGATCCTTGCCGAAGTCACGCCGCCGCAGTTCAACCGGGCGTTCTTCGGTTGCAGCGGATCGGATGGCAATGACACCGTGATCCGCCTGGTGCGCTACTTCTGGGAACTCCAGGACCAACCCGGACGCACGGTGGTGATCAGCCGGGAAAACGCCTACCACGGCAGCACCGTGGCGGGGGCCAGCCTGGGCGGGATGCAGTCCATGCATGCGGTCGGCGGGCTGCCGATCCCGGATGTCGTGCACGTGGACCAGCCGTACCACTACCGGGAGGGCGGTGACCTGGACCCTGGGGAATTCGGGCTCCGGGCGGCACGCTCGCTGGAGGAGAAGATCCTCGAACTCGGGGCCGACCGCGTGGCCGCCTTCATCGGCGAACCCATCCAGGGCGCCGGCGGCGTGATCGTGCCGCCGGACACCTACTGGCCGGAGATCCAGCGCATCTGCCGCAAGTATGACGTGCTGCTGGTGGCTGACGAGGTCATCACCGGATTCGGCCGCACCGGGCAGTGGTTCGGATGCCAGGCGTTCGGTTTCGAGCCGGATGTCATGACCATGGCCAAGGCCCTTTCCTCGGGTTACCAGCCCATCGGCGCGGTCATGGTCTCCGACCGGATCGCCGGGGTCTTCGACCGGGAGAACCGGGAATTCACCCATGGCTACACCTATTCGGGGCATCCCGTGGCCTGCGCGGTGGCGCTCAAGAACCTGCAGATCATGCGCGACGAGCGGATCGTGGAAAACGCCCGCGACAACGTCATGGATTACCTGCAGGCGAGATTCCGGGAATTCTCCGACCATCCGCTGGTGGGCGAAATACGCGGCATGGGGTTTCTCGGGGCCCTGGAACTGGTGAAAGACAAGCAGACCAGGGAGAAATTCGATGACAAGGGCAGTGCCGGCATCACCTGCCGCGGTGTCTGCGCGGACAACGGCCTCATCATGCGCGCCATGGGGGATTCCATGATCCTGTGCCCGCCGCTGATCATCACCCGGCACCAGGTGGACGAACTGATGGAAAAGATCGGCGCAAGCCTCGATGGGACCGCCCGATTGCTGCGGAAGCACTAAGGAGTCGTTCTCGGCCATTTACCGGGCTGGCTTCGGGGCGGATCATTTTTTACAATTCCCCTTCTGTCCAGGAAGCAGGTGAGCCCGCATGTCTTCCAAGCCCGCAACAGTACCGCCGCCGGATGCAGAAGAACCGGAAAACGGCATCACCCGGAATATCAACGGCATTCCCCATATCTACTACGACGGGTACTGGATTCGCTACTACACCCCGCCGGAAGACACCCTGGCCGAAAAGAAACGCCTCATCGACGCACTGACCAAGCGCACCTTTCATCACACCGAAGCGGGCATCAACACCCCCGGCGAGAAACTGGAACTGGCGCGGGAGGCCTTTGAGCGCGAAGGCAATCCGCAGCGCAAGCGCGTGAACGCCGCCATGCTTGCCGGCGCCCTGTTCAATCGTGCCACGGACATCTTCACCACGATCGTGGACCTCGAGCAGAAGGGCATCACCATCACCCGGGACAATGCGCTGATGGTGCAATGCTCGAAATGTTTCACGGAGGCGCTGGATCTGTCCAAGAACGTGCTCCATCACAGCGGCGAGGAGGGGGTGGACGAACTCTGGGGGGAGCCCGTCAAGGTGTTCACGATGCCCATCGGGGACTACTACACCAGCCGCTACCGCAAGATCGCCCAGGCCATGCGGGAAATCGACCTGATCGGCGACACCCTGAAATGCACGCTGCGAATCCACGACAGCTTCGCCGAGGCGCATCCGCTGATCGACGACTTCGTCAGCATCGCCAAGAAGGAATGCGAAATCCTGCGAACCGACATGGGGTATTACCAGGTGTGGCCGGAATTCGTGGCCGACGGCGAGAAACTGACCGAATTCCTGGCACCGATACCCCGCGGTGCGAGCAGCGCCCTCGAGCGCCACATCAAGCGCGGCACCCTGCTGCTGCGCGGCGGAAAGAACCTCATCACCTGGATTGCAAATGTCCGCGTCCCCATGCCGGTCAGCACCCGATCCTTTCTCGAACGGTGCGAGCAATACCGTGACAGCGTCACCTGATGCCCCCCGGGGTTTTACCTCCCGGCGCAAGCCGATACCATAGAAACCGGAATTCCGATCACCCTCGTAATGAACAACAACAAGGAAACCGCTCTCAGGCAAACCCCGCTGCATCCGCTGCACCTTCAACTGGGGGCCAGGATGGTTCCCTTCGCCGGTTACGACATGCCGGTGAGCTACCCGGGCGGCATCATGTCGGAACATCGTCATACCCGGGACAGTGCGGGCCTTTTCGACGTCTCGCACATGGGCCAGATCGAGGTGCGCGGGGAGCATGTCGCCGCCCGGCTGGAATCCGAACTGCCGGTGGACCTGGTCGGCCTGCCGGTAGGCCGGCAGAGATATGCCCTGCTGCTCAATGATGACGGCGGCATCCGCGACGACCTGATGGCGATCAACCGCGGGGACTCCTTCTGGCTTGTGGTGAACGCGGCGTGCAAGCACGCGGACCTGGACTACCTGGAACGGAAGCTCGGCACCCGGCTGGATTTCACCCTGCGCGAGGACCTCGCCCTTCTGGCCCTGCAGGGGCCCGCCTCACCCGGCGCCCTGGCCGCCGTGGGCGCCGACGCGGACACGCTCGAGGGGATGCGGTTCATGCAGGTCGGTGACCTGCGGCTGGCCGGGGTGGATTGCATGGTGTCCCGCTCCGGCTACACCGGCGAGGACGGCTTCGAGATTTCCCTGCCGGCGGACCGGGCCGCCTCCCTGGCCGGGGCGCTGCTCGAACAGGCCGCCGTCGCACCGGTCGGGCTGGGTGCCCGGGACTCGCTGCGACTGGAAGCGGGTCTTTGCCTGTACGGCCAGGACATCGGTCCCGAGACCAGTCCCGTCGAGGCCGGGCTCCGCTGGGCCATCTCCCCGGCCCGGCGTTCCGGCGGGGCGCGCCCGGGAGGATTTCCCGGCGCGGACCGGATTCTCGGAGAACTGGACCGGGGGGCGGAGCGCAGGCTTGTCGGCCTGCTGCCGGAGGGCCGTGCACCCATGCGGGCCGGTACGCCGCTGTTCGGTGAGAACGGCGAGGCGCTCGGCGAAATCACCAGCGGCGGCTTCGGCCCGACGCTGGAACGACCCATCAGCATGGGTTATGTTCCCCTACACCATGCACGGCCGGGGACCATGCTGGCTGCGGAAGTGCGCAACAGACGAATGCCGGTTTCCGTGACCGCGATGCCGTTCGTACCCCAGCGTTACCGCCGTCGACCCCGGCCGTCATTGAACACGAAATCACACGCAATCGGAGCAGGTTATGAGCATGAAATACACCAGTGATCACGAATGGGCCCTGCTGGACGGAGACCTGGTGACGGTGGGCATCACCGACTACGCCCAGGAGCAGCTGGGGGAGGTGGTCTTCGTGGAACTTCCCGAAGTGGGACGCGACCTCGCCACCGGCGAGGAAGCGGCGGTCGTGGAATCCGTCAAGGCCGCGGGAGAGGTCAAGGCACCCGTCTCCGGCGAAGTGGTGGAGGTCAATGAAGCCCTGGCGGATGCGCCGGAAGCCGTCAACGACGATCCCCTGGGCGGCGGCTGGTTCTACAAGATACTGCCGTCGGACCCCGAGGAGTTCGACCGCCTCATGGACGAGAGCGCCTACCAGGAACTGCTCGGCTCCCTCGACTGACCCCCTTCCCCGACCGCACCACCGGACCAGCCGACATGCCCAGAGCCGACGATTTCACCCGGCGCCACATCGGCCCCAATCCCGAAGACATCGCCGCCATGCTCGGGAACCTGGGTCTCGAATCCATGGACGAACTGATCGAGCAGACCATACCGGCATCGATCCGCAGCGACACTCCCTTCGAGCTGCCGGAATCGCTGGACGAAAACCGGCTGAACAAGCTCTCACGTCAGATCTCGTCGGAGAACACCTCCGCCATCTCCATGATCGGCATGGGCTACTACGGCACCGTCACGCCGCCGGTCATCCGGCGCAACGTGATGGAGAACCCGGACTGGTACACCGCCTACACACCCTACCAGCCCGAGGTCAGCCAGGCCCGGCTCGAAGTGCTGATCACCTTCCAGCAGATGATCATGGATCTCACAGCCCTTGGCCTTGCCAACGCCTCCATGCTGGACGAGGCGACCGCGGCGGCGGAGGCCATGATGATGGCCCGGCGCGTCGGCAAGAATCCGAGCAACCGCTTCTTCGTCGACGAGGACTGCTTTCCCCAGACCATCGCCGTGGTGCAGACCCGGGCCGAACCGATGGGCATCGAGGTCGTGGTGGGCGACCTGAACACCCTCTCCCATGGCGAGTATTTTGCCGGGCTGCTGCAGTACCCGGGCTGCTCCGGCCGGATCCGCGACTTCCATTGGGAGATCCGGCAACTGAAATCCACCGACGGCCTCGTGATCATGGCCGCGGACCTGCTTGCGCTGACCCAGCTCAAGCCCCCGGGGGAGCTCGGCGCCGACATCGCCGTGGGCAGCACCCAGCGCTTCGGCGTACCAATGGGCTTCGGCGGGCCCCATGCCGCCTATTTTGCCACCCACGAAACCTACAAGCGTGCGGTCCCGGGCCGGCTGATCGGGGTCAGCGTGGACAGCAACGGCCGCCCGGCCTACCGCATGGCGCTCCAGACCCGGGAACAGCATATCCGCAGGGACAAGGCCAACAGCAACATCTGCACCTCCCAGGTGCTGCTCGCCATCATGGCAACCCTGTACGCCCAGTACCACGGTCCGGAGGGCCTCGACCGCATCGCCAGGTCGGTCAACCGGCTCACCCGGGCGCTGGCGACGGGACTTGGGGAAATCGGTTTCGGCATCGTCCACGACCAGTACTTCGACACCATCATCGTACGGACGCCCGGACGGGCGGACTACTTCATCGACAAGGCGGAGCAGGCGCGCTACAACCTCCGGCGGGTGGACGGCGACCATGTGGGGATCAGCCTCGACGAAACCGTCAACCGGGCGAAAACCGGGGGACTGATCCACGTCTTTGCGGGCACCACCCCGGAGCAGGTCAGCGGGGTGATCTTCGATCGCGACCTGGCGCAGTCCATTCCGGAAGACCTGTGCCGCACCAGCGAATACCTGACGCACCCGAACTTCCACAGGTACCGCAGCGAAACCGAGTTCATGCGTTACCTGCGCAAGACCGCGGCCAAGGATGTGACCCTCGCGCGCTCGATGATCCCGCTTGGCTCCTGCACCATGAAGCTCAATGCCGCCAGCGAGATGGAATCGATTTCCAACCCGCAGTACGCGCATATCCATCCGTTCGCACCGGAAAAGCATACCCGCGGCTATCAGCGCATCATTCGCGAACTCGACGCCCTGCTGTGCGAGATCACCGGCTTCAGGGCCTTCTCCTTCCAGCCCAACGCAGGTTCCCAGGGCGAATATTCGGGATTGCTCTGCATCCGCGCCCTGCACCGCGCCCACGGCGAGGAACACCGCGACGTCTGCCTCATCCCCTCATCCGCCCACGGCACCAATCCTGCAAGCGCGGTGATGGCCGGCATGAAGGTGGTGGTGGTGCAATGCGACCGTGACGGAAATATCGATATCGAGGATTTCCGCGTGAAGGCCACCGAACATTCCGACAACCTCGCCGCCACCATGGTTACCTACCCGTCCACCCACGGCGTGTTCGAGGAGTCGATCCGGGAAATCTGCAATATCGTCCACCAGCACGGCGGCCAGGTGTACATGGACGGCGCCAACATGAACGCCATGGTAGGCATCTGCCGCCCCGCCGAGATCGGCGCCGATGTCATGCATCTCAACCTGCACAAGACCTTTGCCATCCCCCACGGCGGCGGCGGACCCGGCATGGGCCCCATCGGGGTGCGCGAGCACCTCGTGCCGTTCCTGCCGGACCATCCCGTGGTCAGTTGCAACAACCACGGCTCCAGTCCCCTCGGGACGGTATCCGCGGCTCCCTGGGGCTCGCCCCTGATCCTGATCATTTCCTGGGCCTACATCAAGCTGCTCGGCACCTACGGCCTCAAGCGCTCCACCAGGGTGGCAATCCTCAATGCGAACTACATCGCCCACAAGCTGGACCCCCACTTCCCCGTGGTCTACCGCGGCAACCACGACCGGGTGGCCCACGAATGCGTGGTGGATCTGGCCCCGCTCAAGACCACCAGCGGCATCACCGTGGAGGACGTGGCCAAGCGCCTGGTGGATTACGGATTCCATGCCCCGACGATGTCCTGGCCGGTCCCGGATTCCCTCATGATCGAGCCCACGGAGAGCGAATCCCTGGAGGAGATCGACCGTTTCTGCGAAGCCATGATCCGGATCCGCGGGGAAATCCGGGAAATAGAGGATGGCACGGCGGACCGTGAAAACAACCTGCTGAAGAACGCGCCCCACAGCTACCACCTGCTGGTGGAAGACGAGTGGGACCTGCCCTACAGCCGCCAGCGGGCATTCTTCCCCACCAGGGAGATGCGGGAAAACAAGTACTGGCCGCCGGTGGGCCGGGTGGACAATGTCCACGGCGACCGCCACCTGGTCTGCACCTGTCCGCCGTTGTCCGCCTACGAAGAGACGGAATCCGGCGAAGGGGATCGCTGATGGACGAACACGACGCACCCGCGAAACACTCCGGAACCGCAGCGAAGGGCGGAACCACGGCGCGGCCAAGGCCGGTGGTCCGGGGGCAGAAGCTCCGCGGGGCCGACAAGACCGCGCGCATCCCGGTCAAGGTGGAGGTCAGGCCGCGCTCGGAACGGCTGCGCAAGCCGAAATGGATCCGGGCGAGCTTCCCGGGCACACCGGAGGTTGCCGACCTGAAAAGGATCCTCAGGTCACAGGGACTGCATACCGTGTGCGAGGAGGCCGCCTGCCCCAACCTCGGTGAATGTTTCGGCGGGGGGACGGCCACCTTCATGATCATGGGGGACATCTGCACCCGCCGCTGCCCGTTCTGCGACGTGGGCCACGGCAGGCCGAATCCGCTCAATCCCGAGGAGCCGGAACGTCTCGCGGAAACCATCGCCCTGATGGGGCTCAGATACGTCGTGATCACCTCGGTGGACCGCGATGACCTGCGGGACGGCGGCGCCGGACATTTCCGGGCCTGCATCGCCGCGGTACGGCGTCACTGCCCGCAGACCCGGGTGGAGATCCTGACGCCGGATTTCCGCGGCCGCATGGACGTGGCGCTGGACATTCTTGCCGAGGCGCCGCCGGACGTGTTCAACCACAACCTCGAAACCGTGCCCAGGCTGTACCGCAAGGTGCGCCCCGGTTCCGATTACCGGTACTCCCTGGACCTGCTCAGGCGGGCGGGGACGATCGTTCCGGGCCTGCCCACGAAGTCCGGGCTCATGCTGGGGCTCGGCGAAACCAGGCAGGAGGTCCTTGACGTGATGCGGGACATGCGTGCCCACGACGTCGACATGCTGACCGTGGGCCAGTATCTCCAGCCCAGCGCATACCATCTCAACGTGGAGCGCTACTGGACCCCGGAGGAGTTCGATGAACTGCGCGAGCGGGGCGAGGAAATGGGCTTCGCCAACGTGGCTTCCGGGCCCATGGTCCGCTCCTCCTATCACGCGGACCGGCAAGCCGGCCAGGGCTGATGTCCGCACCGGTGTCCTGCGGGGAGGAACCGGCGGTTTCCCGGATGAACGGAAAACGGCAGGGCCCGGCGCACCCGGGAAACGGCATTTTTTGTCGCGTACAGTACGGTCAGACCGGCAAATTTCCCCGGGGGGCGAGTTTTGCGGGCAACCAAAATCGGGATATACTCTGTTCCGCTAGATTCCGGTCGGTGGTCATAGATTTATCCATTTCTGATTGATCAACCGCATTTTCCAATAATCAGTGCCTATCATATGTGAGGTGACTTAAATGAAATTAACGAAAACTACAGCACTGGCAGCTGCGATTTCCCTAACCGCGCTGACTGCCCAAGCCGGCACGCTTGAAGATGTCCAGGCCAGAGGCGAACTGAACTGCGTGGTAACCACCGGCCTCGCCGGATTCGCCGCGCCGGATGAAAACGGCCGCTGGGAAGGATTCGACGTGGACTTCTGCCGCGCAGTGGCGGCCGCGGTCCTGGGCGATCCCGAGAAGGTCAAGTTCGTTCCCACCACCGGCAAGACCCGTTTCACGATCCTGAACTCGGGTGAAGGCGATATCCTGTTCCGCAACACCACCGAGACGATGAGCCGGGATGCGGACCTGAAACTGACCTTCCTGCCGGTGAACTACTATGACGGCCAGGGCTTCCTGATCCGCAAGGATCTGGGAATCGATTCCGCGAAGGACCTGGACGGCGCATCCGTGTGCATCCAGACCGGCACCACCACGGAGCTGAACCTGGCGGACTTTTTCCGTGTCAACAACATCTCCTACGAGCCGGTCACCATCGAGACCAACGAGGAAGGCATCGCCAACTACACCGCCAACCGCTGTGACGTCTACACCACTGACGCTTCCGGTCTGGCATCCACCCGGGCCGCCCTGGAGGATCCTTCCGCGCACAAGATCCTGCCGGAGATCATTTCCAAGGAGCCGCTCGCCGGTGCCGTGCGCCAGGGCGACGACCAGTGGGCCGACATCGGCAAGTGGGTCGTCAACGCCATCATCTCCGCGGAGGAACTGGGTGTGACCCAGGCGAACGTGGCTGAACTGGCTGGGGCTGCGACCAACAACCCGAGCATCAACCGCATGCTGGGCACCGAGGGCAACATGGGCGGGATGATCGGCCTCGACGCCCAATGGGCGGTACGCGCCATCACCGCCATCGGCAACTACGGCGAGACATTCGACCGCCACATCGGCCCGGATACCCCGATCGCCCTTGAGCGCGGCCTGAACGCGCAATGGAATAACGGCGGTATCCTGTACGCCGCGCCGATCCGCTGATTTTTTTCAGGCATCGTACGGGACGTTTTCCAGACCCTGTACAGGCCGGGGCGCTTCGGCGCCCCGGCTGTCGATTCATTTTCAGGTACAAGCTTCCCGACGGAAAGTACGCACCACGCTCATTCCCTGCGGTTCTGTTTTGGCTTTCCCCGAGCCATCAGTCTGGCAGCTTCAGCTTCAGTTCCTTCCAGATCCAGCCGGTGTCGTACGGTTCGGTGCCCTGCTCCAGGGCGCGGTGGTCCTCCCAATTCTCCAGCTGCTTGATCCAGTCCACCGCCTGCCGGCGTTCTTCCCGGGTGCCCGTCGCCGCTTCCCTCGGGGTCCTTCCGCCAAGAGCGGGGAGTGGAGCATCAAGGGTACGGCGGTAATGGCCGTCGAGGTACGAGTGGATGGCGCCCGCTGCCGCTTCCGGCGGAATTCCGATGCTCCCATCGGCCGGAGGTTCGGTTCCGTCCCGCTCTTCCAGGGCCTTCACCGGATCCCTGTACGCGGACACCGGATGGCCCACGAGACCGCCCAGACAGCCGGACAGCATCTCCCCGCCGCGGTCGCACCGTTCCTTCGAATTCGCCGTCAGCACCAGCAGCCCGGGACGCAGGACGACATGTCCCAGCACGGTGGCGCCGATGCCGGCACCATTGTCCGACACTCCGCCATCCCCATCTCCTGCCTTTCCCGGCGCGGACCATTCCCATTCCACTTCTTCTTCCGCATCCCCGAAAGCCCGGGAATCCAGCCTTTCAAGCTCCGGGAGTCCGTCCAGCCTCGCCGCCACTTCTCCCGCATCCCCCTGAAGGGAAAAGCGCATTTCGCCGTGCAGGATGTCCTCGCCGTCCGTGTTCCGCAGTTCCGGCAGCGGGCCCATCATCTCCATTATGCACTGGATCAGCCAGAGAGACCCCAGCATCTGCGCCACCGGCAGGCTGTCGACGAGCAGTGCCCGCGGAATCCCGGGAAG
>JAJDTE010000097.1:0-41592 GCA_022827325.1 Gammaproteobacteria bacterium | reverse complement strand
TGGTCAGAAAATGTGCTCTTTCGCCTTCCGGCAGTAACTCGCAATGCGAGATATCAATATCGACTGCCTTGGCCATCAGGTAATAGGCATATTCCATGCAACCGTATCCCTGCGGGTCACCAAATGTCTGGTGAGATCGGTTCGAATCAACAATCCCATCAAACTTAAGCAAGTAATGCTCATAGCCGGCAGGGCAGGCCACCTGCCCGCTGCGAATCCTGGTGCGTGACTTGTTGACCGCCACGACCGCTTTTGCGCGGGCGCCACCCGCGGATGTCCCTACTTGAAACAGCGTCTCCAGGCCTTTGGTGTCGGTCTCCGCCTGGAGTTTTACCCGCCCGTCTATGACGCGTTGCGCCATATCGGCCAAACTGTCGAGGTGCAGTTCCCCGGCATTACCAGGCCGGTCCTTTGGTTCCGGGAAATACTCGAGTGCGCCCATTCCGCGCCGCCCCAAATACAACAAGCGCTCAACCGGCGTAACGGAGCCCGGGTCCCGGCCCTGGCGTGCGAGCCAGGCATCAATCACGGCATGACCAAAATCATCCGGCAATGAATCGGCAAAGGCTGCGGGCAGTCCCCTGTAGGTATCCAGGTTCAACTCCGGAAACTGGTACTTGCGTTCGCTGAGTGGTAACCGAATGGGGGATATCTCAACGCCGCCGTTGCGCCAGTTCCTGGTGTACTCAAAAGTGCCCAGTCCCCTGTCTTCATCAAACGCCAGGGCGCCGACCAGGTCGCCCCATAATTTGATCTTGGCGAATTGGATCTTTTCTACCATCCCAAATCCTTTTCATCGTCCGTCATGGCGATCTCATTCTTTCTCGCTGGCGCCGCGCGCTGTCGCATGCGGCCCCTGAGTTTCATCAGCGCCAGGGGGCTTGGCGGGGTCTCGGGGACAAACGCATCCACCAGCTCCAGTTTGCCCAGAACGCGCAGAATCCCGATCAGCGTTTCGAACTTGCCATGACCTTGAATCACTGAGCGGTATGTCTTTGGCGTGATGCCTAACCGGTCAGCGATTGCTTTCTGGGTGATATTGGACTCCAGACGTAGCTGCTCAATGCGCTTACCCACGTCCTCCGCCAAAGCCTGGTCGGTCATTCTATATATATCTCTAACGGTCATTTTCTACCTATTAAAATTAATATTGACCTATAAAGGGTAATTTATTCCTTTTAAGTATAGATTAAATTTTATCTGAGTCAAATTTACAATAGGTAATAAATTACTGTTTAATTGGTTTTTCGTTTTTTATAGGTAATATATTACCTTTTATAAAAATAGTGCAGTCGAGTGATTGACTGCTGGGCCACCTCTGGTTAACCAAAAAAGATTGTATGGGTAGAGTCTTGATTTTAATGAAAGAAATTCAATTTTTTACCAGACAAACGACCGGGAGCAGAATGAACAATCCAGGCTGTCTGGCATGTCCCGGCGTTTTTCGGTGCGGAATCCCTGGTAATTGGACTCCTTTCCCAGCAGGATGGCTCGCCGGGGGTACCCATCCTCCAGCGCGCGTTCGGGTGTATTCTTGATAGGTCTTTGTCAGGTGTTAATTGGTCCTGTCGAATGGTCTTTTGGAGGTAATTGATGACGATTAAATTTTCCGAGGATCTGGTTCCTCTGACCGACCTGAAGGTGAATCCTGGACGTGTAGTGAAACACACGACCGAGACACACCGCCCGGTACTGCTCACCAGCCGGGGGAGGGGTGTCGCTGTAATTCAGTCGGTGGCCGATTACGAGAAGACCGAGGAGGAGCGCAAATTCATGCGCGCGGTTGTCGCCGGACTAGCAGATCTGGAGGCAGGGAGGGAGGTTTCCTTCGACGAGGCCAGGGTGCGACTCGGAATGCGACTCGGAAGTGTTTGACTTCAGAGCTGCTTCAGAGTTGTTTGCATCCATTCACAAGTTCAAACGAGCCGACTTGGATAGTATGGCTTGGTAAAGAGGAATTTTCGCGCCAGAAATATTAATAATTTGGCGTGATTAAGTGTTAGAATCACGCCATGAGATGGATATGGCAACAGCCTCGCTGGCCGGATTTCCACTATGACAGGCCTGCGCTTGAAGCCCGGGAACTTGAATTCCTAATAAATTCGGAGCGTCTTGCCGGCCGATTCGAGGCTCTGCCAATGGCTTCCCAGGAAGAAGCCATGATCGATCTGATGCTTTCCGAGGCCATCAAAACCAGCGCCATTGAGGGCGAGAACCTGGATAGGGAATCGGTCAGGTCATCCCTGCTCACTTTGATTACATCGGATACGCTACCTGACCACTCGGACCGGAAGGCGGCAGGGGCCGCTTCGCTGCTGGTGGACGTTCGTAAGAACTGGCGAATATCACTTTCACACGATCTGCTGGGTAATTGGCAATCCATGGCGGTGCCAGAGCAGCGCTACACGCCTGGGTTACGTGGTGTGTATCGCAACGATCCCTCGCCGATGCAGATTGTCAGCGGGCCTTACGGACGGGAAACGGTTCACTATGAAGCCCCACCGGCGGGCCGGGTGCCCGATGAAATGGCGAGGTTCGTCGACTGGTACAACCAGACAAGTCCCCTGGGTGGAGGCAACAGGATGTCCGGGATCGCCCGGGCAGGAATTGCCCATCTCTGGTTCGAGGTGATTCATCCATTCGATGATGGCAATGGGCGGGTCGGCCGGGCGGTTGCTGACCATGCGCTTTCGCAGTCTCTCGGTTATCCGACCACGGCTTGTCTTGCCACGGCGATAGAGGGCGATAAAAAATCCTATTACCAGCAGTTGGAAAAAGCGAGTCGTGGAAGCCTGGATGCTGATGCTTGGCTTGATTATTTTGCCGATACGATCATCAAGGCACAGGAAATTGCCAGGGAAGAAGTGGATTTTGTATTGGCCAAGATGCGATTTTATGAAGCCTATGGCGATCAGTTGAATGGCCGGCAGGCCAGGATGGTGTCGCGCGTATTTGCTGAAGGCCGCGCGTCTTTTGAGGGCGGGATAACGACAAGAAAATATGAAGCGATCACCAAGTGTCCCAATCGAACAGCAAGTCGTGACCTTTCAGATCTGGTTGCCAAAGGGATCATCGTGCCGCTACCGGGTGGCGGCAGAACAACCCGGTACGAATTGACCGCAGTCGAGCCGACCGTGCTTGGTTTGGAGAAGAGATGATTCACTGTTTGAGCCGGTGCATTTCGTATCGATTGGCAGCGCTTTCTTCGCCGGATCACGATCACGTATTCTGGTAAAGCGGAACCGCCGCCTGCTACTAGAAACCACATTCTTCGGGCGTGGCGCCGAGAGTTGCCCACACGCTGTTCTGATCGCCGAGGCAGCCGTTGCGCCATTCGCCTGCATACTCGAGGCCGGACTCATAGCTGGCAACCCCATTGCCATGTGCCTGTCGACCACGAAACTCCCCTTCATAACGGCCGCCTGACCATGTCAGAACCCCGTAACCGTAAAACGCTCCCGCTTTCATGCCGCCTTCGTAGGTTTCCGTACTGCCATACGATGAACGCCAGATCAGCCGCCCCTCTCCTTCGGCTTTGCCATCGACACATCCTCCCGACCATGTGAAGGTCTCTCCCGGCTCGGGGTAGGGGTTCTGAACCTGGCAATCCTGGTTTTCCACCACGATCCAGTATGGCCCAAACGGTTCCATCTGGCCGCTCGCAAACATCTGTGCCGGAAACATGAAGATCAGGAATATCGCGGTCAGTTTTACGGGGATGTTCGTCATGACGGATTGATTTGATCGGTTACCTGTCCCTTAAGACGCATACCGGGGCAGAAACCTTGGTGCATAGCGGGGGAGAATGTGCATGCAGTTTCATGTGTGTTCCTCCCTGGGGATTTGGGCAATCGGCAAGAACTCCCCTGTTCCACCGTCCTGATCCCCATGCCGGATCATGGAGCATGAAAAATCCGGCAGCAATTCCTTTGCGACCTTGCTGAATGAAGCCGTAACGGCAAATCAGTATACTTGCAACGAGGATTCGGAATGCCCCATTTGCAGTAATCCTGACGAAACCCCGGCTTACTCCATGATCATGGGGTATTGAGAATGCACCTACTCACTGCTGACAACATACAGGAACTGGCCGAACTCTGCCGGCGTCACGGTTTGGCGCGTCCGGAAGTATTCGGATCTGGAGAGATTCGGTCCATGCGGGCCGGAAAGCAGTGCTCCCCTGGGGCTGTCCGGAATCGGGTGATCCGATTACCGCTACGGAAATCCTCTTCGGGCAACCGAAAATGACCGGAACTGCAGATTCTCGATGAGTGAGCTGCTGGACAAGGAATTCATGGTCATGGCCCTGGAGGAAGCCGGCAAGGCCGGCTCCGCAGGCGAGGTGCCGGTCGGGGCGGTCGTGGTCCTGGAGGGTGAGGTGATCGGCAGGGGTCACAACCGCTCCGTATCCGATCACGATCCCACCGCCCATGCCGAGATGAACGCCCTTCGGGATGCCGCGATGCGTCTGGGAAACTATCGGCTCCAGGGTGCCGACCTCTATGTCACGCTGGAACCCTGCATCATGTGCGCCGGCGCCTTGCTGCATGCCCGCATCGCGCGTCTTGTCTATGCGGCCCCGGACCCGCGCTACGGCGCCGCGGGCAGTGCGCTGAACCTTCTAGACTCACCGTTTGCGAATCATCGCACGCGGATCGTCTCCGGCGTGCTGCGCAGGGAGGCTGCGGCGCTGCTGGATGAATTTTTCGCCGAAAGGAGGAATACCCCGGATACGCCGATGCCGGTCAGCCCCGGGCCATGAAACGGCGTATTTCAATCAGGTCGTCCGCCAACCCCTCGGCATCCAGCGGGGGCTGCAGCAGCGCCGCCAGCTTCGTGTCCGGGGAGACGAGAAACAGGCTTCCGGGGTGCGAGACCAGGTAGTTCAGGGCGCCCGGCTCGTGCTCGTCGATTTCATAGGGAACACCCAATTGCACAGTCAGGCTGTCCACCTGGTCCCGGTCCCCTGACGCGGCAATCCAGTTCTCGTCATAAAAACGGATATAGGCGGCAAGGTGGTCCGGCGTGTCCCGCTCCCCGTCCACGGATACGAAGGCCACCTGCATATCGGACAGTGGTTCAGGCGCCCGGTCATGATAGGACGCCACCGTCTCCCTCAGCACCGACATGGTCACCGGGCAGATGTCCGGACAGTACGTGTAACCGAAAAACATGAGGGTCCATTGTCCCTCCAGATCCTCGAGGGTGAAGGGATCGTGCCGGTGATCGACCATCTCGAATGGGACCAGCGCCTTCTGCTCAGGCCAGAAAAACCCCTGGACCTCGGGGGGTGCCTGCCGGAGCCAGGGTAGCCCGTTTTCCCAGGTGGCTGTCAGGATGCCCGCCGACATGGCCAGCAGGCAGGCTGCAATCAATTTCCAGCGGCGCGGCTTCAAGATCAAATCCTTTGGGGGAGATAGGGAATCGTCAGTCGTTATAGAAAACTGACAATGATCGAATTATACTGCCTCGGTCCTTACATAAGTCCCGAGGTGGCAATGTCAATGAAAATCCTGAATCAAACAATAGAAAGCAACACCAACAGCAGCCCGAAAAAATCCATCCTACTGGGGAGCGCCCTGGCGGTCCTGCTGACCGGCAACCTGGCCCTGGCGGAAGGGGAGTTGTTCGTGACCAACTGGGCGGAGTACATCGGCGAGGAGACCATTGCCAATTTTGAGAAGGAGTTCAACATCGATGTCACCTACGACACCTACGACTCGGTGGAGGCCATCGACTCGAAGCTGCTGGCCGGCAATTCAGGCTATGACGTGGTCAGCCATTCCAGCACCCCGGTTGCACGGATGATTCCCGCCGGGATACTCCAGCCCCTGGACAAGTCCAAGCTGGATAATTTCAAGCACATGCGCAAGGACGTCCTGGATTCCCTTGCCTCGGAGAAGGATCCGGGAAACAACTACATGGTTCCTTTCATGTGGGGCACCCACGGAGTGACCTACAACGAGGAGTACGTCCGGGAGGTGTTTCCCGACGCGCCGATCGGTTCCATGGACCTGATCTTCAAGGCGGAAAACATGGAGAAGCTGGCCAAGTGCGGCGTGTCGTTCCTCGATTCTCCGACCGACGTCGTTCCCATGGCCCTGGCCTACCTCGGACTGGATCCTTCCTCCACCAACCCGGATGACTACGCCAAGGCGGAGGAGATGCTTCTCAAGGTTCGCCCGTACATCAAGACCTTCGACAACTATGCCTACCAGCGCATGCCGCAGAAGGAGTTCTGTGTGGCGGTGACCTGGGGACCGGACGGCCTCCTGGCCATGTCCGGCGCGCAAGAGGCCAATACCGGCGTGGTGCTGGACTTTTTCCTGCCGGCCGGTGACGGCGCCGCCAACGTCTGGGTGGACGGCTGGGTGATTCCCGCGGATGCCAAGAACATTGAGAATGCCCACCTGTTCCTCAATTACATGATGCGCCCCGATGTGGCTGCCGCGGACAGCAACTACACCTGGTACGCAACCGCGAACGCCGATGCCTTTCCAATGGTGGACGAGGCGGTGACCGGCAGCGCCGCCGCCTATCCGTCCCAGGAGGCGGTGGAGATGATGTATTCCCTGAAACCGGTGCCGCCGCGTATCGAACGCGTCAGGACCCGGACCTGGACCAACTTCAAGTCCGGCAACTGATTTGCCTGCGAAAGGAGTTGAAAACAGCGTGGCGTGCACAGGGGCACGCCACGCTGAACTCCCTGCAGCCCCAATTTCCGTACCCTGAAGGGGGGACGCGTGAACACTGAATCCCATCACACCCTGACTCACCAGCCCTGGCTGGATCCCGAGGAGAAGCCCTTTATCCGCATCCAGGGCGTGACCAAGCAATTCGGCGCGTTTGTGGCGGTGGACAACGTGGACCTGGATATCTACAAGGGGGAACTGTTCGCCCTTCTCGGCGGTTCCGGTTGCGGCAAGACCACGCTGCTGCGAATGATTGCCGGCTTCGAATCTCCCACAAGCGGCCGAATCGTCATCGATGGCGAGGACATGCAGGATGTTCCGCCCTATGAGCGGCCCGTGAACATGATGTTCCAGTCCTATGCGCTGTTTCCGCACATGACGGTGGAACAGAATGTCGCCTACGGCCTGAAGCGGGACGGTGTGGCCAGGGAGGAAATCCGGACCCGCGTGGATGCCATGCTGGAGATGGTGGAGCTTGCCGCGTTCAGGAAACGCAAGCCGCACCAGCTTTCCGGCGGCCAGAAACAGCGCGTGGCCCTGGCCCGGTCGCTGGTGAAGAACCCCAAGGTGCTGTTGCTGGACGAGCCTCTCGGCGCGCTTGACAAGCGGCTGCGTGAGCAGACCCAGTATGAACTCATGAATATCCAGGATCAGTTGGGTGTCACCTTCATCGTCGTCACCCATGACCAGGAGGAGGCCATGACCCTGTCCACCCGTATTGCGGTGATGGATCATGGCTGGTTTCAGCAGATCGGGACACCGACTGAAATATACGAATTCCCGGAATCGCGGTTCGTGGCCGACTTCATCGGTTCCGCCAACATGTTCGAGGGCCGGGTGGCGGGCCATGAAGGGGATGTTGCCAGCATTGACGTGGAAGGCCTGCCGGAACCCCTCAAGGCGGAGCACACCGCATCGCTCCGGGAAGGCATGCAGGTCTGGGTGGCGGTGCGGCCGGAGAAAATGCGGATCTCGACGGATCCTTTCGATGACAGCAGCCTGAATTCGATCCGGGGCAGCGTGGAGGACATCGGATACTACGGCGACAGTTCCACCTACCGCATCCGGGTCAATCCTGAAATGCGCCTGGAAATCACCCATCCGAACCTGCGTCGCCCCCGGGACGGCCGGCATGTCGCTGACTGGGACGAGACGGTTTACATCGGCTGGGTGCCCGAGGCCGGCGTGGTCCTCACGCGTTAGGCCATGCAAAGTTCCGGCTTCGGTCACATGGTGGAGCGGCTCCAGGCCAGCTGGAAGTTGCTGGTTGTCCTCGTGCCGTATGTCTGGCTGCTGATCTTTTTTCTGGCGCCATTCTTCATGGTGCTCAAGATCAGCCTGGCGGAGCTCAGGATCGCCTCGCCGCCGTTCACGCCGATGTTCGGCACCGACGAGGCCGGCGCCACCATCATCAGGCTGCTCTTCGATAACTTCCGGTATCTCTGGGAGGACAGCCTCTATCTCAACACCTACCTCAACTCCCTGAAGATCTCCACCAGTTCCACCGTTCTGTGCCTGTTGATCGGCTACCCGATCGCCTACGCCATCGTGCGTTCGACACCGACGGTACGGAACATCCTCCTGCTCCTGATCATCCTGCCGTTCTGGACCTCGTTTCTTCTCAGGGTCTACGCCTGGATGGGCCTGCTCGCGGACCAGGGCACCATCAACGACCTGCTGATCTGGCTCGGTATCGTCGAGTCGCCGGTGCGGATGCTGTACACCGAGTTCGCGGTGTACGTCGGCATTGTCTATACCTATCTGCCGTTCATGATCCTGCCGCTGTACGCCAACATGGAAAAGCTGGACATCAGCCTGCTGGAGGCGGCGTCGGATCTCGGGGCGAGGCCGGTGACCACGTTCCTGACCGTGGTGCTGCCCCTGACCGTGCCGGGAATCGTGGCGGGATCGCTGCTGGTGTTCATTCCGGCCACCGGGGAATACGTGATCCCGGACCTCCTGGGCGGCGGCAACGTGCTGATGATCGGCCGCGTGCTCTACAACGAGTTCAACGCCAACACGGACTGGCCGGTGGCATCGGCGGTGGCCATTGTCCTGCTCCTCCTGCTGGTATTGCCGATGATGCTGTACCAGCATTTCCAGTCGAAGGCGGCGGGGTAGATGAGCCCGAAACGTTCCCGGTTCCTGTTCAGTTCGCTGTGCTTCGGCCTGGCGTTCCTCTATATCCCGATGGTGTTGCTGATCTTCTATTCCTTCAACCATTCGAGGATTGTTCCCATCTGGGGCGGGTTTTCACTGCGGTGGTACAAGGTGCTGTTCCAGAGCGAGGACGTCTGGGCGGCCACGGCACTCAGCTTCAAGATCGCCTTTGTCAACGCCTCCTTTGCCATGGCGCTGGGAACCCTGGCAGGTCTCGCCCTGGTGCGGTTCGGCCGCTTCCGGGGGCGCACGCTGTTTACCGGGATGATCACCGCACCCCTGGTCATGCCCGAAGTGATTACCGGTCTTTCCCTGCTCCTGCTGTTCATCGGCCTGCAGGGCCTGATCGGATGGCCGGCGGAACGCGGATTCACCACCATCACCATCGCCCATATCACTTTCTCGATGGCCTATGTGGCGGTCATCGTACAGTCCCGGCTGACCGGCATGTCGGAAGATCTGGAAGAGGCCGCCTCGGATCTCGGCGCCAGGCCGTTCAGGGTGCTGCTGGACATCACCCTGCCACGGCTGGCTCCAGGAATGCTGGCGGGCTGGCTGTTGGCGTTCACCCTGTCGCTGGATGACCTTGTGATCGCCTCGTTCACCACCGGACCCGGATCGAATACGCTGCCGATCCTGATCTATTCCCGGATCAGGCTCGGGCTCAGGCCCGACATCAATGCCCTGGCGACGATCATCATCCTTGCGATCACCACCGGGGTCATTATTTTCGGCTGGATCATGCTGCGGCAGCAGCGCCAGCGTGAACGGGAAATGCAACAGGCCGCCCTGTCCTGAACCAGCCGTAGAGTCGTTACTCCGATCATCTGATCATCGGTTCATCCAGGCATTGCACCCCGTGACCTGGCCGGGCCCGGGTTCGTCAGCCAGCCGGGCCACGGGCAGCACCTTCTGAACCGCCTTGTGGAAGTTTCGCACCCCCTGTTCCTTGTCCGACAGGGTCTGTTCCGGAAATGCGCTGGAACGAAGTCCATCCTGCATGGCCCTGACGAACTGTTCGTCTTCCCGGTCGGTGAAGTAATTGATCCGCCGGTTGAGATAGCGCACCGCATGCACTTCGCGCCGGTCGTCGGGAAGGGCGAAAGCACGCCCGAGGAACCAGGTGCTTTCCGGTGTAATGGGCAGCGTCATGTAGAACTCGATGGAGTCCGGGTACAGCCCGATGACCATGTTCGGAAAAATGCCGAGGTACAGCCAGAGCTTCTGGTTATCTTCGGGCAGGTGGTCGAATCCGGGAAGCAGTTTCTGGTAATTCCGCACGCTCCAGAATCTCCCCAACCGCTCGTTGATCCGTGCGCTGGAAACCGGGATGTCGCCAATGCAGTAATCCCGGTAGGTCGGGCCGTAGAGTTGTTGCAGGGCGGGGTGCCCCACGGGCACATGGTAGCCCTCGTTGTCGATGTCGTGGATGATCTTCCAGTTGTAGGGTCTTCGCTGGAGGAACCCGGTGCCGGGCAGGGGCATCATCTCCGCCACCCGGTAGGGGTCGATCAGGTGTTCCACCGGGGCCATGGTGTCTTTCACGGAGGCGCCGCCGGTCCGGAAGCGGACAAAGACGAATCCCATCCAGATTTCCAGTTCCAGCGGCACCAGTCCCTTGGTCTCCATCTCCAGTTGTCCGAACGTATGGCGGGCAGGCACGCTCATCAGGTTTCCCCGGGTGTCATAGGTCCAGCCGTGAAACGGACAGGAGATGGCATGACTGCAGTGGCCGCGCGGCTGATTGAGGAGCAGCGCTCCCCGGTGGCGGCAGACGTTGTGAAAGGCCCGAAGCCGCCCGTCATCACCACGTATCACCAGTGCGCGTTCGCCGAATCCATCGAAGGTAAGGTAGGCGCCGGGCTGCGCAACGTCACTGACATGGCCTGCCAGCATCCAGCCGGGCTTGAACAGGTGTTCCATTTCAAGCCCGAAAAACTCGGGATTGCGGTAGGTCCAGCGCGGGAGGAGGTCGCTCCGCTCTCCCCGGACCACCGCCCCGGGCGGCCTGGCACCGGAAAACCGGCCCGGAAACAGCGAAGCCAGGTAGGTGCGGCACAGCATGACCGCATCCGCCGGATCAAGAGCATCCTGGGAATTCAGGCAATCCCGCAGGCAGGTGCTGATCATTCCTTCCAGGCCCCTTGCCAGTACCGCGGGGTTCATACGGGTGCCGGGCATCTGCCGGCAGAGGGCCGAGAGATTTTCCTCGAGCATGTCACGAGCTTCCTTTCCGAACATGCCGCATGTCCCGCGATCGTCACCGTTGAGGTACCTGGTGCCGGAAAATGCGCACCAGGCCCCTGTTTTTTCCGCTCCCGAGGCGAGGAGATCGAAATGAAAGCCGATGATCCGATCCAGGATCTCTTCCGGGTCCTTCAACCCATGGACCGCTTCGGCAAGACCCGTTCGGAATTCGTCCCGGATGGACGTCTGCACCGCAAGGAGCAGCCTGTCCTTGGTACCGAAATGCGAACGCACGGAGCCGGCGGGAAGTTTCGCCGCACGGGTGATGCCGGCAACGGTGGTTCCTTCCAGGCCCTGCTGGTGGATGCAGGCTATCGCCGCGTCGATGAGTTGCTGTTGCCTGCTCGCCTTTGGCGCACCATCCGTGCTGGAAAGGACATGGTCTGACATGGTGGCCTGTACGGGTGATCGATAGCCGAAGAGTATAATACGGAATCTGGGCGGCCGATCCGCCCGACCGATCCCGTGGGCAGTTCTGCGGCCTACAGCCAGCGCCGTACCCGGGTGCGATAGCGCTGCCACTCTTCCCCGAATTTCATCTGCAGCGACTGTTCTTCCGGAGCAATCTGGAACCTGGTGATGTATGCGGTGAATGCGATGATCCAGGCCACGTTGATCCAGGTGCCCAGCCAGATCAGCCAGGCAAGCAATACCAGCAGGTCCGCAAGATAAATCGGATTGCGTGACCATCGATAGATGCCCCCGGTAACCAACACGGATGTGCGGTGAACCTGCATGGGGTTGATCGTCGTGCGGTGGCGCCATAACTGGTAGGCCGCGAGGCAGAAAATCACTGCAGCGGCTATGAGGATCGCTCCAGACACCCAGTTCGAATAGGGAATATGCCCATGCAGCAGTGGGATGTGGAGGTGCACCATCCACATGCCGGCGCCGGCGATCAGCACCTGCAACGGAGGAATGATCTTCAGTTTCAGATTCATGCCCCATTGTAAGGCGTGCCGTTACAACCCGGAACGCCTGCCGTCGGTTCCTGTAACGCGGCTGTACTTAAGTCCTGCAACCGACGGACCGGCAGGGTGGCCGCGATTCCGTATCGCTCTGCCCCGTGAACCGGTCAGCCTTCCTTCCAGATGCCGTCACGTTCGATGTCGGACATGGCCAGTTCAATCCCCCGGCGCAGCTTGTCAACCAGTTCATCAATCTGCGCCAGGGAAATGATCAGCGGAGGTGACATGACGCACATGTTGACGATTGGCCGTACCAGCAATCCGAGTCTCTGGCAGTGCTCATCGATCCGTTTGCCGATCTCTTGGTCCAGGGACAGTTCCCGCTCTTGGCCGCGGTTGATGTTGCATTCCACGCAGGCCATCAGTCCGAGACCCCGCACGTCAGCCACTACCGGGAGATCCCGGAGCGTCTGCAATTGCTGCTGGAAGTACGGGGCAACCTCCCGGACATGTTCAAGGATGCCCTCCCGCTCCATGATCTCGAGGTTTTTCAGTGCGGCCGCACAGGCTACCGGATGACCGGAGTAGGTGAATCCATTGGAAAAACAGGCACCGCTTTCGGCTTTCTGGATGTCGTCGATCAGCCGGTCCGATACCAGAAACGCTCCCAGGGGCACGTATCCCGAGGTGATGCCCTTGGCGCAGGTGATGATATCGGGCTGAATGCCGAAAACTGCCTCGGAGGAGAAGTAATGTCCCAGACGGCCGAAGGCGGTCACAACCTCATCCGAGATGTAGATGACGTCGAATTTTCGGCACACCTCCAGGCAGGCCGCATGATAGCCGTCCGGTGCCAGAAGGACGCCGCCGGAAGCCAGCACGGGTTCGGCAATGAAAGCCGCCACCTTGTCCGGCCCGACTTCCAGGATCTTGTTTTCGAATTCCGCAACCTTCAGACCCAGCCATGCGGCGTCGTCCATGTCCGCCGGCTTGTCGAGTATGTTGGGATCTGAAATATGGTGGAACGTGTCGGTTTTCGTGTCCAGGTACGATTTGTCCCGGGCCTTGCCCGATGCCGATGCGGCGAGAAACGTACTGCCGTGATAGGCGTTGTTGCGTGAGATGACGTGTTTCTTTTCCGGATTGCCGAGGACATTGTTGCGGAACATGACGAACCGGAGGGCGGAATCCACGGCGGTGGAGCCTCCGGTGGTGAAGAAGGCATGATTCAGGTCCCCGGGGGACAGCTGTGCGAGCTTCTGTGCCAGTTCCACTGCCGGGGCATTGGTCAGGCTCCATGGGCTGACATAGGTGAGGGCCATGATCTGGCGGGAGATGGCGTCCGCCATCTCCTTGCGCCGGTGCCCGATGTTGATGCACCACATGCCGGCGGGACCGTCAAGCAGACGGTTGCCGTCCGAATCGGTGATGTACACTCCGTCGCCTTCGGTCACCACCGTTCGGTGGTGTTTGCCCACATTGTCCACATCCTCCCAGGGATGCAGGAACTGGTTGTCACCGGATTGCAGGGTTATGGTATTGGAATCTGTCATGGTTCAGTGGCAGGTTGTGCGTAGGTTGCGATTGGAGGGGGCTGATACAGGCGTTTGATCCCGGGCGATGGCGCAATCTCTGTCCCCTGTTGAAATGTCACCGGTCAGCGATTGATCCGTCATCGATCGACTGCTCGTACATGCCGGTATACAGGCCGCCGAGCGCCAGCAATTCCCTGTGCGTGCCCGATTCGACGATCCGCCCCTGGTCAAGCACGACAATCTGATCGGCATTCTCTACCGTGCTCAGGCGGTGCGCGATAATCAGGCTGGTGCGATTCTGCATCAGGTCCTGGAGCGCCAACTGTATCAGTCGCTCGGAATGGGTGTCCAAGGCGGACGTGGCCTCATCCAGGATCAGGATGGGGGCATTTTTCAGGAATGCCCGCGCGATCGCAATCCGCTGCCGCTGGCCGCCCGAGAGCGTGATGCCCGCCTCCCCGATCTGCGTGTCGAGGCCTTCCGGCAAATTTGCCGCGAATTCCATGACCTGGGCATGTTCCGCCGCCTCGATAACCCGGTCGCGGGAAGCATTGCGCATGGCGCCGTAGGCAATGTTTTCCGCGATGGATGCATTGAACAGCGAGACATTCTGGTTGACGAGGGCGATGTTCTCCCTGAGGCTGGCAATACCGAGGTCGGGCAGGGCGATTCCGTCAACACTCACCTTGCCTTCTGCCGGTTCGTAGAACCTGGCAACCAGCCGTGCAAGGGTGGTTTTCCCGCTGCCCGAACGGCCCACCAGGGCGCAGCTGGATCCGGCCGGTATGAGGAAATCCACGCCATCGATGATCCACTGCCTGCCTTGCCGGCTGTCAGCGCTGCCGTAGCGGAACCGGACACGATCAAACCGGATTTCCCCCCGGCAGTCGTCCAGCGCAAGGGAGCCCTGGTCACGTTCCACCGGCAGGTCGAGAACACTGAAGATGCTGTCCGCAGCGGCGATGCCCTGCTGAATGATGGCGTTTACCTGGGTGAGTTGCAGGATGGGACGGGCGATGAACCCTGCGGCGGTGACGAATGCGACGAATTCGCCGGCGGACATGGTCTTCAGGATGGCGGGCTGCATCGCGACCAGGATCAGGGCTGACAGTGCCAGCGAGAAAATCAGCTGGATCAGCATCGAACTGGTTTCATTCAGCAGCGCCAGTTTCAGTCGCAGTCTCCGGTCCTTCTTGATTACGGTCTCGAATACCGTTTCCTCGTGCTCGTATCCGTCGAAGATCTTGACCACTTCATAACTTTTCAGTACATCGCCGGCGCGCTCGCTGACATTCCCCATGACCTGCTGGATTCGCTGGCTCAGGGAGCGGAAACGGCGGGTTACGACCAGGATGATCAACGCCATGGCCGGACTGATGATGAGGAACAGACCGGAAAGCTTCCAGTTGATATAGAACATGAATCCGAGCAGGCCGATGACCGTGAACCCGCCCCGGACGATGATGCGCAGGGCGTTGGCGGAAGCGGCCGCGACGTTTTCGATGTTGTAGATCAGTTTGGCAAGAACGCTGGCGGAGGAGTATTTTTCATAGAAGGTGCTGGGAAGGCGCAGGATGTGGTCGAACATCTCCCTGCGCAGGTGATTGATCACCCTGCGGGAGACATATTCCGTGCAATAGCCGCCCAGGATTCCGCCGATCCCCCGGACGATGAATATACCGACGATCAGGGCGGACAGTTCGATACGCCGGTCGGTGAGCCCATCCTGAATGCTGTCCACGAGTTCCTTCATCCACCAGGCAAACGCGGAATCGCAGGCGGCGTAAACCAGGAATCCCGCGAATCCGGCCAACAGCACCGGCATGTCGCGCCGCATGTAACCCAGGAGGCGGTTATAGACCGCCATGCCGCTGGATTGGCTGTCGGATTCAGTCATGGCTTAGTACGGGCGGCAATTCGGCCGATGGGGCTGGCAGTCAGTTGACATGGTCCGTCCATTGGCACATTGTTCTGATTCTTGTGCCATAATTTGTCTTGAATCCCGATGATCTTCAGCGATCTTTTTCGCGGTCCGCACGGGGCAAACAAGCCAAGATTACAACAAGTTGTCCGCTAACAGGAAAATTTCTCCGGGCCAGTGGGTTCTTGAATTCTTCACGGCTCTGCTGCTTGCGTTTCTCTGGGTCATCAATCTGCTTCCATTCCGAGCCAAGATCGCATTGGGTCTCGGTCTCGGGCATCTGCTGTATCTGATTCCCGGTTCCCGGGTTTCCATCGCGCGGACCAACATCGATCTTTGTTTTCCCGATCTGCCGAGGAAGGACCGGGAAGACATGGTGCGGGATACCTTCCGGAACTTCGGTGCGGGATTGGTGGAGACGGTCATGTGCTGGTGGGACAATCCCCGCAGTATCCATCCAATCACCGAAACAGTGGGCTTGGAGCATCTGGAGGCCGCCAGGTCAAAGGGTCGTGGCGTGATCCTGCTGGGTGCGCATTTCTCCACCCTGGATATCAGCGCCATGCTGGTGGCCAAACATATTCCGATGTATGCCATATACCGTGAGCAGAAGAATCGGGTCCTCAATCACTTCATGGTCAAGGGACGCGAGAAATACCTCCTGGGGAGCATCCCGCACACTTCGATGATGGGCGCGGCGAGGCGGATCAAGGAGGGCAATCCGCTATGGTATTCCGCAGATCAGGACATGGGGGAGGAGCGTTCCGTTTATGCCCCGTTTTTCGGTCATCCGGCCGCCACCATCCACGGTATTTCCCGCCTGGCAAAGTTGACCGGAGCGCCGCTGCTGATGTTGGCCACCAGACGCAGGAGCGACAACTCGGGATACGTCGTGGAATACCTCCCGGCGCCTGATGAATTTCCCCTTGACGATGATGTGGCCAATGCGGCGATCATCAATGAAATGATCGAAAGGGGCATTCGGTCCGCCCCGGCCCAGTACTACTGGTTCCACCGCAGGTTCAAGACCCAGCCGGGAATGGAAAAGGGAGCGCTGTATCGAAGATCCTCTCTGGAGTCCGGCATCGGACTCGATTCACTGCAGTAGCTGGATACTTGTGAGCAACCCGCCTTCCCCTGATTCGGACCGGGAAGCCCGACCCCGGCCGGCGACGGCTCAGTAGCGTTCCGCCCAGGCGGAGCGGTCGAACGGCGGCGGGCCGTTTTCGCCGAAATACTCCTCCGCGGCGGCGATTCGCCCGTCCCGCACCGTGAAGAACGACACCGCGAAGAATCCGGTCTTCCCGTCACCGATCTCGGTCACGGCCACCACGCCCTCGGCATATTCCTCGATCCGCCGGACGGTGCAGCGCCAGGCCCCGGGGTAGTTCTCGTTGAGGGCGATGAAGTCTTCCCGGCTCCGGATGCGTTCCCGGGTGTTCGGCCAGTGCGCCTCGAAGTCCTCCGACAGCAGCGGGAGCGCATCCCGGAACCGGCCGGCGTCGAACAGGCGCCAGAGTTCCGCCGCCAGCGTACGGGCAACTGTCCCGGGTGCCCGGGTCATCGCTGCACCTCGCATGCAGGCCAGCCACGGTTTGAATCGTCAGCGTGGCGGGCCGTCCGGCGCAAGTCTGTGCCGGGGCGGCGGGAAGGGGAGCAGTCCGCCCGCAGGCAAGGGCCAGGACCGTCGCCTTGCCGAGCTTCCATTCCATGATCGCCATTCACCTTGAAAAAACGGCCCGGGATTGAACCCGGTAATGGACTATTCACGCCAGGCATCCTCGATCCACCCGGTCGGCAGGGTGTAGTGCCGCAGGTAGGAAAACAGGTTCTCTTTCGGGGATTTCAGTTTTCGATACCCAAGCAGGTGTTCAGATCGACTGATGCCCTCGCGGCCTCTCCAGCCGCCCCGGATTCCGTGCTCCGGATGGAATCCGCCGGGAAAAATCACGACTTTCGTGCTGCGGGACAGCTTCGGCTGCAGGAAATAGTTGACCGGAAAGGTGCGCATGTTATGGCGGCGGAAATGCCGGATCCAGGATGCCGGGAAAAAATCGATTCCCCCGGGGGCATGGCGGGTGACAAAGCGCTGCTCGAACACATACGTCTCGGCGATCCCCACCGGATCCCTGCAGAATGCCTCCTGGAGGGGAACCAGTTTGCCGACCGGGAAACGGAACACGGAGGTCTGCCCGAGCCTCTCGAGCGGCCTGGCTGGATTGCGGGCAAGGATGACACGGTCATGCCCGCCGAATCCGAACAGGTCATCCAGGTTTCCGGTGATGACAAGATCGAGATCCAGGAACAGTACCGGGCCTTCGAGGTCAGCAAGCCTTGGTCCCCATAGTCTGGCTTTTGGCCAGATTCCCTGCCGCGTTTTGGGTATCTCCACGGAGATTGGCGGCAGCGGTTGGCATTCCACATCGGGTCTGACCCCATCGCTGGAATCGGTGAAGCAGACGAATCGGAAGGGTGGGGTGATGTTGCGTGCTACCATCGCATAAAGGCGGTTGATGAATGGCGGCCCATACTTGGTACCCCAGTTGATACAGATGATCTGCTTGACCAAGGGTTGTGTCATGGGATTGATGAGCGCTGGGGACGGCTGTTGGATAGTGAGCCTTCATGCGGCCCTGGTGCAGCAGGCTGCGGGCAATTCCTGCGGTACCCGGAATCGCCCCTGATCAAACCGGCATCTTGCTAGAATCGGGATCTGCGCGATCTTACCTGAATATGCCCATGTTCCAGACCGGCCCGGTTGATCTTTTCGTCCGCCAGGGGCGACTTTTCCGCAGGGTAGCCCGCTGGAACACCTGATCGTGACTTGCTCGTGAGTCGTAGAGGGAAGGAACGGGTCGCTCAGGGGAAATCGGCACCCGCGGGCCCTGGCCTGGGCGAGCTTGGGATGGTGCTGTTCTATCGGGTTCTTGCGCGCCGACTGCCCGCGTCCTGGTTTCGCCGGGTCGATCCCGATCGTGTTGTGCCATCGAGGCGCCGGGGCCGGCTTCATCTGCAGATCGTGAGTCACTGTTGGCGATACGATCATTTCCTGACCTATCAGCTCAGTTCTCTTGTCATTCACCAAAGTACCGCGATCGACCTGACGGTGACGGTGTACCACTCCCCAGAGGACGACGCCACCTGCAGGGTCCTGGAATTCTTCGGCAAAATGGAAGTCCCGGGCATCACCTGGGACTGGCAGCCATTGCCGAAGGAACGGCTGTTCCGACGCAGTATCGGGCGAAACCTTGCCGCAAAGAACAGCAATGCGGACTGGGTCTGGTTTACCGATGCCGATATTGTATTCGGCGATGGGTGCCTTGATGCCCTGGCGGAGCTGCTGCAGGGAAGGGACGACAGGCTTGTCTTTCCCGAGTTGACGCATGCAACCGACCTGCTGCGGGAGGAGGATCCGATCCTGCTGAGAGGCCGGGCGGGCCCGGCGCTGCTGGATCTTCCGCGGTCGGCATTTCCGAACCGGCTTGGCCCGGTGGACAGGGCAATGGGCCCGTATCAGATCACGCACGGCGACGTGGCACGGGCATGCGGGTACTGCGAATCGATCCGTGTCTACCAGAAGCCCGCCGCGCACTGGCAAAAGGCCTACGAGGACTCAGCGTTCCGTTGGTTGCTGGGCGCCCGTGGCGTCCCCCTCGATTTGCCGGGGGTGCACCAGATACGGCATCTCGCCAAGGGCCGGTACCGGCAAGGCAGTCTCAACGCCAGGTTTCGCACCTTTTTGCGCAGCAGACGGAACCTGTTCCGGTGAACTGGGCGTCACGGCGTGTCCCGGGAAACGGGCATCACCATCCTGCTTCCGGAGCCCCGTGGCCATCGACTCCCATGATTCCGAGGATGAATCGCGAAAGAGCCACGCGGCGTGTCCCGGCGCGTCCCGGGGCGTGACAGGGTGGCGTACCTTTCCCGGGGGCATGACACATCATGGGCCATTTGTCCCTCCGCCATAGGCACAGGCTGACATCCGTTTGAAGACAATGACTTGGCATCATACTGGCACGATCCTGCATCATCCTGCCGCGTACAAACTGTTGCTGTCGTAGTGAATGGAATCGGTCGTAGTCCATGCAGGGTTCCGTGATGGGATTCCCCTCGCTGCTCTTGCACGAGGCCTAATCCAATCTATACCCGGAGAAAAATAATTTTGGGTTCAAAACCCTTGAATTTCGAGACGAATTTACGTCTGTGCCCATGGTTGATGGTAGACTGTCCGGCGATCCAGCCAGGGAGGCGATTTCCCCGGAACGGGGAGGGCCCGGTTTGAGGGGGGCCGAAACAAGCACCAGTATCCTCGGAGAATTTCTTGACTGAAATGCTGCACCTGACCGGCGAGATGATCGCGGTCCTGGGAATTCTGCTGTTGACGGTTTACCTGTTCGCATTCGAAGTGGTGCGGGTGGATGTCGCGGCAGTCCTGATCATGGTGCTGATCGGTCTGAGCGGGTTGATTCCCGGCTACGAGGGCCTGGTTCCGATGGAGCGCCTGTTTGACGGCTACTCCAGCAATGCAGTGATCTCCATCATCGCGGTCATGATCATCGGGGCGGGTCTGGACCGGACCGGAATGATGGGGCAGCTTGCCGGGAAAATTCTCCGTTACGGCGGGAGTACCGAGGGCCGGGTGATCACCATCGTTTCCACGGTGGTCGGAATTATTTCCAGCTTCATGCAGAATATCGGCGCCGCCGCGCTGTTTCTGCCGGTTGTCAACCGAATCGCCCGGCGCGGAAATCTCCCGATTTCCCGACTGCTGATGCCGATGGGGTTCTGTGCCATTCTGGGCGGCACCATCACCATGATCGGCTCGAGCCCGCTGATCCTGCTCAACGACCTGATCAACAGCTCCAACCAGGTGTTGCCGGCAGGCGTTCCGCAGATGGAGACATTCGACCTGTTCGACGTGACCCCGATCGGGATCGTGCTGCTGGCATGCGGCATCGCCTATTTCCTGATTGCCGGGCGGTTCGTGCTTCCGGTCATCAAGGACAAGCCGGGCGAATCCGGGAGCATGCTGCGCTATTTCAAGGAAGTGTACGGGATCGAGGGAGAGGTCTATGAATGCCGGATCACCCGGGACAGTCCCCTGATCGGCAAACTGCTGTCGGATGTCGATGCCGCCGGCCGGGCCGGCTGGATTGTCGCGGTTCGTGACGGTAACGAAATGACGGTGGCGCCGAGAGGGGACACCGAGTTCTGGGTGGGCAGCGAGATCGCCATCATGGGCCGCAGGGAGGCGGTGATGAGGTTCGCGGATGAGTATGCGCTGCGAGTCAAGAGCGAACTGGACGTTTTCGCGGAGGTGCTGAACGCAAGCAGCGCGGGCATCGCCGAGGTGGTCATCCCGCCGGATTCCTCCATGATCGGCAAGTCGATCAAGGAGATCGGGATCCGCAAGCGGTATGGCGCCACGGTACTGGCGGTGTTTCGCGCCGATGATGTGATCGATACCGATCTGCCCGACCTGGGACTGCAGTCGGGAGATACGCTGGTGCTGCATGTCAGCTGGAATGACCTCAAGGGCATCTTTGACAACCGGAACGATTTCGTGGTCGTGACGGACTTCCCGAGGGAAGACGAGCGCCCCGAGAAGACAAAATACGCGGTCGGCTTTTTCCTGTTCACGCTGGGGCTGATCCTGTTTACGGACACCCGGCTGTCGGTGGCGCTGATGGCCGGGGCCGTGGGGATGATCATCTCCGGGGTCATCAAGATCGACGAGGCCTATCGCGCAATCGGCTGGCAGAGTGTCTTCCTCCTGGCCAGCCTGATACCGCTTGGCATGGCGGTTGACCAGTCAGGCACTGCCGCCTGGGTTGCCCAGCAGGTCCTGCTGCTGCTGGAAGGCGTTCCCATCTGGGTGCTGCAGTCGGTACTGGCGGTACTGGCGACGGCCTTCACCCTGGTGATGTCGAACGTCGGGGCCACCGTACTTCTGGTGCCCCTGGCGGTGAACATGGCCATCGGCGCCGGCGCCAATCCCGCGGTGTTCGCATTGACGGTGGCTCTTGCCACCAGCAATTCCTTTCTCATTCCGACGCACCAGGTCAACGCCCTGATCATGGGGCCCGGCGGGTACAGCGTGATGGATTTCATGCGTGCCGGCGGTATCATGACCATCATGTTTCTGGTGACGGTGATCATCATGCTGAATCTCGTTTTCTGAGGGGTTGCCCGGATTCTGCTGAACGACACCCGGCCCGGGCACCGGCCGCAACGATATCCGGCGTCCGAATACATAACCGGTCTGCCGTAAATTCCCGGATGTGCGACATTCCTCTGCTACCATCCGCGATCCGTTGCCCATCACTCCACTGCTCATATGAGAAGACACCGCAAGGCCAAGATCGTCGCCACGCTGGGGCCGGCAAGTTCCAGCGGGGATGTGATCCGCCGGCTCTTCGACGCCGGCGTCGACGTGTTCCGGCTGAACTTCAGTCACGGCACGCACGATGACCATGCCGAGCGTCATCGCACCATCCGCCGCATCGAACAGGAAACCGGAAGGCCCATCGGCATTCTCCTGGATATCCAGGGCCCCAAGCTGCGACTGGGCAGTTTTTCCGGGGGGCCGGTCTGGCTGTCCAAGGGCCAGCGGTTCCGGCTGGACCTGGATCCGGCGGAGGGGGGGAAGGACCGCGTCCATCTGCCCCATCCCGAAATATTCGCATCTCTCAGCCCCGGCAGTGAGCTGCTGGTCAATGACGGCCGGGTGAAGCTCGGGGTGCTCGAGTGCGATGGCGAATCCGCCCTGACCGAGGTGCTCGTGCGCGGAGAGGTCAGCAGTCACAAGGGGGTCAATGTCCCCGGTGTGATCCTGCCCATATCGGTCATCACCGAAAAGGACCGTGCGGATATCGAGTACGGGCTCTCGCTCGGAGTGGACTGGGTCGCCCAGTCTTTCGTGCAGCAACCCGAGGACGTGCGGGAGCTGCGTGGTCTGGTGGGAGACCAGGCAGCCATCATGGTCAAGCTGGAAAAGCCTTCGGCCCTGGACAACCTGGACAGTATCCTCGATCTTTGCGACGGGGCCATGGTCGCCAGGGGGGATCTGGGGGTGGAATTGCCGCCCCAGCAGGTGCCGGTGGCGCAAAAGGAAATCGTGCGCCGCTGCCGGCGCGACGGCAAGCCGGTGGTGATCGCGACCCACATGCTCGATTCCATGGTGCAGGCACCGGTCCCCACCCGTGCCGAGGCGTCCGATGTCGCCAACTCGGTGTACGATGGAGCGGATGCCGTCATGCTGTCCGCGGAATCCGCCGCGGGAGAATATCCGGTGGAATCAGTGGCCATGATGGACAGCATCATCCACTCCGTGGAACAGGATATCCTGTACAGGAACATCATCGATGCGCAGCGGCCCGAGCCGGACAGTACGGCTGCCGACGCCATCTGCAACGCACTGCAGACGGTCACCGGAATCCTGTCGTCAACGGTTACGGTGACCTACACCACTTCTGGAAGCACCAGCATCCGTGCCGCCAGGGAACGCCCGGACGCCCCCATCCTCGGCGTGACTCCCGAACTGCGCACCGCCCGCTTTCTCAGCATGGTCTGGGGCGTCCATCCCGTGGTGACCGACGTGGCCAACACGGATGCGAATCTGCTGACCGTCATCGACGCGGCCAAGGAAATTTCCGTGCGGGAGGGTTTCGCGGCGTCCGGAGACAACATCATCATAGCCGCCGGCATTCCCTTCGGGATTTCCGGCACCACGAATTCCCTGCACGTAGCCACGATTGACTGATCATGAAAGCGATACTACTGGATGGATTTGGCGGGCCCGAACGCATGCATTACGGCGAGGCCAGGATGCCGGAGCCCGGCGCGAACCAGGTGCTGATCCGGGTGGCGGCGACATCGGTGAACCGGCCCGACATCATCCAGCGGCAAGGCAACTACAATCCGCCGCAGGGTGAATCGGAGATCCTCGGGCTTGAGGTGGCCGGGACCGTCGATGCCGCCGGCGAAGACGTCACGGACTGGAAGCGTGGCGACCGGGTCATGGCGTTGATCGGCGGTGGCGGCTATGCGGAATTCGCCGTTGCCCACGCCGGGCACCTGATGACGATTCCGGAGAACATGACATTCGCACAGGCGGCCTGCGTCTGCGAAACCTACATCACGGCATTTCTCAACGTGTTCCGCCTTGGACGACTGAAGGACGGGGAGTCCGCCCTGCTGCATGGCGGCGGCGGGGGCGTGAATACCGCGGCGATACAGCTCTGCAGGCAACTGGCGCCCGAAAGCCCCCTGTTCGTCACCGCGTCCAGCGGCAAGGTCGACAGCGTACGGGAGCTCGGGGCACAGCATGTCATCGACTACCGGCAGTCCGCATTCGACGAGGAGATCGGGAAAATCACCGGAGGCAGGGGCGTCGACGTGATACTGGACCATGTCGGCGCGGCGTACCTGCAGAAGAATCTCAAGTCCCTTGCGGTGTACGGACGTCTGGTCATCATCGGTGTGACCAGTGGACCGCGCGGGGAAGTCAACCTTGCGCTGATGATGGTCAAGCGGCAGCAGATCACCGGGTCCGTCCTGCGGCCAAGGTCCATTGAGGAGAAGGCGGAAATCATCCGTGATTTCCGCGACCGGGTGCTCGGACTGTTGGCCTCGGGCGCCATCGTGCCGCTGGTTTCCCATGAGTTCCCGCTGCAGGAGGCGGCCAGTGCCCATCGCCTGATGGAAACATCGGGCCATTTCGGAAAAATTGTGCTGAATATCTAATTCCCGCATAATGGCTGGCTTTTGAGGACAGGATTCATGGCATGTTCGCGGCTGGGCGCACGTTTGCCATCAGGGTCCCGGTACGAAATCTGACAAATGAATCTCCACGAATATCAGGCCAAGGCGCTGCTGCGGGATTACGGTATCAGGATTCCTGAGGGCCGGGTTGCCGAATCCCCGGAGGAGGCGGAGGCGGCTGCACGGGAAATCGGCGGGGAAGAGTGGATGGTGAAGGCGCAGATTCCCGCGGGCGGCCGCGCCGAGGGGACCTTCAAGGGCCAGGATCTCAAGTCGGGCATCCGTACCGTGAAGGCGCTCGTCAACGTGGGCGCGGATGCCCGCAGCATGTTGGGCAGGAACCTGATCACCGCCCAGACCGGGCCCGAGGGGATGCCGGTGGAGCGTGTCTATGTTGAACTGGCGGTGAAGGTGGACCGGGAAGTGTCGCTGTCGCTGCTGATGGATGAATTCAACCAGTCCTTCGTGCTGCTGGTTTCGCCGGAGGGTGGAACCGGCATCGAGGACAGTCTGAAGCACAGGCCGGAGGCCGTGGCCGCCGTTCCGGTTACCCTCGCTCAGGGTCCGGATGCCGCGGTTCTGGATGCGGCGCTTGAGCGTTACGGATTTCCGGAGAATGAGGCGGAGTCCATGCGGGATCTTGCCGGCAGGATGGTCGCCCTGGCCAGGGAACGTGATCTCACGCTGCTCGAAATCAATCCGGTGGGCATCACGGGCGGCGAGTGCATTGCCCTGGATGCCAAGATCATCGCGGACGACAATGCCCTCTACCGTCAGGAGACCCTGTTGCGGATGGAAACGGAGGAGCCGACCAGCGGCAACCGTCGCAGGGCCAGCAGCGATGGGTTCAATTACATCCGCATGGGCGGCGACATCGCGTGCATGACGGTGGGCGCGGGGTTGTCCATGGCGACCCTGGACGCCCTGGTGCATTTCGGCGGCCGGCCGGCCAATTTCCTCGATCTGCCGCCGGACTCCAAGGTCAACCGGGTGACCAGCGCCCTGGAACTGCTGCTCGGCGGAGACGGCATTCGCTGTCTGTTCATCAACGTGTTCGGCGGGGGCATCATGCGCTGCGACACCGTGTCCGATGCCATCCAGGTCATCAACCGGGTGCGGCCTTTCCGCGTTCCGCTGGTGGTGCGACTTGCCGGCACCAATTCGGAACTTGCCAACCGGCGGTTGCGGGAGGGAATGCCCGGCGTGGTCCTGGCACCGAACCTGGCCGAGGGTGCCCAGCTCGCGGTGCAGCTGGCCAGGACCGGGAAAACCGCGGACCCGAGGACTCAGGAGGGTTGGCTGCAGAAGATCATCCAGAGAGTCAGCGGCCAGGTCCAGGAGGGCAGGGGTTGATGTCGATCCTGGTTGACAGCGAAACGCGGGTGCTCTGCCAGGGAATCACCGGCAGCCAGGCGAGTTTCTACACCGAACGGGCCATTTCATTCGGCACCCGCATGGTGGCGGGCGTACGCCCCGGCAAGGGCGGCAGTACGCATCTCGGCCTGCCGGTCTACGACGATGTGCTGACGGCCCGTTCCGACACCGATGCCAATGCCAGCGTGATCTTCGTTCCCAAGGACCGGGCGGCGGACGCGATACTGGAGTCGATCGATGCGGAAATACCCCTGATCATCTGCATCACGGAACATATTCCGGTGCTCGACATGGCCCGGGTCCGCGAGAGGCTGGATGGAAGCGAAAGCCGTCTCCTCGGTCCGAACACGCCCGGCATCATCACCCCGGACGAATGCCGCATCGGCATCATGCCCCGGCAGATTTTCCGGCGCGGCCGGGCGGGCATCATATCCCGGTCCAGCACACTGACCTACGAAGCGGTCTGGCAGACCACCGATGCCGGGCTCGGCCAGTCCACCTGCGTGGGGATCGGCGGCGATCCGCTGCATGGCCTCGGTTTCGTCGACTGCCTGGAGATGTTCGGCAGCGACCCGGAGACCGAACTCGTGGTGCTGGTGGGGGAAATCGGCGGCACCGAGGAGGAACGCGCGGCGGAGTATCTGGGTTCCCGCGAGTATGGCAAGCCCGTGCTGGCCTACATTGCCGGAGAGCATGCGCCAACCGAAACCCGCATGGGCCATGCCAGCGCCATCATCCAGTCGGGCAGCGGCACGGCGGCGACGAAAAAAGCGGCCCTGGCCGCCGCAGGGGTGCATGTCGTCGACAGCCCGGTGGAGATCGGTGCCACCGCGAAATCCCTGATTACCTGATTTGTTTTCGAAAAATCCTACGGAACCAATTGAATAGAATAAAAAAACCAGTTTTTGACCAGTGGCTTTCCTGTCCGGTTCGACCCATCGTCCTGCCGGCGGCCAACCCCGCTTCGTCTGCCACTTTACAAGCGGCCCTAGGCGGAGTATTCTTTAGCTTGGTATTTGGTATACCATATACCAGACATCAAACATCAAACTATTCCCTTTGGAGGACAAAATCTGATGTGTAATGTATTTTCCAAGATAAAAAAGGCGGCTGTGCCAGTTGCCATTGCCACCGCGGCATCACTGGGGCTTTCGGCTCCTGCGATGGCCGATTGGTCCCCGAAAAAGCCCGTCGAGCTGATCATCATGGCGGGTGCCGGGGGTGGCGCTGACCAGATTGCCCGCCTGCTGCAGGGGCTGATCGAGAAGAAGAACCTCTCGCCGCGGCCCATCATTCCGATCAACAAGGCCGGCGGTTCCGGGGCGGAGGCATTGCGCTACATCCAGGACAAGGCCGGTGACGACCATACCATCCTGGTAACGCTGAACAGCTTCTACACCACTCCGGTCATACAGAAGGGCATCGGCGTGGACGTGTCCAACTTCACGCCCATCGGCCGGATGGCGATCGACACCTTCCTGCTCTGGGTCAACAGTGGGCGCGAGGACATCACCGATCTTGACAGCTACGTCGCCGCCGTGAAGGCTGCCGGCACCAACTGGAAAGTCGGCGGCACCGGCACCGGCCAGGAGGACTCCATCCTGACCGCGATGATGGAGAAGGAGTTCGGTTACGACGTGACCTACATCCCGTTCCCGGGCGGTGGCACGGTGGCCAAGAACCTGGTGGGCAACCACGTCGACTCCACGGTGAACAACCCGGCCGAGCAGAACGAGTTCTACCGCGCCGGGGAAACCAAGCCCATCGTCCAGTTCACGGCAGAGCGTCTTCCGGCCTATCCCGACGTTCCCACCGCGAACGAACTCGGTGTGAACATGGAGTACTACATGCAGCGCTCCATCAACGGACCGCCGGGAATGTCCAAGGAAGCGCAGGATTGGTACATCAACCTGTTCAAGACGCTGTTCGATTCCGAAGAATGGCAGACATTCTGCACGGATGATGGCCTGGCATGCCACGAGTGGCTGGCCGGCGATGACCTGGGTGCATACCATATCCAGCAGATCGCCCTGCACAAGGAGCTGATCGAAACCGTCGGCGCAACCGCGATCACCGGCGAGTAATTCGATTCCGTATCGATAACTTTTATCGAAAATGGCCGGCGCGGCAGTGTACCGTCGCGCCGGCCGGCGTACCCTGAAAAGGGGTATGCCGCACAAAACAACCCTGAACCGTTCGCCGCCGATGTCCTGAATGACGGACAGGGCGGTATCCACCACCGAGGTCCCCGCCATGACAGTCCGTACCGCAGAACTCCTGATGGCAGTGCTGCTCGCGCTGTGCTCCATAGGGCTCATGGTCAAGAGCGCCGAACTCAGGATCGATTGGGTGCCTGATCGGGGGCCCGGTTCGGGAGCCTGGCCGTTCTGGCTTTCGGCAGGCATGCTGCTGGCCTGTGTGGCCACCATGATCCGGTGGTTCCGCGGTACCACCCCGGAATCCAGGAACCTTGAGCCCTACATGACCAGGGAAGTCGCCCTGCTGGTCGGGATATCGGCCGGTTCCATCGTATTTCTCCTGGTCGTGACGCACCTGCTGGGACTCTATGTCGCGCTGTTCCTGTTCCTGCTGTTCTATCTCAAGTTCGTCGGCAGGCATTCCTGGCTGATCACGGTTTCCATGATGGTCCTGGTTCCGGTTTTCATCTTCTGCCTGTTCGAGTGGGCACTCAAGATTCCGTTGCCGAAGTCCATCACGGAACCGATGTTCTACCCGATCTACGACCTGATGTATTCGTAATGACTGGACCGCTCAGCTTTCGAGTGTCTTTGCGGACAATCACCAATTCAGGGGCATCATCTCTGAACGCCGGGGTATAGCGTGGAAGATATTTTTCTTCATCTGATGGGCGGTCTGGCCGAGGCGATGCAGCCGCTCAACTTCATGATGATCATCATCGGCTGTGCGCTGGGGCTGCTGATCGGCGCCATGCCAGGCCTCGGTTCGGTGAACGGGGTCGCCATCCTGCTGCCCATCACCTTCATCGTACCGCCCACCGCCGCGATCATCTTCCTCGCGGCGATCTATTACGGCGCCATGTACGGGGGTGCCATCAGTTCGATCACGCTGGGCATACCCGGGGCGTCCACCGCGGTGGCGACGGTATTCGATGGCAGACCGCTCGCCCAGGCGGGGCACGCGGACAGGGCGTTGACCGCCGCGGCGGTGGCCTCTTTCGTTGGCGGCACCATCTCCGTGGTGCTGTTTACCCTGTTCGCGCCGCCGCTGGCGTCCTTCGCGCTCAGGTTCGGGCCGGCGGAGGAATTCGCCCTGATGGTCATGGCCTTCGCCACGTTTATCGGTCTTGGCGGGGATGATATTCCCAAAACAATCTTTTCCATACTCATCGGGCTGGTTTTGGCCGCGGTCGGCCTCGACATCATTTCCGGACAGCCGAGACTTATTTTCGGCGATATTGACGGATTCCTCCATGGCATCAATTTCCTGGTGCTTGCCATCGGCATTTACGGCATCGGGGAAATGCTCTGGACCCTGGAGACCACCAAGGGTGAAGTGATGGTGCACAAGGTCCAGATTTCCGTGGAAAGGATGAAGAGCAATTTCAGGGACATCAAGAACTACATCGGAACGACCTCCCTGGGATCGGTACTCGGCTACTTCGTCGGCACCCTGCCGGCCGCGGGAGCGACCCCGGCGTCCCTGATGTCCTACGGCCTGGCGAAGACCTTCAGCAAGGATCCCGACAGCTTCGGCAAGGGAAACGTGGGCGGGGTCGCCGCGCCGGAGGCGGCCAACAATGCCGCTTCCACCGGTTCCATGCTGCCCATGATCACCCTGGGAATCCCGGGTTCCCCGACGACCGCCATCCTGCTGGGGGGCATGATCATCTGGGGGCTCAGACCGGGTCCGCTGCTGTTCACCGAGAACCCGGAATTCGTGTGGGGCCTGATCGGGTCGCTGTACATCGCGAATTTCGCAACCCTGGTGATCAACCTGGCGTTTATCCCGCTTTTCGTCAAGATCCTGACGCTGCCGTTTTCCATCCTGGCGCCGATCATCTACATTCTCTGCGTGGTGGGCGGGTATGCACCGACCCAGACCATGCACGATGTATGGCTGATGCTGCTGTTTGGCGTCGTGGGCTATCTTCTCAGGAAACTGAACTACCCCGTGGCACCGGCGGTACTCGCGATCGTGCTGGGCCCCCTGGCGGAGCGTTCTTTGCGCCAGTCCCTGCTGGGATCTCACGGGGACGTGACCGTGTTCCTTACCCGGCCGATCTCCGCAGCCTGTATCCTGATCGCGTTGGCGCTCATCTGCTATCCGGTCATCCAGAAACTCACCCGTCGCAGGCGCCGTAACCTGGGGATGGGTCAGGGGCAGGGCTGAACCATGCAACTCCGGACATTGTCTGAATCGATAGGGTTGTATACCAGATACCAGATACCAGGCTTTTCGACTGACCATGAGTTCTGACAGCATCGTTACCGTCAAACCCCTGGAGGCGACTCCGGGACTCAAGGAATCGGTCTACCAGGCCCTCAAGGATGCGATTTCCGGTATGGACATCTATTCCGGCGAAGAGCCGCCCAAGCTGGATGAGCGGAAGCTTGCGATGAACCTGGGTGTCAGCAGGACCCCGATCCGCGAGGCCATTACGCGGCTCGAACAGGAGGGGCTGGTGAAGACCTATCCCCGCCGCGGCGCCTTCGTGATCCGCAAGTCGAAAGCGGAGATCCTGGAGATCGTCTGTGTCTGGGCGGGGCTCGAGGGCATGGCCGCGCGTCTGGTCACCGAGCACGCCAGTGATGAAGAGATCGCTTCCATGCGCCGCATGTTCACCACCTTCGACGACCGTCACGAGGCGAGGGCCCACATTGACGAATACTCGGATACCAACATCCTTTTTCATCAGCGGCTGATAGAGCTCAGCAAGTGCCGCCTGTTGAAGGAAATCACCGACGGCCTGTTCATGCACATGCGCGCCATCCGCAGAAAAACCATCGGTGAACGGGACCGGGCCACGGAATCGATCATCGACCACATGCGCATCATCAGGGCACTGGAGGCGCGCGATGCCACCATGGCGGAACAACTGGTGCGGGAGCATGCGATGAATCTCGCCGAGCACATCAAGCAGTACGTCGACTATCTCGATTGATCTGCCCGAATCAAGAACGATCTGGAGAAATGAACCCATGAATGACAACAGCAGAGACACCGCCACGGACACGCTGGCGCAGAAGGACAAGAGCGGCGCGGTGATTTCCGGCGGGCACCTGGTCGCCAAGGCCCTGGCAAACGAGGGCGTGGACACCATCTTCACCCTGTGCGGCGGCCACATCATCGATATCTACGACGGATGCATCGACGAGGGCATCCGCATCGTGGACGTGCGCCACGAACAGACTGCCGCCCATGCCGCGGACGGCTACGCGCGCCAGACGGGAAGGCTCGGTTGTGTGGTCACCACCGCCGGCCCGGGTTGCACCAACGCGGTGACCGGGGTCGCCACGGCGTTTCGCTCCGAAAGCCCCATTCTCCATATCGGCGGGCAAAGCTCGCTGACCCAGCACAAGATGGGCTCCCTGCAGGATTTGCCGCATGTGGACATGATGGCTCCCATCACCAAGTTCGCCTCCGGCGTATTCTCCACCGAAAGGGTGGCGGACATGGTCTCCATGGCGGCCAGGGAGTGTTTCAACGGCGCCTGCGGACCCTCCTACCTCGAAATTCCCAGGGACATTCTTGATGCGGAAATCCCGGCGGACAAGGCGGTCGTTCCGAATCCCGGCCATTACCGGTCGTCCACGAAGTCCATCGGCGACCCGGCGGACATCGAGAAGCTGGCAGACATCCTGGTGAAATCCGAGCGTCCGGCAGTGCTGTTCGGACAGCAGGTCTGGGCCTCCCAGAGCCATGAGCAGGCCATCGATTTCGTGCGTGCGCTGGACATTCCGGCCTACATGAACGGGGCCAGCCGGGGGATGCTTCCGGAAGACGACCCACATCATTTCGATCGCACCCGCAGGGACGCCTTTTCCAACGCGGATGTGATCCTGATCGTCGGAACGCCGTTCGATTTCCGCATGGGATACGGCAAACGGATCTCCCAGGACCTGACGCTGGTGCAGATCGACCAGAGTTACGCCACCGTCGGCAAGAACCGGGATATCGCGCTCGGCATCGCCGGTGACCCCGGCGCCGTTCTCGCCGCCGTGGCCCAGGCCGCATCCGGGCGGATCGACCGGGGGGCAGGACAGAAACGCCAGGAATGGATGCAGCAGCTTCGCGAGATCGAGGGACAGAAGCTGGAGAAGCTGATGCCCATGTTCACCACGGACCAGAACCCGATCCACCCCTATCGCCTGGCCTGGGAGATCAACCGGTTCCTCGGGGACGATACCATCTACATCGGCGACGGCGGGGATATCGTCACCATTTCCGCCCAGGCGGTGCGTCCGCGCAGACCGGGGCAGTGGATGGACCCGGGCGCCCTGGGATCCCTCGGTGTCGGCACGGGATTTGCCATGGCTGCCAAGCTGGCGCATCCGCAGAAGGAGGTGGTCTGCCTGTACGGCGACGGTTCCTTCGGCATGACCGCCTTCGACATGGAAACCTCCCAGCGGTTCGGCGCTCCGTACCTGGCCGTCGTGGGCAACAACTCCGCCATGAACCAGATCCGCTACGGCCAGATCGCCAAGTACGGCGCGGAACGCGGCGATGTGGGGAACAAGCTCGGTGATGTGCCCTTCAGCATGTTCGGCCAGATGATCGGCGGCTACGGCGAGGAAGTGACGGAAGCGGGCGAGATCCAGCCGGCGCTGCAGCGTGCCAGGGAGGCCATCGCAAAAACCGGAAAGTGCGCCGTGGTGAATGTCTGGGTGGATCCGGATGAATACGCACCGGGCACCAAGGCCCAGACCATGTACAAGTAATTTCAATCATCCAGTAACGGGAGCGCTCCAATATGAAGGCACTTGAAGGTGTAAGAATCCTTGATTTCACCCATGTCCAGTCGGGTCCGACTTGCACCCAGCTGCTGGCCTGGTTCGGTGCGGATGTGATCAAGGTCGAACGCCCTGGTGTGGGTGATGCCACCCGCAAGCAACTGGTGGATGTGCCGGGGGCTGATTCTTTGTATTTCACCATGCTCAATCACAACAAGCGCTCCCTGACACTCAATACCAAGACGCCGGAAGGCAAGGGGGTGCTGGAGCGGCTCATCCGGGAATGCGACGTCCTGGTGGAAAACTTCGCGCCGGGTGCCCTCGACCGGATGGGATTCGGCTGGGAGCGGGTGCAGGAGCTCAATCCCCGCATGATCATGGCATCGGTGAAGGGGTTTGGCCCGGGACCCTACGAGGATTGCAAGGTGTATGAGAACGTCGCCCAGTGTGCGGGCGGCTCCGCGTCCACCACCGGGTTCCTGGACGGCCCTCCGCTGGTGACGGGAGCCCAGATCGGGGATTCCGGCACCGGCCTGCATCTGGCCCTCGGAATCGTGACCGCGTTGTACCATCGCGAGAAATCCGGCCGGGGGCAGCGGATACTGGCGCCGATGCAGGACGGGGTCCTGAATCTCTGCCGGGTGAAGCTCCGCGACCAGCAGCGTCTGGCTGCAGGTCCCCTCAAGGAATATTCCCAGTACGGCGAGAACATTCCCTTCGGTGATGCCACGCCGAGATCCGGGAACGATTCGGGCGGCGGCCAGCCCGGCCGCATCCTGAAATGCAGGGGTTGGGAAGAAGATCCCAACGCGTACACGTACTTTATCACCCAGGCCGCGGTGTGGCAGAAGATCTGCGACGTGATCGGCAAACCCGAGTGGAAGGAGGATCCGGACTTCACCACCCCGGATGCCCGGCTGCCGAGGCTCAACGAGGTGTTCGACGCCATCGAGCAATGGACCATGACCAAGACCAAGTTCGAGGTCATGGAAATCTGCAACCCGCTGGACATCCCGGTGGGCCCGATCCTGTCCATGAAGGAACTGGCCGAGGAACCCTCGCTGCGTGAAACCGGGACCATCGTCGAGGTGGATCATCCGGAGCGCGGCAAGTACCTGACCGTCGGATGCCCCGTCAAGCTGTCTGATTCCCCTGCGGAAGTGGTGCGTTCACCCCTGCTGGGTGAGCACACCGAGGAGGTCCTGGCGCTGCTCGGCTACTCCGAGGCCGAGGTCGCTTCCATGCGGGAAGCCGGCGTCATCTGACATGGCGGCCCGTCCCTGCGGGCCGACCATCCCCGGGCCAACGGCCCGCCCACACGAGGAGAACAATCGATGAGAATAGTAGTACACGGGCAGCAGGCCTTCGGCCGCACGGTGCTCGAAAAGCTTCTGGAGCGTGGCGAGAACGTGGTGGCGGTCTGTACCGCCCCCGACAAGGAGGGACGGCCCACGGATCCGCTGAAGGAACTGGCGCTGGAAAGGGACCTTGCGGTGCACCAGCCCGCGTCCTGGAAGACCGACGAGGCCCTGGAGCTGATGCGGTCCTTCGACGCCGACGTCTGCATGATGGCGTATGTGCTGCTATTCGTGCCCTCGGCGGTCCTGGATATTCCGAGACACGGCTCCTTCCAGTACCACCCCTCGCTGCTTCCCATGCACCGCGGACCATCTTCCATCAATTGGCCCATCGCCATGGGCGCCACCCGCACCGGTCTGACCGTTTTCTGGCCGGACGACGGACTGGACGAGGGACCGATCCTGCTGCAGAAGACCTGCGAGATCGGCCCGGATGAAACGCTGGGGGACGTCTATTTCAACAAGCTGTTTCCCATGGGGGTCGAAGCCATGATCGAATCCCTCGACCTCGTGCGGGAAGGAAAGGCGCCGCGAATCGTGCAGAACCTGGCCGAGGGATCCTACGAGTCGTGGTTTGGCAAGAAGGAGGCGGAGTTGGATTGGACGCAGCCCGTGGCCAACGTCTATAACATCGTCCGCGCCGCCAATCCCCAACCCGGCGCCTGGACCACCCACGGCGGCAGGGAACTCAAGATCTTCAATGCCGCCAGGGGTGAGGGCACAGGCAGTCCGGGGGAGGTGGTGGCAGTGGATGACGGTGGATTCGAGGTTGCCGCGGGCGGTGGTTCCATCCGGGTTTCCAGGGTTCGTGCAGACGGCGGTAAAGTCCCGGCCAGCGAATACGCCGCCCAGACCGGACTCGTGCCCGGAGACATCCTCGGGAACTGAAACCCTGCGAGGCATGTATAAAGAGGTCCGGCCATAACCAACCATGTAGACAGAACAAAGAGAGACTGATCATGAGCGATATTGAAATTGCCCGCGCGGCGGAAATCCGGCCCATCGGGGAAATTGCCGGCAAGCTCGGCATTCCCGATGAGTCACTGGTGCCCTACGGGCAAACCAAGGCCAAAGTCAGCCTGGATTACATCAATGCGATCCAAGACAGGCCGGACGGCAAGCTGATCCTCGTAACCGCCATTACGCCGACGCCGGCCGGCGAGGGCAAGACCACGACTTCCGTGGGACTGACCGACGGTCTCAACCGGATCGGCAAGAACGCCATGGTCTGCCTGCGGGAACCTTCCCTCGGGCCGTGCTTCGGCATGAAGGGGGGCGCGGCCGGCGGCGGTTATGCCCAGGTGGTCCCGATGGAGGACATCAATCTGCATTTCACCGGGGATTTCCACGCCATCACGTCCGCGCACAGCCTGCTGTCGGCCCTGATCGACAATCACGTCTACTGGGGCAACGAGGCTGGCATGGACACCCGCAGGGTGGCCTGGCGGCGCGTGGTGGACATGAACGACAGGGCACTGCGCCAGATCGCCAGTTCCCTCGGCGGCGTGGCGAACGGGTTCCCCAGGGAAGACGGCTTCGACATTACCGTCGCCTCGGAAGTGATGGCCATCTTCTGCCTTGCAAAGAGCCTTGAGGATCTGCAGGAGCGCCTGAGCCGGATCGTGATCGGCTATACCCGGAACCGCCAGCCCATCCGGGCGGAGGCGGTCAATGCGCCCGGTCCCATGACCGTGCTGCTCAAGGACGCCCTGGCGCCCAACCTGGTGCAGACGCTCGAGCACAATCCGGCCTTCATCCACGGCGGACCGTTCGCAAACATCGCCCATGGCTGCAATTCCGTGCTGGCGACACGCTCCGCCCTCAAGCTGGCGGATTATGTCGTGACGGAAGCCGGTTTCGGCGCGGACCTGGGCGCGGAAAAATTCTTCGACATCAAGTGCCGCAGTGCGGGCCTGGCACCGGATGCGGCGGTGATCGTAGCCACCGTGCGTGCGCTCAAGATGCATGGTGGCGTCGCCAGGGACGATCTCGGCAGTGAGAACGTGCAGGCGGTGAAAGACGGCTGTGTCAACCTGACACGACATATCGAGAACGTGAAGTCCTACGGGGTTCCCGTGGTGGTGGCCATCAACCGTTTCAGTGCGGACACCGACGCGGAAATGGCGGCGGTGCGCGAAGCCACCGAAAGCCAGGGTGTCAATGCCATTGACGCCACCCATTGGGCGGACGGTGGCGCCGGCACCACGGCCCTGGCCGAGGAAGCCGTGCGACTGGCGGACAGCGGGGAGAGCCAGTTTGCCCCGCTGTATCCGGATGAGATGCCGCTGTGGGAGAAGATCGGGACCATTGCCACCCGGATCTACCGTGCCGACGAGATCATCGCCGACCAGAAAACCCGCAACCAGATCCGGGACCTGCAGGAGGCCGGCTTCGGCAACCTGCCGGTGTGCATCGCCAAGACGCAGTACAGCTTTTCCTCGGATCCGAACAGGAAGGGCGCGCCCACGGGGCATGTCCTGCCGGTGCGGGAGGTGCGTTTGTCCGCAGGCGCCGGTTTCGTCGTGGCGGTCTGTGGTGATATCATGACCATGCCCGGCCTGCCCAGGGTGCCGGCAGCCAACAGCATCCGGATCAACGAGGCGGGGCAGGTAGAGGGTCTTTTCTAGTACACATCCGCCCAACCATTTCCGATGGCGATCAAGTCCATTCTCGTGCCCACGGACGGGCGTGACGACATGCAGAAAGTCCTGGAGGCCGCGCTCGTGGTGGCCCGCCGGTTCGAATCCCATATCATGGTGCTGCATGTTTCGGAAGGCACGATACTGAGTGCCCGGGAAGTCAATCTCCCGGACAGGCTTCGGGCAAGCGCCAAGATCGAGGAACGGAGGATACTGAAGGAACGGGCGGACGACATTCAGCACCGGCTCACGGCATTTGCGAAAAGACGCCGGATTGTCCTTTGCGAGCCCCCCGGCGACCGGCAGAAGCGGGTCACGATCTCCTTTCACCATGAATCCGGCAACGTGCGGGAGACGCTGGTGAACTGGGCGAGAATGGTGGACGCCACCGCCGTCATGCGCCCGACGCATTTCGGGCGGTTCCTGTCGCGCAGCATCATGGAAAGCAACCTGGACGCCCTGATGCTGCATTCCGGCAGTCCGGTCCTGCTCGTGCCCCCGGACTGGGTCGCGCACCGGGCACAGCGGGCCGTGGTTGCGTGGAACCAGAGCCTGGAGTCGTCCCGGGCCCTTTCCGTGACCATTCCCTGGCTGGTCCAGATGAAAAAGGTCACCGTGGTGGTTCCGCGCAGGCTTCACGATATCGGGCACCGGGTAGTGGAGCACCTCGGCCGCCACGGCGCAAAGGCCGATATCCGGATTCTGGACCGCAGGACCGCCGCCGTGGGGAAACGGCTGCTGGCCATCTGCAAGAACCTCGATGCCGACTTCCTGGTCATGGGGGGCTACAGTCATTCCCGCATGCAGGAACGGGTTTTCGGGGGCGTGACCGAGTATGTTCTGCAGAACAGCCGGATCGTGACCGTCATGGTGCACTGACGGCACGGCTGGCCGGGGATGAACTGTATTTCCGGCCCGCTCCATGCCTGCAGTGAGGTGGGTTCGGGGCAATTGATTGCATGCATATCCCGGGTCACCGGGCCCCTCAGGATTCCGGGGGCGGGGAAGCGGCCGGCGGGGTAAGCTGCCCGCCGGTGCCCGAAGATCATCCGGTGTACTTGTCTGTGCCATGCCGCCATGGGGCCTGCTGCGCCCCTGTCCCGGCATCATTCAAAACTTTAATGATCCCTATACAAATTTTCAGGCCAGCGAAGGTTGTATCCTTCCGCTCAATCCATAAGAATCAATTTCTTTTTCAGCCAAGACAATGAAAATCTGTGTCGTAGGCGCTGGCGCCATCGGTGGATTCATGGGCGCCCGGCTGGCGCAACGGGATCACGAGATTTCCCTGATCGCACGGGGCCCCCATCTGGCCGCGATCCGGCAAGATGGCCTCAGGCTGGTGCAGGACAACGAGGAGATCGTTGCCCGGAATGTTGTCGCTACGGATGACATCGGGGAACTGCCGGTGCAGGACGTCGTGCTGCTGGCGCTGAAGTCCCACCAGATCGTCTCGGTGCTTGACAGGCTGCCGGGAATCATCGGCCCCGAAACCGTGATGGTCACCCTGCAGAACGGTATTCCCTGGTGGTATTTCCAGAAACTGCCGGGTACCTATGAAGACCGGATCGTGGAGACGGTGGATCCGGGCGGTGTATTGCTGAAAAGCATCAACCCGGACTGTCTCCTCGGGTGTATCGCCTATCCGGCCGCCGTGATCGCCGAGCCCGGTTTGATCCGGCACGTCGAGGGCATCCGGTTCCCGTTGGGCGAACTCGACGGCAACCTGTCCGAACGGGCGAACCGGGTTTCCGAGGCCCTGGTCGATGCGGGCTTCAAGTCACCGGTGCTGGAGGATATCCGCTCGGAAATCTGGCTCAAGCTGTGGGGCAACCTGAGCTTCAATCCCATCAGCGCCATGACCCATTCCACCCTGGAAGCCATCTGCCGGTTCCCGCTGACCCGGGAGCTGGCCGCTACGATGATGACCGAGGCCATGGAGGTTGCGGAACAACTCGGCGCGAGCTTCCGGGTGTCCCTGGAGCGCCGGATCGAGGGCGCGGAAAAGGTCGGCAAGCACAAGACGTCCATGTTGCAGGACGTGGAGGCGGGCAAGCCGCTGGAGATCGACGGGATGCTTGGCGTGGTGATCGAGCTCGCGCAGATGACCGGAACCCCGATTCCCACCCTGAAGGCAGTCTATGCCTGCGTTTCCCTGCTCAATCACACCATGTCGGAGCAGGGCATATCCGTCAAGGGCCTGCCGGCCTGATTCCTGCCCGGGGCTGCGCCACGTCCGGGGCAGTTCCCGGACCGGGATCATCCGTTCGCGCGCTCCCTGCGCGGTGGCGTACAATACGCGGCTTTCCATCGCTTGCCGCCGGCCCCGTTTCCCCATGGATTACAAGAAACTCGCTCTCGACTACCACGAGCTTCCGCGGCCGGGAAAAACCTCCGTACTGCCGACCAAGCCCTTCGACGGGCAACACGATCTCTCGCTGGCCTATACCCCGGGGGTGGCGGGTCCGGTTGAAGCCATCGCCGCGGACGGCAAGGAGGCATACCGCTACACCAACAAGGGAAATCTGGTGGCGGTGGTGACGGATGGGTCCGCGGTACTCGGCCTTGGCAATGTGGGGGCGGTTGCGGGCAAGCCGGTCATGGAAGGGAAGTCTGTCCTGTTCAAGCTGTTCGCGGATATCGATGTCTTTGACATCGAGGTGGATGCCCCCAGCACGGAAGGGTTCATTGAGACGGTAGCCAATATCGCCCCCACGTTCGGCGGGATCAACCTGGAGGACATTGCAGCCCCGAAATGTTTTGCCATCGAGGAGGCGCTGAAGGAAAGGCTGGATATCCCGGTTTTTCACGACGACCAGCATGGCACCGCCATCGTGGTTTGTGCGGGCCTTGTCAACGCCCTGGAAATCCAGGGGAAACGGCTCGAAGACATCCGCATCGTGTTCCAGGGCGCCGGGGCGGCGGGCATTGCCACAGCCAAACTGCTTTGCAGTCTTGGCGCCAACCGGGACAACATCGTGATGGTGGACAGCCGCGGAGTCATTCACACCGCCAGGGACGACCTCAACGTCTACAAGCAGGCGTTTGCCGCCAACACGCCCCTCAGGAGTGCCGCGGAGGCCCTGATCGATGCGGATGTGCTGATCGGGCTTTCCGGCCCCGGCATGATTTCCAGGGAAATGATCCGGTCCATGGCGAAGCGTTCGATCGTTTTCGCCCTGTCCAATCCCGACCCGGAAATCTCCCCGGAGGAGATTTTCGAGGTGAGCGATCAGATTGTGGTTGCCACAGGCCGGTCGGACTATCCGAACCAGGTCAACAATTCGCTGGTTTTCCCCTTCGTGTTCCGTGCCGCGCTGGATGAAAAACTGACCGCTATCGACGCCTCGCTGATGACGGCGGCGGTGCAGTGTCTGGCTTCACTGGCCAAGAAGAAGGTTCCCAAGGAGGTACGGAAAATCTATCCCCGGGAAACGCTGGAGTTCGGACCCGGCTATATCCTGCCGAAACAGTTCGATCCCAGGCTGTGTGAGCACATGGTGGGGGGTCTCAAGAAAGCCATATCCGAGTCACCGGCCGTTTCCAGCCGGGCGGACTGACAGGCGCCATCCGGCACCCATGGCCGACCGGGAGGGAATCCCAGCGCGGAATCAGAACTGATCCTCCTCCGTGGACCCCGCCATGGCGGTGACGGACGAGGTGCCGCCCTGGATGGTGGTGGTGACATCGTCAAAGTACCCCGCCCCCACTTCCTGCTGGTGGGCGACAAAGGTGTACCCTCGGTCCGCGGCGGAAAATTCCGGTTCCTGCACCTGGTTCACGTAATGCCGCATGCCCTCGCCCGCCGCGTAATCCTTCGACAGGCTGAACATGTTGTACCACATGCTGTGGATGCCGGCGAGGGTGATGAACTGGTAGGTGTAGCCCATGGCGGCCAACTCGTCCTGGAAGGAGGCGATGGCGCCGTCGTCGAGATTCTTCTTCCAGTTGAATGAAGGAGAGCAGTTGTAGGCCAGGAGCTGCCCCGGATGCTCCCCGCGCACCGCCTCTGCCCATTCACGGGCGAAGCCGAGGTCCGGGGTGCCGGTTTCACACCATACCATGTCCGCGTAGGGCGCATAGGCCACTCCCCGGGCAATGGACTGCTCGAGGCCGTTCCGCACCCGGTAAAAGCCTTCCGCGGTGCGTTCGCCGGTCAGGAAGGAGCGGTCCCGCTCATCGAAATCCGAGGTCAGCAGGTTGGCTGCCTCGGCATCGGTGCGGGCCAGAATCAGCGTGGACACCCCGGCCACGTCACAGGCCAGGCGCGCCGCCACCAGTTTCTGGATCGCCTCCTCGGTGGGCACCAGCACCTTCCCGCCCATGTGGCCGCACTTCTTCACGGCGGCGAGCTGATCCTCGAAGTGCACCCCGGCGGCCCCGGCGCTGATCATGTTCCGGGTGAGTTCATAGGCATTCAGTACACCACCGAAGCCGGCTTCACCATCCGCCACGATCGGCAGGAAGTAGTCGACGTATCCGTCATCGCCGGGCTCAATGCCCCGCTGCCACTGGATCTGGTCGGCGCGGGCAAAGGTGTTGTTGATCCGTCGCACCACCGTGGGGACGGAGTCGTAGGCGTACAGGGACTGGTCCGGGTACATGCTTTCCGAGGTGTTGGCATCCGCGGCCACCTGCCAGCCGGACAGGTAGATCGCCTCGATGCCCGCCTTGGCCTGCTGCAGTGCCTGACCGCCCGTCAGGGCGCCGAGACAGTTCACATAACCCTTGCGGGCCCCGCCATGTATCAGGTCGAACAGCTTTTCCGCGCCACGCTGGGCATAGGTGAGTTCCGGCTGTACCGATCCGCGCAGCCGGACCACGTCTTCCGCGCTGTAGTTGCGCCGCACGTCTTTCCAGCGGGGATTTTCGGCCCAGTCCTTTTCAAGGGCGGAAACCTGCTCCGCCCGGGTCATGTTTCTGCTCATCGCCTGTTTCCTCAAGGGTACAATCGGTCAATCATCCGGAATCAGCCTGCGGGGGACAAGGCTGCAACAAGCCAATTGTTTTAATTTCAATACTTGAAATTTCAAATTATAGTTAATTTCAATAGTTAATATAGC
>JAJDTE010000111.1:0-13199 GCA_022827325.1 Gammaproteobacteria bacterium | reverse complement strand
CGCCCCGGCATCGGCATGGGACAGGGACTGCTTCACCAGGGCCTCCACCGTGGCATCGTTGACGACGTATCCGTCCGCGTCCACCAGGCCGTCCTGTCCATGGCTGGTATAGGGATCAAGCGCCACATCGGTGATGACCCCCAGATCAGGCGTCGTGTCCTTGATGGCCCGGATGGTGCGCTGCACCAGGCCGTGGGCGTTCCAGGCCTCCTCGGCGCCCTCGGATTTCGCCGATGGCGGGGTGACCGGGAACAGGACGACCGCGGGGATGCCGAGATCATGGAGCGTCCGGCACTTCCCGGCGGCCAGGTCCGGGCTCAACCGGAAGATGCCGGGCATCGAGGGAACCGCCTCGGTATGGTCGGTGCCCTCGCAGATGAAGAGCGGCTGCAGCAGGTCCGACGGGGACAGGGTGCTTTCCCGCATCAGCCGGCGGCTGAACGCATCCCGCCGCATCCGGCGCGGCCGGGTCGCCGGGAAGCGTACTGGCTGGGGGCGCTTCGCCATGGGCCCGCTACCGCTTGCGGCCCGTTGCCTTGCCCGCGGTGGCCTTTCCCGTCCCGGTCTTCTTCGACACCTTTTTCGATGCCTTCTTCCTGGACCCAGGCCCGGCCGTCTTTGCGGCCGCCTTTTTCTTCGCTGGCGCCTTCCGGGGCGCCGGCTTCGCGGATGTTTTCCCGGCCGTGACTTTCCTGGCCGCGGGGTTCCTGGCCGTGACTTTCTTGGCGGCAGCCTTCTTGGTCGCGACCTTCCTGGCCGGGGCTTTCTTGGCGGCAGTCTTCTTGGCCGCGACCTTGCCGGACGGGGTTTTCCTGGCGGCAGCCTTCTTGGCCGCGACCTTGCCGGCCGCGGCTTTCTTGACGGTAGCCTTCTTTGCCGTGACCTTCTTGGCAGCGGCCTTCCTGACGGGAGTCTTCTTCGCGGCAGCCTTCTTTGCCACCTTCTTGCCGGCCGCCGCCCTGGTTGCCGTCACTGTTGCCGGGGCAACCTTTTTCGCGCCGGACCCGGATGCTTTCGGGGCGGCCTTTGTCGCCGCGGTCTTCTTGGTGGTTTTCACCGCCGGCTTCCTTCTCACGGGCGTGGCCTTCGATTGATTCTGCGACACGATCCGGTTGATCTGTCCCCCGGCGATCACGGTCTTGTCCTCTTCTGCCGAGGAATCCGCGGCACTGAAGACCGCGCCGATCTCCAGGGGACGGATTTCCAGGTCGACGATGGCGCAGACCTTGTCGTGAATTTCTTCCAGGGACCCGTTCGCAACCACCGTCCGGAGCTTGTGCTGGGCCCGGAAATAGGTGATCAGGGGCACGGTTTTGTTCTTGTGCTCGGCAACCCGGGTCTCCACCGCCTTCGGGGTGTCCTTCCTGCGAACCCCCAGCGGCGCGCCGCACTTGTCACACACATCCTCCACGGCAGGGGGCGAAAAATACCGGTTGTAGATCTCCCCGCACCCGGTGCAGACCTGGCGGCCCACGTTGCGCTTGACCAGAAGCCTGTCGTCCATCTCGGTGAAGATGGCGATTTGAAGGGGCCGTCCCAGCATACCGAGAAGGTTATCGAGGGATTGTGCCTGGGGAATATTGCGGGGATAGCCGTCAATCACGAACCCCCGCTTGGTGTCCTTGCGCCTGAGCCTTTCCTCGAGCAATTCCCGGACCACGTCGTCGGACACCAGCTGGCCCTCTTCCAGCGCCAGGCGGTCCTCCTCGGACAGACGTTCGGGGATCCGGGCCTCCTCCCTGAGAAGGTCGCCGGTGGAGATATGGGAAATCCGGTACTTTCCGGCAAGCAGTTTTGCCTGTGCACTCTTGCCGGACCCGGAGACACCGATCAGCGCAATACGCATGGCGAAAGATACTGTACGGCCTGCGGACAGGAGATTTGGGGGGCCGCCAGACTACTCTTTGTGGGGCATCAGGTCAACCGTCAGTCTGCCGTCCGGGGCAAGGGCCGGCAACCGGTGGCAGGGGTGCGCCGGGCCTCAGGTCGCCCGGGAATCCGGTTCCTCGATGCCCTCGGCGGCGGCACGCCAGTCGAACTCCGGATCGCCGCAGGCGAGAAACCAGGGATTGAGGATGTCCGGCTTGTTGTAGACCAGGGGGGCTCCGTCCAGCCGGACGACGCTCCCCCCCGCGGCCTCCAGCACGCAGTGCGCCGCGGCCGTGTCCCATTCCGACGTCGGCCCCAGGCGGGGATAGATGTCGGCCCTCCCCTCCGCCACTAGGCAGATCTTGAGGGAACTGCCCATGCTGGCCACGGTCACCGGACCGGCCAGCCGCTCCAGATTTTCCCGGTAGCTGCCGACCGCCCCGCCGGCATGGGACCGGCTCGACACCATGATGGTTTCCCCGGGGTCACGCCTGCGCACGGCGACAGGTGCCTGCGTCCCGTCCGCGCCGATGCGGAAGGCGCCGGTCTCCAAGGTGGCGAAATGGGTCACGCCGAGCACCGGGGAATGCACCACCCCGAGCACGGGCCTGCGGTCCGTGATCAGGGCGATATTGACCGTGAACTCGCCGTTGCGGCGGATGAACTCCCGGGTGCCGTCCAGGGGATCCACCATCCAGAAACGGTCCCAGCGGTGGCGGTTCTCGAATGCGGCGCGGTCCGACTCCTCGGACAGGAGCGGAATGTCCGGCGCAAGGCGCCCGAGCCCCGCCTCGATGCACTGGTGGGCACGGCGGTCCGCAAGGGTCAGCGGGGAGCCGTCGCCCTTGGTTTCCACGCCGAAGTCGTGGCGTTCGTACACCTCCACGATGGCTTCGCCGGCCTCCACCGCCAGGGCGACGACATCCCGGATATCGATCAGGGGCATGGCATTCATTCCGCGGCCAGCCGCCGTTCCAGCAAGTGCAGCAGGAACAGGCTGCGCGCGTCGCTCACTTCCGGGTGGTCGTACAGGGCGCCGATGCGGCCGAGGGGCCAGCGGACCTGCTCCAGCGGCTCGATTTCGTCACCGCCCTCCTGGGGGCACGGCCGAAGGCCGGAGGCGATGAACAGGTAGGTGGTGAAATCACTGTAGCCCGGGCTGGTGGTGACGCTGCGAAGGAGCTCAAGGCCGCCCGGCGCGAATCCGATCTCCTCGGCCAGTTCCCGGGCAGCCGTCTGCGGGGCCTGCTCCCCGGGATCGATCCTGCCCTTGACGAATCCCAGTTCATAACGGTCGAATCCCGCCGCGTATTCCCGCACCAGGATCAGCGCATCGTCATCCACGGCCGCCACCATGACCACGCCGTCGCCCTGGTGGCGCAGGCATTCGAACGTGGCGCGCTGGCCGTCCCGGAATTCCATTTCCAGCGCCTCGATCCGGAAAAGCCGTGACCGGGCCACCAGCGATGTTGATAGAATTTGCGGTTTGGACATCCCGGATCAAGCGCGAAGCGAGAACGGATTTTAACCTGAAGCGATGCGTGACACTTTCTCCCCCATGGCAGCAACCGATTCCCGGACCGATCCCCACGATGCCCCGGTGACCATGCCGAGGTGGCGGGACATCGACACCGTGTTCCTGGACATGGACGGGACGCTGCTGGATCTCCATTTCGACATTCATTTCTGGCAGACGCATGTGCCGCGCCGCTACGCCGAGCATCACGGAGTGTCCCACGACGAGGCCCGCGCCCGGACCCTGCCCCACATGCGCGAAATCCGCGGGACGCTGGAGTGGTACAACCTCCACTACTGGAGCGAATATCTCGGCATGGACATCCCGGCGCTCAAGCAGGAGGTCGCCCACCTGATCCGCCTGCGGCCGGGGGTCGACGACTTCCTCTCCTGGCTGCGGGGCGCGGGCAAGACCCTGGTGCTGGCCACCAACGCCCACCCGGACGCCGTGGAAATCAAGTTCTCCCGGGTGGCCCTGGGGAGCTGCTTCCACCATATCGTCAGCTCCCATGAACTGGCGGCGCCCAAGGAATCAGCGGCCTTCTGGCGGGGGATGGAGGGGCGTCTCGCGTTCGATGCCGGCCGCAGCATGCTGGTGGATGACCATGCCGGCGTCCTGGACGCGGCCCGCGAGTACGGCATCGCCTGGCTCGTGTCCATCCGGCAGCCCGATCTCAAGGCGCCCCCCCAGCCGTCCACGGGGTATCCGGCCCTGGGACATTTCCGCCAGATCATCCCCCGGGACTGACGCGCCATGGCGACCCCTTCCGGTCATTACCAGCAGGATGTGGAACAGTGCCTGATCCGGTCCGACCCGGCCCAGCTGGCGGCGGTGGCGCACCTCGACACGCTCTACCAGGAAATCACCGACTCGCTCTCGGCGCCCTGGTACCGGCGTTGGCAGCGCCGGGAGATGCCCCGGGGGCTGTACCTGTGGGGAGGCGTCGGCACGGGCAAGACCCTGGTGATGGACTTCTTCCACCGCGCCCTGCCGGACGGGGTGGCCTGGCGGATCCACTTCCACCGTTTCATGCAGTGGGTGCATGAGCGCCGCCGGGCCCACGGCGACCGCCGGGAACCGCTGGACCTGATCGCGCAGGAGCTTGCCCGGAAACACCAGGTGCTTTGCCTGGACGAGTTCGCGGTCACCGACATCACCGACGCGATGATCCTCTACGGCCTGCTCAGGGCTCTCTTCGCCGAAAAGGTCATCCTGGTGACCACGTCGAACATTCCCGTCGGGGATCTCTACAAGAGCGGACTGCAGCGCGACCGCTTCGTGCCGGCCATCGAACTGTTGCGGGAGCACACCGCGGAACTCCATGTCGACAGCGGCAACGACTATCGCATGGCGTTCCTCAGGCAGGACTCGATCTACCACACGCCGCTGGGGGCGGATGCCGACGCGGTGATTGCAAACGCCTTTCGCAATCTCGCCGGCGCCCACGAGCCCAGCAAGAGCCACATCGACATCGGCGGACGCGAAGTGCCCGTGGTGGCGACCGGGTCCGGGGTGGTGTGGTTCGAGTTCTCGGCGCTTTGCGAGGCCAACCGGTCCAGGATGGACTACATCGAGATCTCGCGCCGGTTCCACACCATCATCCTGGCCAACGTGCCGGTAATGAGCGACGAGCGCAAGGACCCGGTCCGCCGGCTGGTGGAACTGGTGGATGAGCTCTATGACCGGGGCGTCAACCTGATCCTGTCAGCGGCGGCGCCGCCGGATGCCCTCTATACCGGCAAGCGCCTCGAGGAGCCCTTCCGCCGGACGGTGAGCCGGCTGCAGGAAATGTCCTCCGAGGAGTACCTGGCCAGGCCGCATCTTCCCTGACGGCGTCACGTAGCGGCCGGCCCGGTGAGACCGCTGCGGTTCTCCCGGAAACGGACGCAGCCCGACTGCATGGCCACTGACGGGAGAATTCATCTTCTCCGCAGCAACCGCTCGGCCTGCCCCAGCAGGTAGCAGAACATGTGGGCGGGCACTCGGACGAACCGGGTCCTGAGTCCCTCGAATCGGGTCACCCCGATATCCCGCTCCCGCTTTGTTACCAGGTAGGCATCGGGCAGGTCTTCCGCGCGACAGAAGGTGACCAGCCCGCCGGTTTTTTCCAGTTCCGGGCTTTCCCTGTACTTGATCTCGAAGGGAAAGGTGTAGGCCGGGCTGCGAACGACGATGTCCACTTCCTTGCCCGAAGCCGACTCTCTCCAGTACACGATTTCCGGTGTATCGAGGTAATGGTATGCAAACAGATGCCGCAGCGCCGTGGTCTCCACGATGAGACCCATCTCTTCCGGATTGTTCAGGATTTCTTCCCCTTTCAGCAGGATGGCGTTCCGCAGCGCCGCGTCCACAAGGTAATACTTGCTTCTCGCCTTGATCACCTTCTTGCCGCCCAGGGCCGTGGGCCCCAATCGGTAGATCAGGTTTGCCCGTTCCAGAAGGACCAGGTGGCTGGCAACGGTCTGCACCGAGGTCTCCAGTGCCCTGGCGCAGGCGCTATGCGACAGGATGCCGCCGCTGTGCAGGCAAAGATAGATAAACAGCTTTTCCAGGTCATTGACGTTCCGGACACCGAACAGCGCGGTCATGTCCCGCTTGAGCACGCGCTCGACGACATCTTCCCGCAGGAGCCGCTGGCTGAGGCTGATGTTGTCCTGTCGCGCGGTTTCCGGAAATCCCCCCACCAGCAGGTAGTGCTGGAAAGGCAGCTGCAATGGGCGCATCCGTCCGGCCAGGTCCACAAGCTGCGCTTGGGTCATGCCGGCCAGATCAGTGAGGCGCAGATCCTTCGGGATCTCCGGATGTTCCTCGCCCCGGATATGGACAAACTCGAAGAATGAGAGTGTCGGCATCGGAACGGTGAGCCAGCGGCCAACCCCGCTTTCCGCCAGGCGTTCACGGTGTTCCACACTGGCGGACCCCGTGGCGAGAATGCGGTAGTGGGGCCGGTGGTCCACCAGAAGCTTGATTTCCGTCTCCCAGTCCCTGGAATACTGGACCTCATCCAGCAGGAGCAGGACGGACTTTCCTTCCGGATACACGGACTCGTGGTAGAGAGACAGGATGTCGCGCAGGGAAACCAGTTTCAGCAGGGGATGGTCGAGGCTCAGGTACAGGACACTGCCGGGTGGCTGACCGCTCCGGATCCGGTCATCGGCAAGCTGCTGGAGAACGGTGGTCTTTCCCACCCGCCGGGGCCCGGAAAGCAATACGGCGCGCCGCAGGGAAGTGTCGTTCAGACTGGCGCTGCACGCAGTGAAGGCCAATCGCCTGAATTCCGGCGATTGGCCTGGCCTGCCGCTCCACCAGGGATTCAGTCCCTGCAGGACGGGGAGCAGTTCGGATCGATCAATAAATCCCATAAATAGTTATTACACTTTATATATTTCATGGGAAATTTATAAACTATACTTTATATTTTTTGCAAGGAAATGGGCGTGCGCACCCGAAGGCTGGCCCCCGTGCCGGCATAACGGTTGGCGCCGTTGATCCGCCGGCGCCTGTCCGGGTCAGCCCTTTTGCAGATCGAGCGGGTCTTCCGGGTCCACCCCGTCCATGAAGACCTTCCCTCTTCGCCGGTCGGCCACCCGGTAGACCAGTCCCAGCCAGTTGTTGATCATGGCCTTGCCGGTATCGGACCAGGTATTGTCCACCAGTTCCGTCAACGCGCCGTCGGGAAACGGCGGCAGGTCGTCGTAGTTCCCCTGGGCCCGTTCCACCTTCTGCTTGTATTCCTCCAGAACGCGGCGGGCCCGGTGGGGAAAATAGTGTTCCGGATAGGGCGGGTAGTGGTCCCGGATCCCCTCGATGTAGCGCACAACCTCACGCTTGTACTCCTTCAGCAGGCTCACCGCGTCGTATTCGGGATGCCCCTGGAAGAAGACAAACCGAAGGCCGTCCGGGCTCACGGCAAGATGCATGTCCGCCTCTTCGCTGGAGGCCAGCGTCCTGATTCCCTGTTCCGCCAGCTGTTCCATGTTCACCTCGTATACATGGGAATGCGGGGCGTCGAAGCGGGTATTGATGTTGGCCACCAGCGGGTGACGGTCACCGGTGATGCGGTTGGAATACACGCCCCAGCGCTTGTCCGCCAGCTTGTAGCGGTGGATACCCCAGACATGCTGTACCACGGCGTGGGTGGCAAGGCAGGAGCACATCACCGAGCAGGTGTTTTCGCGGGCCCAGTCGACCACTCCCAGCAGCGGCTCCCAGTACGGCTCCTCCTCGATCCGCGGCAGGGCGGGATTGGCCCCCGACAGGATCAGGGCGTCCAGGCCCTCTTCCCTCAAGTCGGAGAAATCCTCGTAATAGCGGTCGATATGCGCCTTCGCCTGAGCCCCCCGGGGAATTTCCGGGAAGGAGAACAGGTGGACATGGAACTGGGCGATGCGGTTGCAGGATCCCACCAGCCGCATGAACTGCCGCTCCGTCGCCTCCAGCGCCGCGTCCGGCATCATGTTCAGGATGCCGATATGCAATTCCCGGATGTCCTGGTGCGTCGCCCGGCTTGCCGACAGCACTTCCTGGCCCTCGGTGCGGAGGCGTTCGAACGTCGGCAGGTCGGAAATCTGTATCAGGGGCATGGGGCGGTCTCTCGATCAGGCCGGGGTCGCGTCGATGGCGGCGCACACGAACTCGGTGAAATCCGCCTCGTCCCGCAGCGTGGCGATGTCGCCGGCGTTGGCGGTATGGCCGAAGCGCCCGGCGATGCGCTCGTAGTGGGATCTGCGCCAGGACAGGAGGCGCGGAAAGATCCATTGCACGAACGCATCCGGATCGACTTCCAGTGCGCTTTCGAGCCGGTTATCCCGCAGGTACTCTTCCAGGTTCCGGTCGAGGAACGGCTCCTCGTAGTGCATCGGCTTGGGGTGCCTGCGGGCACGCTCGATCAGGGTTTCCTCCATGTCCTCGTCGGCCCGGAGGTAAAGCACCAGGGTGCTGGCGGACAGCCGGTCCCAGCACTCCGCGTCGCTGAGGCCGCAGATGCTGCCGCCGGCGTCGTTGACGAAATGGGGGTAGCCGTAGACGCCGAGCCCGCGTTCGATGAACGCGTCCACATCCCGCATCGCCCCCACCTCGGCATCGCGGAACAGGCGCTGGCGGCGCTTGAATTCCGCCACCTCCAGGCCGCCGAGATCGGGGTTGCCGATCTTGCCGAGGAATCCCGTGATCGGCCCCAGGTTGTTCACGGTGATGTTGTTGCGGATATAGATGGAGTCGCTTCTCAACTGGGCCCGCAGGTAGGGATGCTGCATCGCCATCAGCTTCACATGGTCGAGGATGGCTTCATCCAGGTACCGTGTCCCGACCCGGTAGTCGCCGGAATAGTGGAACCACTGGTCCCAGGGCAGCAGTGACGCCAGCGTCGTCTTTCCGACCCCGGACATGCCGAGCAGTGTGACGCGCTTGGTTTTCCAGCCGAGATATTCCTGTCGGGTCAGCTTCATCTGGGGTCAAACGGGGACGCTTTTGTAGAGAGCAGAATTCTACCGGAAGATGTACAGGATGATGACGCCGAGGAATATGCGGTAGATCACGAACGGCATCAGGCTGAAACGGCGGAGAAACCCGAGGAACCAGTGAATGCAGGCAAGCGCCACCAGCCCGGAAACCAGCGTCGCGAAGACCAGCACCCCCCAGGCCACGGGCGCTTCCGTCCCCACCAGGTGCCGGCTTTGCCAGGCCCCCGCGAGGGCAATGACCGGAATGGCCAGCAGGAACGAGAACCGCGCCGCGTCCTCCCGGGTGAGCCCCATGGCCAGTCCCGCCGTGATGGTGACCCCGGAGCGGGAGGTGCCCGGGATCAGCGCCAGCACCTGGGCGCTGCCGATGACGATCACGTCCCGCCAGCCGATTTCGTCGATCCGCCGGCGCCTGGCCCCCGCCCGGTCCGCCCAGCCGAGGAGAACGGCGAACCCGATGGTGGCCAGTGCTACCGGCACCGGCGAGCGCAGCCACCGGTTGATCACCGCCTCCATCAGCACTCCGGCAATTCCCACCATGACCGTGGCCCAGACGATGGCCCAGGCGAGCCGGCTGTGGGGCGTCGCCGGGGCGCCGGACAGGGAGCGCAGCCAGTGGACCAGGATCAGGGCGACGTCCCTGCGGAAGTAGACCAGGACCGCCAGCAGGGTGCCCACGTGCAGGGCCACGTCAAAATGAAGCCCCTGGTCGCGCCAGTCCAGCAGGTGCGGCAAAAGGACGAGATGCCCGGAACTGGAAACCGGCAGAAACTCCGTCACCCCCTGGAGCGCGGCAAGCCAGAAGGCCTGGAAATAGTCCGTCACGCCGCGAGCCGGTGGGACTGGTCGCCGTCGGCAAAGGCGGACAGGCCGCCCAGGTTCCGTCCGAGGGCGATGCACTTGAACTGCTCGCCCATCTCCCCGGGCATGGTCAGGCGCCGCGCCTCCGCCGCCAGGGCCATGGCCTCTTGACTGCCGGCGCCGGCCTCGCGGTGCCTTCCGGCATAGATGTCGGCAAAACCAGCACCGACCAGGAACCGCGCCTGGTCGGCGTAGCCGAACAGCGTGAGCCCGGCCGCCCGGGCCGCCTCCCAGACGGCAGAGAAGTCGACGTGGGCGGTGATGTCCTGCAGTCCCGGCCACAGGAACGGGTCGTCGTGGGCGAGGTGGCGGTAGTGGCAGCGCATGGTGCCCATGCTGCGGTCCGCGTGGTAGTAGGTCCGGCGGTCATACCCGTAATCCGCCAGCAGCAGCACCCCGGACTCCAGGCGTTCGGCGGCGGTGCGCACCCACGCGGGCACCTGGCGGCTCCACTCGCTCTCGTAGCCGGGCGGCAGTCCAAGCGCCCCTGCGAGATCCGCGGCCTCCGGCAGCGCCCCGCCGGGGTCCCAGCAAAAACCGTCGCCCGCCGCCCTGACGCCCAGGGCCGACACCCGGCCGTCCGGCTGCACCCGGAACCGGTGAAAGGGCATCGCATCCAGAACCTCGTTGGCCAGGATCACGCCGCGGACCCGGTCCGGCATTTCCCGGAGCCAGCGCACCCGGCCCGCGATCGGCCCGGGCAGTGCGGCGATCCGCTCCTGCTGGCGCGCACGCAGGGCCGCACCGGTTTCCAGGATGCTGTAGCGGTCGGGCAACGCGCCGAGCCTGTCCAGTTCCAGCAGCAGCATCGCGGCCAGGTCTCCGCCGCCCGCACCGAATTCGACGATTTCCCGGGGGATTTCCGGCTCCCGGTCCGCGGGCGGCATTTCAAGGGCGGACAGCACCTCGGCGACCTGGCCCGCGACACAGGCGGCGAACAGGCTCCCGAGGCCCGGCGCGGTGACATAGTCCCCGCCGGCGCCGAAGATCTGCCGGCGGCCCGCATAGTAGCCAAGGGCGGGGGTGTACAGGGCAAGGTGCATGTAGCGCTCGAAGCTGATCCAGCCCCCCCGGTCCCGGATCTCGGACCGGATCCTCTCCGCCAGGGCCCGGGATTCGGCCTGCTGTTCCGCGGGCGGCGCATCGACCGTGGGAAGACCTTTCACGTGCGGGGATATTGGTGTGTAGAATCAGGGATCGGGCACAGTGGTTGGATTATGACCAGTTTGGAGGACAAAGTCGCGTTGGTCACCGGGGGCGCCCGGCGGATCGGGGCGGCCACGTCCCGGGCATTGCACGCCGCGGGGATGCGCCTGGTGATCCACCATCGCAGCAGCCCCGAGGCGGCCGAGAACCTGCGTGCCGAACTGTGTGAAGCGCGGCCGGATTCCGTCAGGCTTATCCGCTGCGACCTGAGGGAAATCGCCAAGGTCAAGAACCTCGTGCGGGAATCGGCGGTCGCCATGGGGGGCCTTGATGTGCTCGTCAACAATGCCGCCCTGTTCTTTCCCACGCCCATTCGCAGCGCCACCGAGGACCAGTGGGACATGCTGATGAACATCAACCTGAAAGCGCCGTTCTTTGTTTCCCAGGCCGCGGCGCCCTATATCGCCAAGCGCGGGGGCGCCATCATCAACATCGCCGACATCTATGCCGACCGGCCCCTGGATGACCACCCCGTCTACAATGCGACCAAGGCCGGCCTGGTTGCCCTGACCCGTTCCCTGGCCCGGGATCTCGGACCCGAGATCCGGGTCAACGCGGTGGCGCCGGGCGCGATCCTGTGGCCCGAAAAGGGTGAGCTGGACGAGCTGTCGAAACAGCGGCTGATCTCCCGCACCCCCATGCGCCAGGTAGGCAGTCCCGAGGACATCACCCGGACTCTGCTGTTCCTGATCGCGGACGCGCCCTACATCACCGGCCAGGTGATCTGCGTGGACGGCGGCCGCTCGGTGGTCGCCTGAGCGGTTTCCCGGCCCGGTCCTTAGGTGGCGAAGATCCTCATCGCCGGGGCGGGCAGACTCGGTTTACCGCTGGCACTGGCGCTGTCCGGTGCGGGGCACGAGGTCGCCGCCATCCGCCGGGGAGAGCCGCGGGATGCGCCCGGAGACATCCGCTGGCACCGGCTTGACCTTCGGGACCCGGCCGCCGTTCAGGTCCTTGACCGCGACTTCGATCTCGTCATCGTCATCCTGACCCCGGCGGCGAGATCGCCCGAGGGCTACCGGCAGATCTACCAGGAGGCGCTGGACAACCTGCTCGGCAGCCTGGAGTCCTCCCGCGGCCGCCCGGCTTGCCTGTTTGTGTCCGCCACCAGCGTCTATGCCCAGAGCGGCGGCGAATGGGTGGACGAGGATTCCCCCGCCAGTCCCGGAACCTACAACGGCAGGAGCCTGCAGTCCGCGGAAGAGACGGTTCTCGGGTGGAGCCCGAATCCCCTGGTTGTTCGGTTCGCCGGAATCTACGGACCCGACAGGATGCGCCTTGTCAGGCAACTGGAAAAACCGCTGACCATCCAGCGCACACCGCCCGCCTATACCAACCGGGTCCACCAGGAGGACTGCGTGGGCATCCTCCGGTTTCTCGCCGAACTGCAACTCGGGGGCCGGAACAGCCACCGGATCTATATCGGCGCCGACCATTGCCCGGCACCGAAATTCGAGATGATGTCCTGGCTGGCCCGGACGGCGGGGCTGCCCGAACCGCTGCCCCTGGACGCCGCTGAGGACGCCCCCCGGAACAAGCGCTGCAGCAACCGGCGACTCGTGGAGGCCGGCTACCGTTTCTCGTATCCGGACTACAAGAGTGGATACCGGTCCATGCTCCTGGGGGGACGGACGAACCCGGACGGGCGGCCCGGATGACCCGGACCGCCGGGGAGCCGGTCGGGGCCCTGCTGGCGGAGATCGCCGGCTGCACCCGGTGCGCGGCCGATCTGCCGCTCGGACCAAGACCGGTGCTGCGCGCCTCCGCAACCGCCCGCATCCTGGTGGCGGGACAGGCGCCGGGAATTCGCGTGCATGAAACCGGGATACCCTTCAACGATCCCAGCGGCGACCGTCTCAGGGAGTGGATGGGTATCGACCGGGAGACTTTCTATGACGCCGACCGGATCGCCATCGTCCCCATGGGATTCTGCTACCCGGGCAGCGCCGAGCGGGGGGATCTGCCGCCGCGGCCTGAATGCGCCCGTCAATGGCACCCCCAGCTGCTGCCGCTGCTCGGGCGGATCGAACTGATCCTGGCCATCGGGGCCTATGCCCACCGCTACCATCTGAACGGCAGGCGCAAGGAATCCCTGACGGAAACCGTGCGCTGCTGGCGGGAGTACCTGCCCGGGGTGATCCCCTTGCCGCATCCCAGCCCCCGCAACAACGGCTGGCTGAAGCAAAATCCCTGGTTCGACCGGGAACTGGTTCCGGAAGTGGCGCGCCGGGTGGCGGCGTTGCTGTAACCCGGATCCATGTTGCCTGGAATCACCACCCACATAA
>JAJDTE010000088.1:0-10135 GCA_022827325.1 Gammaproteobacteria bacterium | reverse complement strand
TGCCGCCGAAGGCGATCATGGCGCACTGACCGAGGTTCTTGCCCTGTTCCACGGCGTGAATCCGCGCCGCGTTGGCCATCGCCTCGTCGACGGTTTTCGAGATGCCGTCGGCGCCGGCGGTTACCGTGGTATCCAGCGGCCCGGCGATCGCGCCGTCGATCGCTGCCCGCGCCAGTTCGGGACGCAGTTCCAGCCGTCCCTCGGCGAAATCCGCCGGGTCCAGGTAACCGACCACCAGGTCGGAATCGGTGACCGTGGGCGCCACGCCGCCGCGGCCGTAACAGGCCGGGCCCGGGACGGAGGACGCGCTGTTCGGTCCGACGCGAAGACGGCCGAGGGGATCCACCGTCGCAATGGAGCCTCCGCCGGCGCCGATCTCGATCATCTCGATCACCGGGATACGCGCCGGAATTCCGCTGCCCTTGAGATACCGGTCCGCACGGTCGATTTCGAAACTGCGTGAGCTGCGTGGACGGGCATCCTCGATCAGGCACACCTTGGCGGTGGTGCCGCCCATGTCGAAGGACAGCACGTCGGCGATATCCCGCTGCGCGGCGACGCGCGCGGCGAGGATGGCGCCGCCGCTCGGACCGGATTCGACCAGCCGGACCGGGAATCGCATCGCGGTCTCGGGCGTGGTGATTCCGCCGCCGGAGGTGATCACGAACAGGGGGCAATCGAATCCCCGTCCGGCAAGTGCGGTTTCCAGCTCGCCCAGGTAGGAGGCCATCAAAGGCTTGATATAGGCGTTGCATACCGTCGTGCAAAGACGGTCGAATTCGCGCACTTCCGGCGACACCTCCGCCGACAGCGACACCGGCAGACCGGGCGCAAGTTCGCCCAGCCGCTCACGCACCCGCTGCTCGTGTGCCGGGTTCTGGTAGCTGTGCAGCAGGCAGACGGCCACGCTCTCGACACCGTCGTCCAGCAGTCTTTCGATGGCGAGTGCAAGAGAAGCCTCGTCCAGCGTCTCGATGACTTCACCGGAGGCGTTGATGCGCTCGCGCACGCCGAACATGCGGTCGCGCGGCACGATGCGGTCCGGCTGCCCGATGTTGATGTCGTACTGGTCGTAGCGCCGCTCGTAACCGATCTCGAGGATATCGCGGAATCCGTCCGTGGTGATGACGCCGACCTTCGCGCCGCGCCGCTCGATCAGCGCGTTGGTGGCAAGCGTGGTGCCGTGAATCACCGAACGGAAAGCAGCGGGGACAAGGCCGGTGGCGTCCAGGGCGTAGCCGATGCCTTCGAGTACGCCTTCCACCGGACGTCCGGGTGTGGTCAGGGCCTTGGCGGTATGTATCCGCTCGCCTGCCGACAGGGCGATATCGGTGAATGTGCCGCCAACATCCACTCCCATGCGCCAATTATTCCTTTGAGATGGATATTTGTTCATAACACTCTGTTTATTAAATTTTATTTATTTTATATATCTGTAAAGGCAAATCATCGAAAAATATATCCGTAAGCGTACCGTAAGAGGATTGAAATAAAAGCATGCGTACATGTTGGGTGCTGGATCGTGGAATTTGGCCGATGGAACCCCGGATTCGGGAAGGAGGTATTGGCATATTCGTTTTCGCCATGCCTATCCGTTATGGTGAGGATTGCGAAGAGATTATAGGGCGACTTGAAGGGTTGGCAAATTCACATTTCCTGGGTTCCATGTCTCAAGATGCATGCCTGTATGGGCTATTTCATATCCATCGGCAGGCTGTCGAGGAAACCCAAAGGGTCTTGTGGTGGTATCGTTTCGTTGGCTGGCATTACCTCCGATCGGCAAGGATGCTTCCAGGCAGACTACGGTCGTCTTGCTGATGTGCACCTTGTGGAGGTCGCGCAGAGGATTGGCAACCTCATTGCGCGGGCGATGGCACCGATCAACACCATCTGACCCTGCACCATGATGAGACCGGTTGCATCAACGGTGCTTATCTGGTTAGGTTACAGCTTGAACACCAAGCTGCAACCTAACATGGCAAAACGTGACTACATCATTGACGAGATTCGGCGAGTTGCGGAAATGGTGGGACGCCCGCCAGGCCGTCAAGTTTTCGAAAGAGAGACCGGCATCCGCATGCCTGAGTGGTACGGCGTCCACTTCCGAAGTTGGGGCGATGCTCTAAGAGAGGCGGGATACGAGCCAAACGAGAAGCAAGGAAAGTTCTCGTCCGAACAGATACTTCGAAAGTACGCCGAAGCCGTGCGCCACTTTGGGCGTATCCCCGCCGAAATCGACGTTCGCATGTATTCGCGCGAAAGAAAGGGCTTCCCCACACATACGACCTTCTCCAACCACTTCGGCAACAAGCCCAGCCTTATCGCCGCATTGACGGAGTGGGTGCGCAAGAACGACGAGTTCTCCGACCTCACGGCATTGCTTCCTGAACCCGAGAAGAACGATGCCCCATCTCCGCCAACAGTGGGCTTTGTCTATCTTCTCAAATCCGGTAACTACTACAAGATTGGCCGCAGCAACGAACTTGAACGAAGAGTGAAGCAGATCAGCGTCTCGCTTCCGGAGGAGGTTTCACTGGAACACGCGATTCGTACAGACGACCCACCCGGTATCGAGGCATACTGGCATCGGAGGTTTTCGGAGCGGCGAGCAAAGGGCGAATGGTTCCACTTAACCGTCGCCGACCTGCGAGCATTCAAGCGGCGCAGGTTTCAATGATGTAGATTCGGGAAAGGGCACTCTCTATGCGTCAGCCACACGGCCTCGCGAGCCTTGCCCTGTTGTCTCGTGCTTCCTATACTGACGCTCGGAAGCCGCATGGTGGCTCAGGACATGTTCCCGCAAGTGCACAGCGGGTTCTGACGCTCATGCGTCGCTCGTGTTATTGAAACGGGCATATATAATGTCCTGTTTCAGGCGTAAAGAAAGAGGGCTGTGACGAATAAAAGACTTGAACAGGTCACTTGGGGCCGTGTCGGGGACGGCATCCAGACGAGGCCTACATGTACTGCGAAGATGCGGGACGGGTAATGGCCTCGGTCGTACTACAGGACGACTACGTGGCGGGAAGCCCGGGACTGCGGGAAATCACCGAGGTCCGGGAAGTCAACATGACAGAGTAAAACAAATGAAAACGATCATTCTGATACTGGCAATCCTGACAACCACAGCAGCCATTGAGACTGCACGAGGGCAAGAATCACCGGCCAGCGGCATACTGGAAGTAATGGCCGAAGCAACCGACGCCGTAAAAGCCTGGTGCACCGAGAGATCGGGGGTATTCATCGGCCTGATCCCATCAGTGCCAGCGTGCGAGGTAAGAGGAATAGTCTTCGCCCTGCACATGGGATTATTCAAACTCGACATCGAATGGTGGCAAGAAAAGAGAAACATCGGATTAGGAGTCCTATGGTTCCAGACAATAACATCCCCGGAAGGCTGTGAAGTAGCGAAAACAGCAATCATCACCGGAGGACTGACACAGATCCCGACACACCTGATTGGGCCAGCAACAGAAATATGCAAATGACCGAATCAGACTACGTTTTTTGATGAATCTGCACTGATCCCGAACCGGGGGCCTTCTACATCATGGACCGAGCCTACCTGCACTTCGAACGCCTGAACGTCATCCACTCGATGGGGCGTTCTTCTTCATCCGGGCCAAGTCCAAGTACCGCCGCCGGTACTCGTGTCCCGTCGACAAGGTCACCGGAGTGAAATGCGACCAGACCATCGTGCTCACGGGCGTCACTTCGCCCAAGGATTACCCGCAGCCCCTGCGTCGCGTGAAGTACCGGGATGACGCCATCGGCAAGACGTTTAACTGCTTCGCCAACCAGTTCGCCGTACCCGCGACCACCGTGGCGGAGCTGTACTGCTGCCGCTGGCAGGTGGAACTGTTTTTAAAATGGATCAAACAGCACCTGAGGATCAAGTCGTTCTTCGGAACCTCCGAGAACACCGTGAAAACCCAAATCTGGACTGCGGTTGCCGTATACGTGCTGGTGGCGATTCTCAGGAAACGCCTTGGTTTGTCCGCGAGTCTCTACACAATCATGCAAGCGCTCAGTCTCACCCTGTTCGAAAAAACACCGATAAATTCGTTACTTGCGGAAACGGATGACCTGAACGATGAACCGCATGACGATAAGCAGATGAATTTATTCGACAATTTAATGAGACACTAGTGATATCTCCGTATGTTAATAATGTTGAAGTAACGATATCCTGATGTGGTGTAATAAAGGAACGAGAGCGTTGTGATTTACTTAATCTGATGGACAGAAACGAGCGAAAAACCACCGGTCCTGTTGTCAAAATTGAACCGGATGGATTTGTTCCGTATCACATCGCTGTCGATGCCATGCTCTTTCAGAACGGTTGACATGGACAGGATCGACCGTTTCCCGAGCAGGACCCCCGAATTGACCACATTCGGGTCAAGCCCGACGCCGCGTATCTTTCTGGACTTTTCGGCCGCATCCCCGAAGAACAGGATGCTGTCCCCGTACTGCTCCTTGACGTCCTCCATGACCGTGGGCACCAGCATACCCCTGGATCTCTCGACGAAGACCGCACGTTCGTCCCCGTCGTCGAACCTGATATAGAGAATCGCCATTCCGGCTTCAAACATCTTCGGGTTGTTCACGTTGACCCCGACGACTTCGATCCGGTTTCCATCCCTGAACAGGGGGATATTGGGGTTGCCCCCGTCTCCCTGGGAAACTTCCCCGGCCCGATCCTCTGCCTGCCTTGTGCTGTTGTCCCGGGGCCTGCCATCCCGGTTTGCGGAGGATTCCTCCGAATTCGCCCCTTCTCCGAGTTCGAAGACAAGCGTGGGGTCCGTTTCCCGTGTTACCGGCCGAGGCCGGGAAGCGGCGGCTGGGTCTTCCTCTTGTGCGGCATCCCGCCTGTTGTGAATGTCACCGGCATTCGGGTGATTCATCGCCGCCGATACTTCCGGCAACTCGGCTTCGGCCGAAGGGGAGCGCAGAATCTTGATATGCACGGCAAGCGACAGGGCCGCCGCTGCGATGACCAGTATCGACCGGCCCTTATTCCGCCGGAGACGAGACAAGCGTGACATTCAGGCCGCGAGTGGAAATTTCATGGATCAAGCGGCCGGCGTCCGTCCAGGTCACCTCCGCATCGACGAGCAGCATGATGGAGTCGGCCTGACTGGTCTCGACGGCCTTCCACAGGGCCGGCTTTTCGACTGCTTCCCCCTCGTAACGCAGCAGGCCGCCCGGGGCCAATTCGATGAGGGCGGGCTTCGTTTCCCTGGGCACGTTCTCTTCTGGCCCTGAATTGCTGATCAGCCGCAGGTTGGTCGGGATCACGTTCCGGCCGATCTCGGCATGCGTGATGTAGACGAGCAGGATGATGATGAACAGGTCGATGAAGACGACCGCCACGGCATCCCTATTCACCGGATGCCCCTTCCGAACCCCCGTGCAGCCGGGGCGAGAGGTAGCCCGCCAGGCTTCCGACAAAAACGCACACGAGAAACAGGATGCCGCCGAAATAGGTCGTCTGCAGGGCAATCCCGACAAAGAGCGGTATCTGTTCCGGATGTGCGGATAGAAGGCTGCTCAGCAGGCCGTATATCGAACCGAGCAGGCCGACCGTGGGCGCCACGGTGGAAACGAAATGGAGGAATTTCCTGGCCCCGCTGATCGTGGCGGCCCCGCCGGTGTGGTTCGGCAGGACCAGGGCGAACAGGATGACCGTGGTGGCGGCGAGGGTGGACACCGACAATGCGATCAGCAGGAGACCGGGCCAGTGGGTCAGGAACGACCTCAGGATGTCGAGTAGATTGTGGGACACGGTTGCCGGCCTGACCTGCGGGGTTTTCTAGAGGATGTCCTCCAGCCTGGTTCCGCCTCCCGAGATCAGTATCCGCGCATACCGGATCAGGCGGATGCCCGTCTCGACTTCGGCGATGCGCTTCTGCAGGTATTCCGGGTCCCAGTCGATCGAATCGGAAGAATCGCCCGGGAACAGCAGCGACAGGATCGATGATCTTTCGCGGCTGGCCTCCCTGTCCAAATCCTGTTCAGCCTCCTTGTATCGCTTGAGCCTTGCGATTTCCCGGACTTCCAGTTCCTTCAGCTGTTCCGGCGTGTAGAGGAGCAGGGACCGGCTTTCGATCCCCTTCTCGAGCTCCCGGAATATGGCGCGCATCCTCTCCGAGGTCGAACGCTCCCTGTCCAGGGTTTGACGCAGATCATCGTGCTCATCGAGAAGTTTCCGGTGACCACTCTCCAGGTTGCGGTATTCCTGCTCAAGTTGCTCGTGCTGATCCTTCAGGGTCTGGTGCTCATCGTCCAGCCTGTGGCGTGAATTCCGTACCGAATCGAGCCTGGATTGCGCCGAAAGAAGGGAATCATCGCACAGCCGGGTGGCGCGATTGGCCAGATCAAGCTCCGCCTGGCAATGCTGGAGGGCGAGGTCGCCCGGGGCGTCGGACGGAGGGGCCGTTTCACAGCCTGCGATAAATATCGTCACACAAATGAGCTTGCAGGCGGAAATCGGTCCGGTCCGGATCCTTATGCCGGAACCCGGCGGCTCATTCCTGATCATCCGGCCCTCCCGCAGGCGCTTCGATGCCGGACGGGAACCCATCATTTCGTTTTCTCCACTGCCGTGTCCAGCGCGTCGGAAGTGGCCTGCCTGAATTCCTGCATGGCCTTCCCCATTGCCTGGATCTCGGTGCGGAAGTCCGCGGGCTCTTCAAGACCCAGCTTTTCCTTCGCCCGGTCGACCAGATCGCATCCCCCGACCGCCAGGCAGGATGAAACGACAAGCACCCATCGCAACCGAGGGGCATGCCGGAAAACAGTTCGGGATGTCATTTTCATCTCCCCTGATTATTTCATGCGGAAGTTGCCATCTGTTCCACGACGGAGCTGCCGCTGATTCCACGCCAAGGCTGCCATTGCTTCAGACCTGCCGGGCCACTACTCCCGGCATGCCAATGAACACTCCCGGGGAAGCGGCGATGGATGCCATGGCCGGGGATACCGACTCATTCATATCTTGACAGGATGGCGTCGATCCGCTCATTGAGGTCGTCCGCCTCCATGCCGTCGTCACCGGCGGCCTCTTCAGCCGGCGGGTCGTCATCCAGCAGGTTGGCGAACACATTGTCGAAGGCGGCGTCGGTTGCCTCGAACAGGTTGTCGCCCACGAGCATGATGTCGTCCACGCTGGATTCGAACTCCTCCGTGGTCAATTCGTCGAGTTGCCCGAGCACGATCATCTGGTCGATGGCCTCTTTCTGGCCGTGAATGTCCGCCCGCAGCTGGTTGAACGCCATCACGGACGTTTCGAGGCCGTCCATCTGGGTGCTCTTCTGCTGCCCGATCCGGGCGAACTTCCCTGCGATCTTTTCCCAGAACACAGCGCTTTTCTTGCCGCGTTGGATCATCCTGTCGATCCGGCCGATGTCCTTGACCAGGCGTTTGGCTTCCTCAAGGCCGGCTTGTGAGCCGTCTGCCTGCATGTCATCCCTGATCTGTCTCAGCTTTTCCACCTTGGATTTCAGCAGCTTCTCCTTGAAGGCATAGTCCTCTTCGGTGCGTTTCAGGTTTTCCTTCGCGATACGCTGCCCCTTCGCGATGGCGTTGCCGTATACATCCCGCGCATTGTCCAGGAAATCGATCGGTATCTCGTCGAAATTCGACAGCAGGTCGGCATAGATATTGGACATGCTCTCAAGCAGCTTTGCCTGCGCCTCGACCGAATAGGTCTCCTCGAACTCGCTGACGGCACGCCTGATGTCCCGCGTGGCGTTCTCCAGTCCCCGGTTGAATTTCCTCACCGACGAGGCGAGGCTGTCGTTCGCCATCTCGTCGATTTGGGTCTGGCTTTCCTCGAGGGTGGTCTTGATTTCCTTGATGTCCTCGAGGTCCGGTTTCGTCAGGTCTTCTATCTTCCCGACCTTTTTCTCGTTTTTCTCGTTGTTCTCGCTCCCGGCCCCGTCTGTCTGGGCGATCGCGCCCGGTCCGGACGCAGCCCAGATGGCCAGCGATGCGAATACGACGATTCCCGGCAAGGGACTGGTGTTTTTCATGGTCTTGAATCCCCAAAGTGAAAATCAGGATCAGGGTTGTTGGATGCGATGTCGGGGGAAACCGTTCCGGCACATGATTTTTGCATTGCCTGCATTCTCCCCCTATACCCTGCGGAAATGGAATTGTCTTCCATCCCTGGACGTGTATTCCGCCCCCCCTTTGTCCCGAAGAACCTGGCGTATGCGCTTGTGGGTCCAGAAATCTTCGGTACCTTCACCCATTCCGTACGCCGTGTATGCAGGCTTGATGGACCTGAACCACGCGTACTTGCGGGAACCGGGCGCGAGAACCTCGACGGAAATCATCGACCTGTCGCTCATGCTTCCGCCCTGACGTATATTCGCCGCTTGTGATCCATGTCAATCAGGCCCGGTGCCGCCATTCCCGGGGGTCATAGGCCTTGCCATAACCCCACATGCCGAGCCCTTTTTTCTTCGACCATCTTTCCGCGGACCGGTACTGGTTTCCGTATGCGGCGATGGCGAATCCCTTGAGGACTAGCCACTTGTTGATGTCCTCGCCGTCGCAGAATACTGTGCCGAGAACCCGGCCGTGCCTGTCCTTGCCATGGGTCAACACCTCGACATCCCTGCCGCCGATCTTCCCGATCAGGGCGGACTTGACCCGCCTCCCGTGGTTGAACCATTCCCCGTCCCGGCGCTGGGCCGGCTGGTCGTGCTCGGGGGCGTCCAGACCGGCCATGCGGATGATGTGGCCGTCTACCTTCAGCCCGTCCCCATCCGTAATCCATGCGGCTCCGGAAATCCTGCCGGTCGTTCTCCCGGCATGAACTCCGCGAGCGGTTCTCCGAGGCCTTCTTTTGCGGGCGGTCCCGGAAAACAGTATGAAGATGGTGAGTGCGAGCAGAATGATCGCGGTCACAATTTCCATCGGTATTCAGCAGTGTATCGGTTCGAAAATCTTAGCCGATTGTCACTCCCATTGAGGCCAAAATAAATAGAATTATTGCACCCCACGTGATCACCCCGAGCGGCAAAAAAAGCAGCATCCAAAAGCAACAACGCCATATTTCGCTGGTTGGAATTCTAATCTCGACTGGACCGGGCCTCCCGACAGGTTCAGATCCGGGATTCGAACGCGATTTCTGTTCATCAACGCTTCCAGATAGTTTGTCTTTCTTTGTCCAGTCCCACCTTTCATCGATTGCCATGATGCCATCGGTCGTTATGGTAGAGATATCGGCACGGGGATTTACGAAACGTAATTTATTACTCCCAGCGATGCAAGCTGGAATTTTTTTCGGAGGGATACACTACCCGGTATTCACTTCTTTTCCGGTATTGGTGTTCCTGACCAGCAGTTCCAGAAAGCAGATAGCTGCAGCCTAGCCTGGTGGCGAAGGATTCTATCACCGAAGATGTGGAACAGGAATTCATCGGAAGAAGCCTCGAAAAGGCTCAAGGAAACCGTGGAAAACAGATCAGTCCGGGGTTGCAATCGAGATGGTGGAGGGCAGGGAAAATCACTTCATCGGGAGCGTCCCCGGGATTTTCCATCTGGATTTCTTCTCCTGAATCCCTGGCTTTCCATCCAGGTGGAGCAGGTCGGGTAACAATTTAATAGCCGGTATCGGGGGCCGGCGCTGATGATCGGCATGGTGACCATGGTCAACAGGCATCCACTTTCTTCAGGTTTCCACTGTATGCCCGTAGCACATTGATCAACAGGGGGTGATGGTCTGCGCAGGTACCAGCTTGACGTCACCGCGTATTGCGCCGTAATGCGCCGAGGGCCAAAGTGCCACCACCCTGATACCAGGGAAAACCCGGGGTTCGGGAACCCATTGTATTTCAATCAGATTTTCCGTATGCCCACAGCCTACTCCGGTGACGGCAATCAGGGACAAGTCTTTCCGGCAGCAGCCAGTCGTCATTTGGCGGTGGAATGGCACGGGAGTGTCGGTCATGCGCGCATTTGCCGTTGAGGGCACCATAGGTGCGTCGGGTGTGAGAGAAAACGCCGCCGGGCGTAGAAATGGGAGAAGATCGAGGAGCACACCGCGAACGATTCGGGGCCGCGCCGGAGCGAAGCGGCGGAGCCCGAGCGGCGCTTGAGCGGGGACCGCGAAGCGGCCCGC
>JAJDTE010000238.1:0-22229 GCA_022827325.1 Gammaproteobacteria bacterium | reverse complement strand
GGATGTCGGGGCGGTAACCGCGCGGATCTCCCGGTCCGAAGGCATGGAAGGTCATGCCCGTACCGGGGACGACCGTCTGGCGAAATACTTTCCGGGCGAGAGGTTTGACATCGGCACCTGACCATGCCGGGCGGCAGTCCCCGGCCAGTGGCACCAGGACATCGATGCGGGGCATCCTTCCGGGATCCCGACGGTGACAGCCGCCGATCCGTTGCGGCACCGATTCGGCCTTGACGGTCGCGTCTTCGTGGTCACCGGAGCCAGCAGCGGCATTGGCAGGGCAATGGCGGGATTCCTGGCAGAAGCAGGCGCCCGGGTTGTCCTCGTGGCCCGGCGTGCATCCCTGCTCGCCCAGGCGGTGGAGGAGATCGGCCCGGATCATTGCCGGAGCGTCGCCGCCGACCTGGTACAGCGGGATACCATTGCCGACACCGCCGATCAATGCACCGGACAGTACGGACAGGTCGACGGCGTCGTCAACGCCGCCGGCGTCAACCTGCGCCAGCCATGGGATGAGGTCACCCCGGATTCCTGGGACAGGACACTCAACCTGAACCTCGCCGCGCCGTTTTTCTTCTCCCGCTGCTTCGTTCCCCGGATGCGGGAACGGGGTTACGGCAGGATCATCAATATCGCCTCGCTGCAGTCGGAACGGGCCTTCCCCGACAGCCTGCCCTATGGTGCTTCCAAGGCGGGCGTCTGCCAGATGACCCGCGCCATGGCGGAAGCATGGTCGCGCCACGGCATCACCTGCAACGCCATTGCACCCGGGTTCTTTCCGACGGATCTCACTACCCCGGTATTCGACCGGGAAGAAATGCGCCTTTGGGCTGCCGGACAGACCACCATGGGACGGAACGGTGAAATGGAAGACCTCGCCGGGGTCACCATCTTCCTCGCATCCCCTGCTTCCGGCTACATGACCGGCCAGGTCCTGCCGGTGGACGGCGGATTTACCGCCCGCTGAACGCCATCCCCGTCCCGCAGGACATGCGTCGTCATCGACATGGGATGGCATGGGATGTAATTGGAGCAACCCCTGACTCAACCAGTCGGAATGCAATGGAGTGCCCATTACCCGGTGCTGTCGGATAATTTATGGTAAATTGGAAAGTATCTGACAGAACTCTACGACATTATGGCCAAGTCAATTAATATGGTTGGTTCCGTAACGTATCAGCGAATCAAGCGCGATATCATTTTCGGGGAACTCGCTCCTGCCACCCGGTTAAAGCTGGGCAACCTGCGAGAACGTTACAGTGCGAGTATGTCGACATTGCGTGAAACGCTGAATCGATTGGCGAGTGAAGGTTTCGTCGAGGCACAGGACCAGCGCGGATTCTTTGTGACTCCCATATCCCGGGAAGACTTGATTGAGATTGCGAATCTCCGCACATTGCTGGAATGCCATGCGCTCAGGCTGTCAGTGGAGAACGGAAACACCGATTGGGAAGGAAATCTGGTCTCGGCATATCACAAGCTGCATCTCATGGAAAAAAGAATGCTTGCAGACGACGAGAGCAGCAAGGAGGACTGGAAACGCTATGATTGGGAATTCCATCTGGCCCTGATCAAAGCCTGTGGTTCACGCAATCTGTTGTCCCTGCATGCGGTTCTCTACGACAAGTATCTGAGATACCAGATGCTTGTGCTGACTGACCGAGGCAAAGAGTCAGTCGACGAACATCGGGACATGCTGGACGCCGCTCTCGCCCGGGATGTTGACCGTGCAGCTGAAATCCTGCGGGAGCATATTGATCTTGGACTTAAGGACACACTCAAGGTCTTGAACTAAGCCGTTTGATTGGTCCATGCAGGCCAAGATTCCGAAGGCGTTAACCATGAGGATAACAGGCTGATATCGGGAGAGTCATGCGGCCGTCTGAAAGTGGGATTTCCCGGAACGGCCGGTTCAGATCTCAACCCAGGCGCCGTCAGATTGGTTTGATTTCACGGAAGCCTCGATAAAACGCACACCTTCAGCCCCGTCCTGAACCTGCGGCATACCGAGCCAATCCTGCGCTGGCGACCTGCCATCCCTTCTGCAGGCGACAGCCATTGCAAATTCGGAATACAGATTGGCCCAGGCTTCAATCATGCCTTCCGGGAAACCACGGGCAGTGCGAACATAGCGTTCGGTTTCGGGGCTGATCCCGTGACCGTGGCCGCGACTGAGAATCCGGTCAGGTTCCCCGAACCGGTTGAACTTCAACCTTTCACATTGCTCCAGATCCCACTCCACACCGCCTTCCGAGCCAAATATCCGCAACCGCAACCCGCCACGATTTCCAGGAGCAAGGCGTGTGGCCATGAGAGTACCCGGGACATGTCCGTGATAGCGGGACATCATGAACGCCGTGTCCTCCAGGGGTTTCGGGGCCCCGCAAACATGGAAGTGGGCACGCAGGCTGGTCATGCGCAGCCCGCTGACGAATTGCGCCAAATGGGCTGCATGGGTGCCAATATCACCAACGCAACTGGTTTTTCCCGATCTTGCAGGATCGAGACGCCATTTCACGTGTGGGGCGTTTTCCACATCCTCAGGCGTCATCCAGTCCTGCATGAACTCCACATGGATCTGGTTGACTCGGCCAATGCCCCCACTAGCCACGATTTCCCTGGCCTGCCTGATCATCGGAAAACAGGACATGACATAGGAAACGCCGAAAATGCATCCCGTCTTCCCGGTCAGGGCAACGAGCATTTCGGCTTCCCTTATCTCGTTGGTCAGTGGCTTGTCACAAAGGACATCAATGCCCGCCTCAAGGAAAGCCACCGCATTTTGGTAATGCAGGTGATTCGGTGTAGTGATCATTACTGCATCCACTCCTTCCTCACGCGCAGCCTCGGTCCTTGCCATCTCTTCAAACGAGATATAGCAACGGTCTTCCGGCAAAGACCACTCGGCGGCAGCAGCCTTGGCGCGGACCGGGTCTGAAGAAAATGCTCCGGCAACGACCTCCCATCGATCAGTCAGGCGCGCAGCCATGGCCTGCATACCTGAAACCCTGCCCCCTCCCACAACGCCCAGGCGCAATCTGCGGGTCAAGCGCGGGAAAGGTCCTGCAGTATCAATTTGATCAGGTAAAAGCATCGTTACTCGTCACTCATTTCAAGGATTCCCGGTCAGTCGGGCCAGACTTCCCGTGCAGGCGCCGACGCGCCTTCAGGCAGCATTTCCGTGGCCAGAAAGATTGATGGCGTGATGGTTTCGAACTGGTGCCAGGGGTAATTTCCCTTGGCATCGTACATAGGCCGGTGGGTGGTTCCGGGGGCCATGAGTTCTTCAAGGTACAAGGTGTCGATGTCTTGTTCCAGGCATTGCTGCATCTTGCCAAAGCCCATGATTTGCGTATGAATTTCGCGGAAACCCGGTACGGGGCAGAAAGCATGGTCACGGTGCAGACCGACATTCAGCGGCACGGAAGCAGAATGGTACATGGAAAAACCATACTGTCCGATCCAGATTTTTGGTGACATGTAGTGCTCAATGCCACGCAGGCGGTCATCCCCACGAACCTCGTAGGCAGATGGCCAGTGTTTCCGCACACGTGCCATGAGTTCGGCACCATCGCCGTAATCCGCAAATCGCTCCACAGCCACTGCATGGACCACGTTGCGGATGGTTACATCCTTCAGGATCACAGACTGGAGCGCTCCGAGTTCCTGTTCACGGACATGTATCGGGATTTCCGCCAGATTCAGCACAATGACCTTGCCGGATATCCTGTAGCTTGCCTCATTACATATGATGCGGACGGCAAAAAACGGTTCGGCGAATTCAAGATTCCTTACAGGCATGGGGTGAAACTTCTGGGAAATTTTCGGGGAGAATATCCGGGATGGATGGCCGGCTTTCAATGCTGACAAATGTCCCATTGACAGAGCTTTTCAGGATTCCCGCCATGACCTCAAGCACATGACAGGCCAGTTCACCCGACGCCCGCGGAAGACGGCCCTCGCGGATGGCATAAGCCATATCAACCATGCCTATGCCGCGGCTGTCCTCATTCAGTCCATGGGTGTTTTCGGCCACTTGCCAGCGGTTGCGTCCTGCAGGACGGGGCTGGTGCGTCCAGCGTGAGTTTTCACGGGTCCTGTACCATACTTCGCCCTGGAAGATATTTGCGCCCCACAACGGATCAGGATCAGGAATGCAGATCGTACCGTTTTCGCCGTATATCTCCAAGCGGGGCATTTCACTGTCCCAGATATCAAAGCTCATGGTGATTGAGCCGACAACCCCACTTTCAAACTCCAGCATCCCCTGGACATGGGTATCCACCTCCACCTCCATCCAGGTGCCATCGCGTGGACCGTTTTCGATCATTCGTCGATCAAAGGCCCGATTCGACAAACCGGCAACACGGACGATTGGGCCGAGCAGAAAGACCATGGCCGTCAGGTAGTACGGGCCGAGATCAAACATCGGCCCACCGCCCTGCTGGTAATAGAAATCGGGGTTGGGATGGTGGCGTTCGGTTCCATGGGTACCGACGAATACGGCCACACCGGTAGGACAACCGATAACTCCTTCATCGAGCAGTTTACGCACTGTCTGCCACCGCCCCCCAAGGAAGGTGTCGGGTGCATTACCGACGGCAAGCCCCTTTGAGGCGGCCAGGGCCAGTACCCGTTTCCCATCGGCGAGGGACGAAGCAAGCGGCTTTTCCGAATAAACATGTTTGCCTGCTTCCAGTGCTGACAGGCTTACTTCCGCATGAGCCGCCGGAATGGTCAGGTTCAAAATTGCGTCAATATCGGAATCAGAGATGATCTCATCGGGGGCACAGGCTTTCTTGATGTCATACTGCGCGGCCTTGGTACGGCTTTCATCCAGGTCAAGACTCCCGCACGCCACGATATCGATCACGCCGTATTTAGCGAAGGTCTGAAGATAGATGTCGCTGATCCGGCCCGTACCGATCAAGCCGACACGAAGTGGAAGAGTTACGTCATACAATTTCGCCCCCCGATATTTCTTGCGGCAAGAAGGCAGGCGGCCCTTGTCTCCGGTTTTTCCTGCCTGACCGCCCCTGTTCCCATTCATGGACAAGACCGGTATTGGTACCAGACCGGAATGGATTCCCGCGCGAGGGAGAAGGTAAAACACCAAGTCCGCCCCAGGTGCCGGCTGTCATGCCGCTGATGCCCATGAAGCTGCTATCCCTGCACGTGTCGCGCCTGGGCAGCCAGGCGTACTGGAGCATTCCGGACACCATAGCCCTGATAGCCACCCCGCCGCTCGACGATTTCAAAAAAGAAACCCTGAAAAATCGGGGTGCTGTAAATCTGGAAGTATTCCCCGTCGCTGTTCCGGTCATAGAGGATATGACCCTCCTGCATTCTCCCGACGAGGCTGTCGTCCAATCCGAAATGCACCCTGAGGTCACGGTAGTAGCATTCAGGAATCCGCAACCGTGAAAAACCGGCACGCGCAAGATGGCTGGAAGTCTCGAAGATATCGTCAGTCTGAAATGCGATGTGCTGTACGCCTGCACCGAACTGGTCGGCAAGAAAAGCGCCGGCAAACGTCCTGCCTCCGTCCACACCATTGAGGTTCAGCCTGATCTCTCCTTCCGGGCTGGCAATTGCCTGGGACAGTACCACCCCCGCGGGATCCGCCACATCAACTACCGTGGTCTTCTCCATCTCGAATGTCGAAGTGTAATAGGTCAGCCAACTTTGCATTTCATGATAGTGCATGGTCTGCGCTACATGATCGATCCTCCTCAGGCCGGAGGGAGGGATTGCCAAGGGCTTGGGAATCTCATTGAAGTCGACATCCCAATTCCTGTGCAGATCTGACTTTTCATCAATGAAATGCACCACGGTCCCGCCGACCCCTCGAACAGCAGGTATGTCAAGCTCGCCTGCGCCAACTGCCTGAACGAATTCCGGTGTGCCCAGCATCGTGGCTCGAGTTACGGTCTGTTTGGCATCCTTGACCCGCAGCCCCATGTCGCAAACCGACGGCCCATGCTCTGCGAACGCACATGCCGCAAGTCCCTTGGTTTCCGTATTGATCAACATATTGATAGATCCCTGCCGCCATAATTCCACGAGCTTTGACACATGTTTTCTCTCTTTTCGGAAACAGAGTGCATGCAACAAATCCGTAAGGGTGGAGCGGGTTTCCTTGTCCACAACAAACTCAATGAACTCAAAACCGGCGGGATATACGCGTGGCGGCAGACCAGGCATTGGCGCAGGCAAGGATGGTTCAGCCCGTGCAGCCTCGTCAATCAAGGAAACGAGCGCCCGAAACCCGTCCCGAGCAAGACTTTCACTGCTTCCCCGGGGCAGGTCACCGATACGTGCCAGGGACCAGGGGCCTTCATATCCCAGGCGGGCAATGATCCGCACAAAGCCCGCCAAAGGGAGCTCGCCCTGGCCGGGCAGCAGTCCGTAACGGCTGCTGAGCTGCGTAATGTCATAGTCAAGGGCAGGCGCATCAGAAATCTGCACATGGAACAACCGACTCCCCGCAATGCGCCGCAATCGCGATGGCTGCGATCCGTCAGCAAGTGAGAAGAATGTACTCAGGCCCAGGCCAAGTGCCGGACTGTTGACTGCATCGACCAGTTCCAGGGCCTGCATCTCTGTTCTTGTGTACCGCGCCCAGGGAAGTGCAATGAGCGCAGCACGGAGATTCCGACTGGCGACCCGTTCTGCCAATTCCGAAAGATCGGAACAGATTGCTCCTTGGTCACCCGAGCTTTCGGGGTGGGTTGAAGTCCCCACAAGGAGGGTCTTCGCTCCGAGCGCCTGCATCAGATCAAGTGTGCACTCAAGTCGTTCGAACGCGTTTCTCCTGGACCTCCCCGTCAGGCCTTCAAACGCAGGAAAAGACTGCAAAACCTCCACATCGAGGCCGAGCGAGACAGCGTATCTGCCAATCTCTCCTGCCTTGCACGCAACACCGGTCAGATCGGGCTCATAAAGCTCAATGCCTGTGAATCCCGCCTCGGAAATTGATTCCAGCTTGGTATGGAGGTTGCCCGGAACCGAAGTGGTAGCTACCGACAGGCGCATCTCAACCCTGGTACCCGAAGAAGCGCGGCAGCCACAGCACAACGTCCGGAGTTAGGATCAAAAACAGGAGGGCGATGATCAGTATCGCGAGAAAGGCCCAGATCTCCCTTATGATTTCTTTCAGCGGGATTCCCGTGACTGCGTTGATCACGAAAAGCAGCATGCCGTAGGGAGGTGTGATCAACCCGATCATCGAGTTGACAACGATCAGCACGCCGAAATGCACCAGGTCGATACCAAGCGCCCTGCAGGTTGGAATGAAGAGTGGAACAATCACCAGGATGATGGTTGTTGCATCCAGCACGCAACCCAAAAGCAGCACCAGCGCATTGACCGCCAGCAGGAACACGATCGGATGGACGTCGAGACCGAGCAGCGCTTCCGACATCATGCCGGGTATGTTCTCTGAGATGACGATAAAATTCAGAATGAGCGCGCCTCCGATAACAACCCCTACGGCGGCAGAGGCCCGTGCACTTTCCACGAATATTCCGTAAAGCGATTTGATCGACAGGGCACGGTAGAACAGGCCTGCAAGGACAAGCGCATAGAATGCCGCAACGCCTGCAGCTTCAGTTGGCGTGGTAATGCCGCCATAAATTCCGTAGAGCAGAATCACCGGCATCAACAGTGCGGGAAAGGCGGTTACCGTGATCTTCGGCAATTTTTTCAGGGGCACCGGCTCTTCCATGGCGAAGCCCCGGCGACGGGAAATCCAAGAATTGATTCCCATCAGCATTCCCCCCATGATCAGTCCGGGCAGAATTCCCGCCAGAAAGAGGGCACCGATAGAAGCGTTGGAGACCAATGCATACAGCACCATCGGAATCGATGGTGGAATAATCGGACCAATGGTGGCCGATGCTGCGGTAATCGCAGCAGCATAACCGCGGCTGTATCGACCATCCTTGGACATCATCTCGATGATGATCTTGCCGATACCGGCGGCGTCTGCCACCGCTGAGCCTGACATCCCGGAAAAGATCAGCGAGGCCATGACATTCACATGACCAAGCCCCCCTCTGAATCTTCCTACAACCGCAGTGCAAAAATACAAAAGACGATCCGAGATGGTCCCGGCGTTCATGATGTTTGCTGCCACGATGAAAAGGGGCACGGCAAGCAGAACAAAACTGTTGTAGAGACCCTGCAGGATCTTTTCACTCGTCAGTGCAAGGTCCGCACCGGCCAAACCGAGATAAACGGTTGAGGCCAGCATAATGGCATAACCGATCGGTGTGCCGATTCCCGCCAACCCGAACAGGGTGATCAGGCACAGTGCGAGTTCAATACTCATACTATGTCATCACCATGCCGCAGATGGGGTGGTTCGGGTTCGTGGCTGGGAATTTCATGATCCTCATCGGGCGGTCCGTTGCGCAATATGTCGATAAAGCGCCAGGCATAGCGTCCGATAACCGTTATCATGAAAATCGCGTAGATTGAGAAGATCGTGCGCATCGGGATCTTCTCACCACTGAAGGGAATCTTGACTGTTGCCGTTTTCCGTATCTTCATCCAGTCGATATATTCCCATGTTGGCAAGAATGACCAACCGAACCCGATGACGATGGCTGCACAGGTGATCAATGCCATTACCTGGCGTACCTTACGTGGCGCAGAAAGATAAAACAGGTCAAACGTCACGTAATCCTTTTCATGCACGATAAAGGCGCATCCGAAAAAGACGAGCCAGACCCACAGGATCAGGCAGAACTCCAGCGTCCAGCCAAACGGTGTCTGCAGAACGTAACGGGAGAAAATCTGTAGGAGAAAAGTAAGAAACATCGCCGCCAGCATGGTAGCGGCGATGAATTGGGCACCGAAGGAAAAAAATCTCAGAAGCTGACGCAACCTGGTGCTCCTGTTGCAGTTCTTATTACGGGATCATTTGCCCAGCATATTGATCCGTTCCAGCACGCCTTCCGGCCAGCTGGATGCAAATTCGCTGTCCGTATATTGTGCCTGCACATGTTCGCGGAAAGCGGCTACGTCGGGTTCGTATATCTCCACGCCCTGGGATTCGATGAAAGAAGCAAGCGACGCCTCTTTCTCCAACTGGCGCAGCCGTCCCACTGCAGCGGCGGCATCAGCAGCGCGCTGAACGGTGATTTGCTGTTCCGGGGACAGTTTATCCCAAACCGCCTTGGAAAACGCGATGTAGTTCAGGTCAACCAGGTGCGAGGTCAATACGATCTGCTTGGTCACTTCGTAGAACTTCGCATCCACAACAGTGGGCAGCGGGTTATCCTGGCCATCAACAGCACCGGTCGATAGAGCGGTATAGACTTCCGTGAACGCCATTGGAGTCGGCGATGCTCCCAGCGCCTTTCCCAGGAATTGCCATGCGTCAGTACCCGGCATCCGCAGATTCACGCCAGCGAGATCGGCAGGAGTCTTGACAGTCAATTCATCTTTGGATTGGCGAAGGTTTACCTGGCGTCGGCCAAGATACATGACTGACAGCAGTTTCACGCCCAGTTCGTCCTCGACCGTCTGCTTGAAGGGATCCATCAATGAGTCATTAAAAACACGCACCTGGTGTGCAGCGTCCTGATGTACATAGCCGGTGGCAAAGATCGAGAATTCCGGGAAGAACTGGGCCAATTCCTGCGCTGAAGCAATCGACATTTCCAGGTTGCCGCGACTGATGGCTTCAAGCTCGGTACCCTGTGCAAAAAGAGTGCCGTTGTATCCCGGCTGATAGTCTGCGAATCCCGCGACCATGGGGGCAAATACCTCAGCCATTGCAATCGAACGCTGATCGGTTTCCGACCCTGATGTTGCCAGGCGAAACGTCATTTTGTCTTGCGCAGAAGAACTGGCAACAAATCCGGAAGCAACGCATAACGCTGCGAGCGAAGCGATTGCCGCACGCCGGGAAAGTTTGAAAATCATATGATCCTCCTTAGGTTTAGAGACAATGGTGCTTGTTTATAATATCAGATATTTTCTATTATGCAATATAATTCTTCGATCTTCAGAAATCCTTGGTTTCCCTGCGCGGGTAAGGCCGCACTCCCGCGCCGGCCCCGTGGATTGCCCGTGATGACTGTATTGACAGAGGGAAGTCCTGACCGTCCGGATTACCGAAAAGGGGTTTTGCACTTCGGGATTCCAGTGGTCTTTTCCGCTGGCAGAATACGAATCGTGCGACTCCGCCCGGCGGGTCCCGGCGCCGTGTTGGGCAAAGACCTGCCATGGGGAATTGTCTCTCCGGCCAGGGGCGACCTTCCCGGGCGGCCCCTGCCCGGGGCGATCCCCTCGCACGTGTCAGGATCTTCGCTTCTCACCGGACAATTGACTGAAACTCACTGCACGCCGTGTGGTTTAGACCAGGGAAGCAGCGCCGGGGCATGTACCTTGAGGTGCACGTTCGACATAAATCCGGTCTCATAACGTTACGGCCATACCGGTATTCGCAGACGCGGCAACAGCCTCGACAACTTCCAGGGAACGCATTCCCTCAAGACCTGATACCAGGGGGGGCTCCAGCCGTCTGACAACCCTGGCAAAATGGGCCATCTGCACGAAGAGGGGGTCTTCATCCCTGCTCTTCAGGGAAGTGGCACTGATCGGTGTCCACCAGTCCGGCTCGGCAACATGGCGCCAAAGGCGCAAGTCAGGCAAGGAAAGGCCCCCGGCCGAGCCTCCAATGAGGTAGCAGCTCTCGTTTGTCGCCGGATATGCCGGGTTCTCCCGGGCTGTCAGCTCCCAGCTCCAGGGCGCAACGATACTGTCCGACACCGAAATCGTAGCGATGGCACCCGTTTCAAATGTCAGAATTGTGGTGGCCAGGTCCTCGTTCTCGAAGCCGCGGATCGATGGCGCCACAACTGCCTGTACGGTACGGACCTCACCACAGAAAAATCGGAGCAGATCAATATCATGCACAAGATTCACCGAAATGGGTCCAGCGCCCTTGCGCGTTCGCCACGGGGCAATCTCAAAGTAATGATCGGGCTTGTAAAACCAGCAGGTCGCCTGCACGGAGCGGACATCTCCGATCATGCCGCTGGCCAGCGCCTCCTTCGCCGCCTGCACGATCCCGTTGTGCCGCCGATGATGGCCGACAAGCAAGGGAACGCCGGCATCATCTGCCGCCTCTGTCAGGGTGCGTGCATCATCTGCCGAAACGGCGATTGGTTTTTCGATCAGGACCGGACAGTTCCGCGAGATACAGGCAAGGCCCTGCTCGACATGAAGCGGTGTTGGCGTGGCGAGAATCACGCCGTCCGGCGCGACTTGGGCAAACATCCCCGACAGGGTTGTAAAGACCGGAACCCCGAGTTGCGCGGCCTGTGTTCGCCTTTCCTCATCTGGCTCGACAATGGCGGCAACTGACAAGTCAGGAAATCGGCACAGGGCATCTACTTGCCGCTTCCCGATCAGGCCATAGCCCACAACCGCTATGCATACATTGTCCTTCACTGCCTTTCGTCTCTACCGGTATTGTTGTTGATCCACCGGCAATGTCCTCCAGGAATTTCCATGGGATTCAACAGGGCCGGTCACTTTTTCAGCTGTAACAGGACAATGGAGCCAAGATCGGCACAACAACGATGACAGGCGGTCTCGACGTCGACCGCCAGGAAACCACGATTACTTCTTCAATCGGATGACCCTGTAATTTTCGCTGCACGAAATGTGCTTACAATTTGGCGCCGTCTCCAGATACACATCGCAAATTTCTATCATAAATTTTAGAGATATTCAATTTTATCTGATATTTTCATGTTTACCGGATTAAATTGATGCACTGGCCGGGGCATGTGATACGCCGGAGACGGTGTCCAACCCCCAGGCATTCATGGTGCTGAATCCCCGAAGCCGCCCGGGCCTTGCCGGCAATGCCCTGCTGCGGGCAGCGTCTCATGCAGCAGGATCAGGCCGTGACGTGATTCACATCCTTGTCGGGTGAGTAGATGTCGAGGATGTTCCAGTGGCCCGTCGTCGGCGTGGGGTTGTTGATCATCGGGACATCGAGAACCGTCGGTTTCCCGCTTGCGATGGCTGCCCGCAAGGCTGGCAGGAGTTCATCGGCAGAGGTAATCCGAACTCCCTCGGCCCCATATGCCCGGGCAATCCGGGCATAGTCCGGAACGCCCAGCGGCGTGCCGGCAGGGCTCGGAAAAGTGGTGCCATACGTCAGGCCGTAATGTGCTTTTTGCAATCCCGCGATCGTGCCAAACGCATTGTTGTTCATCACCAGCCATATGATACCGAGATCCAACTCGACCGCTGTCGCAAGCACTGAGGGATTCTGGCCGAATCCGCCATCGCCAACCAGGCTGATCACTGCCCGGTCGGGTGCCGCCAGTTTGGCGCCAATTGCACCTGAAGGGCCGAATCCCATGGTGGCGAACCCCCCCGGCGTCAGAATGGAGCCCGGCTTCAGGGCATCAAATTGCTGACCCACGCCGTTCTTGTTCCAGCCCACGTCCGTTGTGATGATCGTGTCTTCAGGCAGTGCCGCACGTGTGTCGGCCAGAATACGCTCGGGCATCATGGGAAAGGCGTCAGATGTTGCCGCTTTTTTGTTCCTCTCTTTGAAAGCAGTCCGGAATTCAGCGATCTCCGCCTCCTTTTCCGGTCTCCTGAAACCGTCAGGATACACCTCCCTTGCCACGCGTGTGAGGACGCATAACGCTGCTTTTGCGTCGGCCACGACCCCGATTTCTGTCGGATAGTTGCGACCTATCTCGGCCGGTTCGATATCAATGTGTATGACCTTCGACCCGGGAATGTTGAATGTGTAGCCAGGATACCAGCTGGAACAGTCCGCCTCCTTGAACCGTGTCCCGATCGCAAGAATATAATCCGCGTTCAAGCAGGCCTGATTGACCAGTTCCGTACCCCAAAACCCGGTCATTCCCAGGACCAGGGGATGATGATCATGCAAAGCCCCTTTGCCCATGAGGGAGTGCGCGACGGGTAGTCCCATATGTTCGACGAATGCCTTCAGTTCCTCATGGGCCTTCGCCAGGGCAATTCCGCCGCCTACATAGGCCAAGGGGTTTTCCGCCCCGGCCAATGACCCGATAATCTCAAGCGCGGTCTCATTGTCCAGCGACGGTTTTCTGATTGCATGCGTGTTCTGCGCAACGCGTTCGAATGTGTCATACGGGATCACCTCGCTGAAGACATCCATCGGCACATTCACCAGCACCGGCCCGGGTTGACCGCTTTCGGCCAGATGAAATGCCTTTTCGAGAATATCGGCCATGAGAGAGGCACTGTCCACACGCCAGGCGCGTTTGACGAACGGGCGATAGATTTCCCATTGCGCGGCATCGGCATGGAGGTTGACCTCCTGGTGAGGATGTTTTCCGTAGTAGTGTGTCGGAACATCTCCGGCGATGACCACCATCGGGATGCAATCCAGCGCGGCATTTGCCACCCCCGTGGCACAATTTGTCAAACCCGGTGAAAGATGGCTCAGAACAACCGAAGCCCTACCCTGGACGCGCGCATAGGCATCTGCTGCATGGGATGCGATCTGTTCGTGCCGGACCGTTACGAAGTCAATGGAGCTATCTGCCAAGGCGGCAAGGACTGCAATGTTGGTGTGTCCACACAGGCCGAAGACATGCTTGACGTTCCGTCGCTCCAGGAAACCGACAACGTGTTCGGCAACGGTCTGGCCACGTTTTGCGGCACGGTTCATCAGGCCACCTCCTTGCCATAGAATTCACCGAACAATGCCTCTTCGGACGGCCGGTCCTCGGGAATCGGTCGGCTGACCCACGTGTAGTTCATCATGTGCTTGAGGGTCACATTCTCATTGGTTATGTTGCCTCCCCAGATACCGCAACCCAGGCTCGAGGTCATTGGCATCCCGTTCGTGAAACTTCCGGCATTGGCCTTGGACTGGGGTTGCCTGACCATGATGCGGCTGACCGGTGCTATGCGTGCCAGCGCGTCGATATGCTCGTCATTGTGGCTGTAGATACCGCAGGAATGCCCTGCCCCCCCTACAGCAAAGATCTGTCGAACGATCTTGAGCGCATCCCCGAACGTTTCAAAATGATACAGCGCCATCAGGGTCGTCAGTTTCTCTTTCGAGAAGCGGTGCTCCGGTCCGATTTTTCCCTGATTGTCGACCATCAGGAATTTACGATCATCCGGAATCGAAAAACCGGCAACCGCGGCAGTTTGCTGAGGCCGGCACGCAATTGTGGTGAAAGTCCGGTTTCCGTTCTCGTCCCACAAAGCGTTCTCAAGCATTGATTTTTCTTGTTCATTGCAGAGATACCCGCCTTCCGCCTCCAATGCAGTAACCATCTGATCATAGATCGAGCGCTGTATGATGATGTTGCCGTCCGCAGAACAACCTGAACCGAAGTCGCTGGTCTTCGATATCCGAGTATTTACGGCAGCAATCTCGATGTCAGCCGTCTCGTCAATCACCATGGAAGAATTCCCGGCACCAACACCATAAGCGGGCTTTCCGCTGGAATATGCGGCCTTGACCATCGGGCTGCCTCCTGTTGCCAGCGTCAGGTCAGAAATCTCCATCAGACGCCTGGTCAGGGGTATAGAAGGCTTCGGAACCGATTGAAACAGATTCTCGGGTGCACCCGCAGCACGACAAGCAAAGCGCATGACTTCAACCATCTCACAAGTAGTTCGGGCAGTACGCGGGTGCGGTGAGAAAATCACCGCATTACGTGTCTTGGCTGAATAGACGCCCGTCACGGGCGGTGTCAGTGCCGGGTTGGTCATCGGAATCAGTGACGTGATCACGCCTGCGGGTTTCGCATATTTCACAAGTCCGCGCGCCTTGTCCACTTCGACAATCCCCGTGGTGGGTTGCCGCAACGCATCCCGCAACACCCCATGGATCTTGAAGCGTTTTAGCGGGCGCCCTTCCCGGTCTCCGATGCCGCTTTCGTCCACGCCCATCTGTGCAAGACGAGTAAATGTCTTTTCATTGCTGGCATACCATCCTATGGACTGTGCCAGTCGATCCAGTCTTTCCTGGCTCCAGCCGTCGATTTCGGTCATCGCTGCATGCGCGCGATTTAGATACTCTGATGCGAGTTGACATTCTTCCTCTGTCAGTTCACGTGCCATAGATCAATCTCCAGCTGTTGTGGTTCATTCAGGCCGCCTTTCTACCGGCCTCACGGCGTTTCGACCGGGCAGATCCGAATGCGCTCTTGGCATGGATCAGACATCGCCGGGCGTGCTCCTCGTAGCCAAGTTCAGTCAGTCTGCTCTGGTTCGGAAGTTCGATGGAATAGTTCACCGGCGGACATCTCTCGATAATGCCCGCGAAATCGATCCAACCCTCGCCGGGATATAGACGCGCATCGCGCGCGAGCTGGATCATGCCTTCGCGAGTGTCTGCTATGCCGGGCAGGCAATCTGAAATCTGCAGGGAATGTAGCCATTCCGATGGCACGTGGAGCAGTTCACCGATGTCTACCCGGCTGAGATGCAGGTACAGTGTGTCAATCAGGATTCCACTGTTGGGGCGGTCCACTGCGCGAACGATATCCAGAACTTCATCCAAGGTTCTAAGGCGTGAAAACGAGGGAAACTCCAGATCAACAGTAAGTCCGTAGGGAGCCGCAAGGTCACAGGATTCAGCGTATATTTCCAGCAGGAAATCCCGGTCATCCCGCCGATTGGTCCAGGCGGACATAATCATGTGCCGCGCCCCAAGATCCTTGCCCAATTCCAGGGCAGTCTCGAATTCGTGTGGGTCGCAATCCTCAGTGATTCTCGCGATCTCAATGTCCAACACTTCAAGTCCTGTTGTCGCAAGTGCTGTTTTCATGGCCTGGATTTGCGCCTTGTCTAATGGCGAGGGACTGAATTCCCCGAGCACATTCATCGGAATGAAACGGGGGCTCACCGCATCGTACCCGGCACGTGCGGCTATGTAGACCAACTCTGCGGGGGTACAGTTGATCAGGGTCAGGTGCGCCAATGAGTAAAGTGGCGTATGGAATGCAGATGGTTGTGTCTGGGACATCAGAAAATAATATCTGATCATATTATTTATACCTGATGTTTTATATACTATATTATATTCGACAAATTAGCAACGAACCGTTCCGTCTTTTCGTCGTCCAGACGCTGTGCGCTGCTGCCAGGGGTTGTCCGGTGAGTTGCCCGCCGGGTCCGGCAACCGTACGCGATGTATGTTCCACGGCGGAAATTGCCCAAGCAGCCCGATGTTCTCCCGTTCCGGCGATGCCGCCTGCCCATGAACTTGGCTTGCATGGACATTCCCGACCGGGAAGACCTCCCGCGAGGCGGCACCGGACCTGCGTTCCGGGCTTCGCAATCTGCTGGCACCCGGAACTTCGAAACCATGTCCGCTTACGGAGCCTGTATTGGCAGATCCAAAATCGAATCGCACTGCCGACTACAGGACCAAAGAAGCATGGTTGTTCTTCCATGTCGACGGATAGCAAGCGATTCTGAATGGCTGTCCCCTGTTTCCGAATCTATCCGCAACAGTCATGGAAATTGACCGATTGCTTACGCAAGTGGCAATCCGTGTCTGAATCCTGCATGATATTCGGGCCTGACAACCAAACCGAATGATGAAAGCCCTGGTCTATACCTCAGCGTGTGAAATTACCTACAGGGAGGAGCCGGAGCCGGATACCCGTGCCGGCGATGCCCTGGTATCCATTGAATCCGTGGGAATCTGCGGTTCCGACATGCATGCCTGGCTCGGCCACGACCCCCGCCGGGTCCCACCGTTGATACTTGGCCACGAGGCGGTCGGCAGGATACTGGAAGGAAGCGAGCCCGGTAGACGGGTGGTACTGAACCCCCTGATCACCTGCGGCACCTGTGACTACTGCCTGGGGGGCCGGCAGAACCTGTGCCCCGAGCGGGATCTGATCGGCATGTACCGGCCAGGTGCCTTCGCCGAGCAGATCGCCATCCCGGAGCGCAATCTCATTCCCGTACCGGATGGGCTGGACAGTACCCGCGCGGCCCTGACGGAACCCGGGGCCACCGCACTGCATGCGGTGACCCTGGCGGAACGAATCCTGTCAAGGCCGGTGAGCGAAGCCAGGGCACTGGTCATCGGTTCGGGTTCCGTCGGCCTGCTGACCGCTCTCGTCCTCAGGGACAAGGGAGCCGTTTCGGTGGAAATCTCCGAAACCAACGGGCTGCGCCGGGAAACCGTCCTGACCCATACGGACATGCCCGTTCGAGATCCGTCCACGGATCCGTTGCCGGATGACGGTTACGACCTGGTGTTCGACGCCGTCGGCGGAGAAGTCACCCGCAACGCAGCCGTCAGCGCCGTCCGCCCAGGGGGCGTCATCGTGCACATCGGGCTCATGGACAACCGGGGCGGGATGGACATCCGCAGAATGACCCTTCAGGAGATCACGTTCATCGGTTGCTATACCTACTCGCCACTGGACCTGCGGGTCACGCTGTCAAAGATTCACCAGGGTGCACTGGGGGATCTCGGGTGGATCGAGACCCGCCCCCTGGCGGAAGGCGGTCCGGCTTTCAGCGATCTCCACGAGGGATTGTGCGGCAGTCCCAAGATCGTCCTTACTCTATAGTCCCGCTTCGCCCGGAAATCGGATTTCAAACCCGTTCAAACCATGAACAAGCCGCCAAACAATCCCGCATCCCGCCGGGACGTCTTGGATCATGGAGAACTTCGTTTCACGTTCAGCGTGGAACAGGCAGCTCTGCAGGCAAAGGCCCGTGAATTCGCCGAGACCTTCGCCGCACCCACGGCCGCCGCCACCGACCGGACCGAGAAATACCCCTGGGAAACCGTCCGGGAGATGGTGCGGGAAAAATTCATGGGCATGACCATTCCCCGGTCGCTGGGGGGCCAGGGGGCCTCCTACCTGGACGCGGTGCTCGTGATCGAGGAATTCGCGAAGTGCTGCGGCGTCACCGGCAGGATCATGGTCGAAGGCAACATGGGGGCGATCAGCGCCATCCTGCGCTACGGCAGCGACCGGCAGAAACGGCAGGCCTGTGAACTGGTGCTTGGCGGCGACAAGCCCGCAATCTGCATCACCGAACCCAACGCCGGCAGCGCGGCCACGTCGATGGAGTCCCGCGCCGTCGAGGAAGACGGCCATTTTGTCGTCAACGGGAAAAAGCACTGGATCACGGGGGGAGGCGTCTCCAGGCTCCACCTGATCTTCGCAAGACTCGCCCACGGCAACACCGACGTCATCGCGGGACTGATCGCCTTTCTGGATGAACCCGGACTCATCATCGGCCCGAGGGAGCCCGCCATGGGATTGCGGGGGATTCCGGAAACCGTCATCGAATTCGATGATCTCCGCCTGCCGCAGGACAGGCTGCTGGTGGATCGGGACGGCAACCCCATCGTATTTGCCCAGCTGATGCACGCCTACAATGCCCAAAGGGTGGGTGCGGCGGCGGTGGCCCTGGGCATCGCCCAGGGCGCCTTCGACGAAGCGCGGCAATACGTCAGGAAAAGGGAGCAGTTCGGCCGCCCGATCGCGGAATTCCAGGGGCTGCAGTGGATGATCGCCGACATGGCGACGAAGCTCGAAGGGTGCCGCCTGATGTTGTGGAAGGCCGCCGCCAGCGCCGAAACGACCGAAACGGGTTTCCCGGACCCCCTGCTCGCCGCCCAGGCCAAGCTGCATGTGTCCGAAACCGCCGTGGAGATCACCAACGACGCCCTTCAGTTGCACGGCGCCATGGGCTATTCACGCAACCTCCCCCTGGAACGCATGGTCCGTGACGCGCGGATGTTCACCATCGGAGGGGGTACGGCCCAGATGCTGAGAAACCTCATCGCGGGGAAGGTGCTCGGCATCAAGACACCGCAGACCAGGGCCGGTTATCTCAACCTGTCCGAGAAGGAATAGTCGCCGGCAACAGGGCGTTCCTGGACCCGACCATTCCCGGCGGGGCCGCGGGCACGGCATCGGACGGGGGACTGCCTTTCCCGGTACTTACCGGTTTTCCGTAACGATCAGCGTGTATTTTGACCTCGTTCAACTGAAACGGTTAGAATGGCTCGTTTCCGATACATTTCCCAACAGCCCATTCGGAGGGGCAAACCAAGTCATGAAAAGAACCATTCTCTACACTTCGATCGTTGCAGCCGGCCTGGCTTTTGCCGGAACCACCGCACCATCATTCGCCCAGCAGCAATTCATCTCCATCGGCACCGGGGGTGTCACCGGCGTGTACTATCCCACCGGCGGCGCGATTTGCCGGCTGGTCAACAAGGACCGCAAGGAACACGGTTTCCGCTGCTCCGCGGAATCCACCGGCGGTTCCATCTATAACATCAACACCATCCGGGCCGGAGAACTTGAGTTCGGTGTCGCCCAGTCCGACTGGCAGTACCATGCATACCACGGCTCGTCAAAATTCGCCGACCAGGGTGCCTTTGAAAATCTGCGTGCCGTATTCTCGGTGCATCCCGAACCGGTTACCGTCATCGCCAGCGATGCGTCAGGCATCAACACGCTGACGGACGCCAAGGGCAAGCGGCTCAACATCGGCAATCCGGGTTCCGGTACGCGCGGCACCTGGGAAGTGATCGAGGAAGCCCTGGGCTGGGAACGCAGCGATCTTAAGCTGGCTGCGGAAATGAAGTCCGCCGAAACCGGTCAGGCGGTCTGCGACGGGAAAATCGACGCCTACTTCTGGCTGGTGGGGCACCCGTCCGCGCTTACCCAGGAGTCCCTGGCTACCTGTGATGCCCACCTTGTCAGCGTGGAAGGCCCTGCCTTCGACAAGCTGGTGGCGGACAATTCCTTCTACCGCAAGACAGCGATTCCCGCGGGCATGTACAACAACGAAAACGACGTTCCCACCTTCGGGGTCGGCGCCACTTTCGTGACCAGTGCGGATGTTCCCGCAGATGCGGTCTACGTGGTTGTCAAGGCGGTATTCGACAATTTCGACCAGTTCAAGAAACTGCACCCGGCATTCGCCAACCTGAAGGAGTCGGAAATGATCACGGATTCCCTCTCCGCACCGTTGCATGACGGCGCAGTGAAGTACTACAAGGAGCGGGGCTGGATGTAAGCCTCTTGCACGAACAGGGCGGCTCCGGCCGCCCTTTTTTGTGCCTCCCTTCGTCCTTGCCCCTGACATTTCCGCCATGGCAGGAAATGCATCCACATTCGGCCCGGGAGAACGACCATGGCGGAAGATCAAAAAACCCTGAGCGCCGGCGAACTGGCCGCATCCGTTGACACGGGCGCGCGCGATCCCGTTGGCTGGCAGCACAACCTGATTCCGGTCATCGCGTTCACCTGGGCGGTATTCCAGCTGTACATCGCTTCCAACCTGCCGTTCCTGTTCACCGAATGGACCGGCCTCAGCCTGGTGGTGACCAACTCCAACGCCCGGCTGATCCACCTCGCCTTCGCGCTGCTGCTGGCTTCCCTGGCCTTCCCGCTGTTCAAGTCCAGCCCCCGGCATACCGTGCCCTGGTACGACTGGATGCTCGCGGCGCTGGGGATCATGGCCTGTCTCTACATCGTGGTGTTCCGCAACGAGATTGCAGTGCGTGCGGGACTGCCCACCACCGGGGACCTGGTGATGTCGACCATCGGCATGCTGATCCTGGGAATCACGGTATACCGTTCCCTCGGTCTTCCCCTGCTGATCGTGGCCTCCGTGTTCGTCCTGTACGTCTTCTTCGGCCACTCGGAGTTCCTCCCGGACGCCATCCGCTGGAAAGGAGCGTCCTACGGCAAGGCCCTGTGGCATTACTGGATGCAGGGCGAGGGGGTTTTCGGGGTTGCCCTCGGGGTGTCGGCCTCCCTGATCTTCCTGTTCGTCCTGTTCGGCTCGATCCTCGAGAAGGCCGGCGCGGGCAACTTCTTCATAAAGATCGCCTTTGCCCTGCTGGGACACCTGCGCGGGGGGCCCGCTAAGGCGGCGGTCGTGGCGTCGGCGCTCAGCGGCCTGTATTCCGGCTCCTCCATAGCCAATACCGTCACGACGGGCACATTCACCATACCGCTGATGAAGAAAACCGGGTTCACCCCGGAAAAGGCGGGCGCCGTGGAAGTGGCTTCATCCACCAACGGCCAGCTCACGCCGCCGGTCATGGGCGCCGCCGCATTCCTGATTTCCGAATTCACCGGCATCTCCTATACGGAAATCATCAAGCACGCGCTGGTGCCGGCACTGGTCTCCTACATCGCGCTGGTCTACATCGTGCACCTCGAAGCGGTGAAACTGGATCTCAAGGGTCTGCGGAAACCGCCTTCGTCACTGACTTTCGCCACCAAGATCATCGGGTTTCTGGGCGGCTTCATCGGCATCGCCCTCCTTGGCCTGTTCGTCTATTTCGGCATGGGCTGGATCAAGCTGGTGGCCCCGAATGCGGCATTCGCCGTGGTGGCCGTTTTCTGCTTCCTGCTCTACCTGGTGCTGCTCTGGTTTGCATCCCGTGAGCCCGACCTGCCGGTGGAATCACGTCTCGACGAACTGCCCCGGGTGGGCCCGACCGCCATCACCGGGCTCTATTATGTCCTGCCCATCATCATCCTGATCTGGTGCATCGTCATCGAGCGCCTCTCTCCGGGATTCTCCGCTTTCTGGGCCGCCATCGCGATGATCGTGGTGATGCTGACCCAGCATCCCATCAAGGCGGTGATGCGGGGCTCGGAGGATATCGGAAATGCATTCCGCCAGGGGGTGTGCGAGTGGATTGACGGCATGATCGCCGGCTCCCGCAACATGATCAGCATCGGGGTAGCCACCGGCGCCGCGGGCATTATCGTCGGCACCATTTCACTGACGGGAGCCCACCAGGTTGTGGGCGAATTCGTCGAGTTCCTCTCCGGCGGCAGCCTGATCCTGATGCTGATCCTGGTGGCGGTGATGAGCCTGATCCTCGGGATGGGCCTGCCCACCACGGCGAACTACATCGTGGTGTCCTCCCTGATGGCCCCAGTGATCATCACCCTGGGTGCGGCCAACGGGCTGCTCGTCCCGCTGATCGCGGTACACCTGTTCGTGTTTTACTTCGGCATACTCGCCGACGACACGCCGCCGGTGGGTCTCGCGGCCTTCGCCGCCGCCGCGATCTCCGGCGGTGACCCCATCCGGACCGGCGTGCAGGGATTCGCCTACGATATCCGAACGGCCCTGCTGCCGTTCCTGTTCATCTTCAACACCGAGCTGCTGCTCATCGATGTCTCGCCCATGAAGGCGGTTTTCATCTTTGTCGTCGCGGT
>JAJDTE010000223.1:0-6623 GCA_022827325.1 Gammaproteobacteria bacterium | reverse complement strand
ACCTGGCCGGATACCTGATCCGCGGCGCGAAGATGTGGCGCAAGTGGGGCCTGTGGCTCTGGATGGCCACCCAGAGCCTGCAGGATTTCCCGGACGAGACCAGACAGATCCTGAACATGTGCGAGTTCTGGTTCTGCCTGTCCATGCCGAAGGAGGAAATCGAGGAGATATCCCGGTTCCGCCGCCTCACCGAAGAGGACCGCCTGTTGCTCGAAGAGGCCAGGCGGGCTCCCGGGCGCTACTCCGAGGGGGTCCTTCTTTCGGGGCGCCCTCCCATGCTGTTCCGGAACGTCCCGCCGGCGATCGCCATGGCCCTGTCCCAGACAGAAGAGTCCGAAGTGGCCGAACGGTTGCGGCTCATGGATGAGCATGGCCTCGAGACGGAACTGGAGGCGGTCGACCTGGTTGCAGAGCAGATACGCGAGAGGAGGCTTTCGTGAATCTGACCGCCCCCAGTGCTCCCGGTTCCATTCAGCATCGCCTGGTGTTCGACGATCTCCAGGCAGACAGGTATCCCTGGATCCGTGATGTCGATTACGCCATCCGGGAAAATCCGGACTGCGAGCGTGGCGTGATGGAAAGCAGAGGATGGGCATACAGCAACAACGGACCCTATTCCGCGGAACAGTCGCCGGAGCTTCTGGTGCTTGTGTCCAGGGGACTGCGGGAAGGTCCATTAGGCACGACATGGTATGGCCATGTCTTTCGATTTATCCAGGGGGACGGCGACCCCTGCTGGATCAGCATCCTGGTCCGCACATGGGTGGATATCGATGCCGTAACCGACGAGGCGGCACTGCAGGCCTACGTGGCGTCCGTCATCCGGTCACACCGTCACGAGCCCGGTTACCGGCAGAAGCCCGATGATATTGCAAGCAGGCACGGCAGCTTCGAGGAAGCCGCAACATCGCTGGCCGACAAGATCCGCATGTTCAGGCGCGAATTCAGGGATCCGCGCATCGCGCATTGGGAAGAGCCCTTCGAGGGGGAATTCGTCCCGATCGATGGTCCGGTGCCCGACAGTGAACTCTGTTTCCGTTGTTGGGACGTCTACGGTTTTGTGGATGCGATCTGCAAGGATCTTCACCATGAAGAGGGCTCGGCAGCATGACAAAGCCCCTTTTCCTTGCAGAAGCGTTTGAGCTTTTCCACCAGCTCCGGCTGCGCCAGTATCCAGTCGATGTCCCCGCGGACTCCTTCGATCCACGGATTCCGCAGCGTTGTGAAACCAAGACTGACCGGTTTCCCATCACCATCCCGGCTCCTGATGGCAATGGTCCGCTTGTCATTGCGCAACACCGCCCACATGACGCGAGGTGGCAGCCTCCTGCCGGAATGGTCCCGCTCATGGAACGTTACGTTGCCCAACACGGCCATGATGTAGGGAAGGGTTTCCATGTCCATGCCGGAATAGGTCCATATACGTCTCCTGTCCGCTTCCCTGCAGATTCTGTGGAACTCATCCGCATCCATCTCCGACATTGGGAAGATCCTGCAAATCACGTTGTAGCACTCCAACAGGTTCCGCTCCTCGCAGAAAGCACTGCGCAGTTGCCTCCCGTTGTCGACCAGGGGACAGTCCGTGTCCGCAACATGCCGGAACCAGGGATCCCTGGATTCATCCATGCCGTTCACAAGCTTCATCGTTGCGTTGCAGCCCGGGCAAGTAGGTTCTGTCTTCATCTGTTCGGGCATTTTCCTGCTCCAGTGTCTTTCTCGAAATGTGCCGGGACGAAGTTTACCCCGGTGGTGCCGCCGCAGTCTGCCTTTTGCGGTCAGGAGGACAGATAATGCAGTACGCGATTATCCAGAACCGGGTGCTGTCCGCGGCGGAATATACGTCCCTGATGACCCATGGCGAGGGCATCGCCGATTGGGTCCCCATGGAAGACGATGTATCCCTGAAACTGGTGTATGGAGCCCTCAAGCCGCAGGCCGGCGAAATCCCCCTCGATGCCATGAAGGCAACCCGGGAGACTCTGGGCTGCTGGTATGGGGCGATCATCGACGATCGGTGCGTCCTCAGCACGCTGCTGGACATCGAGTTCCAGGAACCTTTGTACCGCGGCTATGCCGTCGACATTCCCTTCGCGGCCCTCCTGCGCACGGGTCTAGAGATCGCCCGCAGCCGGGGAAAGTCCACTCCCGTCTTCGTGCGCTACGAGGGCATGACACCCGCCGAAAATCTTCTCAACCGGCCGGCTGTCCTTTGTGTCCAACAGTGCGAGGGACGTCTGAAGAGGCCGCTGTCGAAAACCGGATGGCGGAATTCCATGGACATCGAGCGTTCCATCAAATCCGCGAGGATCTGCCGATGAGCCTGTATACCAACAAGTTGGCTCACGCTCTCCGGTCCAATCCGCACACCAGCTGGACCGGGATCCTGTCGACCAACAAGGTCGTCGAGACCGATAGCGGATACCTGTCCTTCAACCGGGACCGGGAACTGATCGCCCTGGTTTCCGATGATCCCAGGGGTGGGTACAACTACGGCCATGTCCTTCGTGTGAATCCGGATGCCCATTCCGATGGCCCTTCCGAGGGACCGCTCTGGGCCGCGCTGATAATCATCGTGAATGCACGGGTCGAGGCCAATACCGTGGATCTGCTCTTCCGGAGATATCGGTACTGGATTCAGTCACGTGGCAAATATACCCCATGCTATGCGCAGGACAGGGACGACGTGTTCGTTCTGGCAGACAGTTACGGGGAAGCCGTGTTGGCGCTTGCCGAAATGATTCGCCGCTTCGATCCGTATCTCCGGGATGGCGGGCCTCTCGATCCCGAGGATATCCCGGAATCCGACGGATCCGGACCTCTCCCGGGTTCCGGAATCCGCTGGATTCTGGACATGCGCTGTTTCGACGTCTACGGCGGCATCATGGCGTGCTGGGACAGCCTGGACCCCAATACGGAGGCTGGTAATGAACTCTGTCCCTGAATCAGCGATGCGGCAGACAAAGTGCCCGGTCCAGTTTCTGGTAGGCAGGCTCGGAAATCCAGTCGATGTCGTCCCGTCTCTCATCAATCCGGCTGTCAGTAATACGACGGGTCGGGATCTTGTAGATCCGGTTACCCGTGTCCGTGAATACGGGTTGCAGCTCGTATTCCCCCGGCTTTTTCCATATCCGGCTGAGAGGTTTTTTCCAGGAAAGTCCGATGACAAAACGGAAGTCAGGTTCGAAGCCGAGTCTCCTCACCCTGTTGCTGTTCGCAGCCGCATGAAAATCGATCAGCGTAAGCAGAACATAGGGAACGAACGCCAGGTTGATGGCACTGTAGCGCCAGATGCTCCGCCGGTCGGCTTCCCTGACCATCGCAATGAATTCATCGGTATTGACGCTCCCGGCGATTCTGTTGCAGACATTGAAGGCCGACTTCAGGTTCCGCTCCTCGCAGAATTCCCTTCTCAGCCTTTCTCCCCTGGCAATGTTCCAACGGTTTACCCAGAGATGCCGGAACCGCGGATTCGGTTTCGGAGAATAGGGGCAGTCCGACGCATCTTCCCCGGTTCGGTGATAGAAATGGCTGACCAGCTTTCCCTTCGAAATGCGCGGTCCCATGTCACGACCGCAGCCGAGGCACTCCGCCCATACAGCGGTTCCGTCCCGAACCCTTTGACGCCAGCCGGGACCTTCAATTGCAAGAAATTTCTTTGGTTTGATCACCTTCTTCTTTCCACGGTGAAAGGCTTTTTTCGACATGGTTGTTTTTCTTCGGGTATTGAATTACCGCGGTATCGTATCACCATCAGTCGAGTCGCCTTGACCCTGTTTTCCATCGCGGTGTTGCTGTGCACCATGGGCCAGATATCCATGGCGTTGGGCGGTAACGAACCCGTCTCAATTCGAGTCTATACCGTCTCCTCCATTCCGGTTCAGGTGCCGCCATCCCTCCGTGACCGGACCACCATCATCCATCTGGACCGCATCGGCGAGATCGAGGCGGTGCTCGCCGAAGGCCTCGACCGTATTCCCGATGGCAGCCGCGAGGCGGCCGCGGCAAAACGATTGTCTCGGGCGTTGCAACTGGAGCTTAAAAAAGCCTGGCAGGCCCTGTTCAGGATCCGGCAGGGAGGCATTACGCACCTGCCGGCGATCGTCCTGGACGACCGGGCGGTGTGGTACGGTTCGGATCTTCGGCGCGCGGTCACGCGGTACCGGAACCAGCGAAATGCGGAGGTGGGTTCATGAGAGCTCGATCCGTACCAGTTTTTCTGACGTGGTGTTTGATGGTTTTCGCGGTTCCGGCCGCCCCGCGCGCCGATACCTTCACCAGCGCCGACGTCGTGGAAGCCACGACCGCCGTCGACTGCCTCGATTGGAAGATCGTCGGAATCTGCCTCAAGCTCAAGTGCGGCTTCTTCGGCTGCCGGATCAAGGCCTATCCCTGGGTCGAGCACCGGATTCCCGATCTTGTCGTGTCCGCCTACAACGAGCCCGGGGACAACCCGTGGTCGGAAGGAAAGGCCCTGTACGGCGAACCGCTTGCAGCGGCCGCTGACGCCGTTTCCCGGGCCACCGCGGGCGTACCCCTCGGCGGCGGCCACGGGACCGCCACGAGGCCTGCAGGAACCGCTGACGCGGGTACCCAGTCCGACGCCAATCTCCGGTTCAAGGAGATCTCCGTCATCGGCAATCCCGCCACCCTGGCATTCCGCCAGTGGCTCACGGGCGGGGCCGTGCCGGTTGCTTGCACCACAAGCGTAAAGCCCATGGCGCTCTACTTCTCCAGCGAGGTCGATGCTGCCAGCTGGCGGACCGGCATCACCGAGCAGCTCTACCCGGCCACCTGGGTCCCCGGCCTCCGGACCATCGGCAGGTTCCCAGCCGGCATGTGGGGCACGGTGCACCCGCGCCAGGGCCACGTGCGCCAGTACCACGACGTCCTCGCCGGCGCCGTGGCAGCGCAGCGGGCCGTCGATATCGCCACCCGGGCGGGCCAGTCTCACCTCTACCTTCGGGTGCCCGGCATATCGGAGAGCGACGAGAAAACAGACCGGTGGCAGATGATCCATCCCCGCAGCGAGAAACAGTGCAACACCTTCGGCGAGGACCGGAACTACTACCAGGACCGTGAGAACGTCTCCGGACCGGGGGAGGGCGGTTACGGGTGGGTCTACTGGCCGCTCCACGACTGCTGCCCGGGATCCGGAAAGACCATAGCCAGAATCCGGTTCTGATTTTCCGGTTATGGAACTGATGATGAAAAAGAACATGAAAAAAACCGGTGCGGCTGCCCTGGCCGGATTCCTGGCCGCCGTGGCGGTCCCCGCGTCCGCGCTGGCCCAGCAGGGCGGAACCTGGCTCGACGATCTCATCTACTACGAGATCGGGGGCGGGCAGGCGCTCGGCGGGCCCGTCGGATACGGCCGGCACACCCGGATCCGGGGCGCCGGGTCCCTCGCGCTTGGCTATTCATGCGGCCAGTTCGATCTCAGCGACAACCTCCGCCACATGTTCGGCAACCTCACCCGCGGTCTCGACCAGGCCGTCGACAGCCTGACCTACGCCGCCACCGGCGCCGTGGCTTCGTTACCCCTGTATCTCCTACGCCAGGCGAACCCCAACCTCGCCAATATGCTCGAAAACATGATGCTCCGGTACGAGGACGAATACCGCCTCGGGGTGAAGTCCTGCCAGGACGCGGAAAACCAGATCCTCGCCGGCGAGAACCCGTATTACGACTGGATCGAATTCGGCCAGCGGGACACCTGGCGGAAATCCGCGGGGTCCGGTGCGCCGGTTGACGAGGTCCAGGAGGAAGTGTCCGAAAAGCACGGCTGCATCACCTGGATCGGGGGGGAGGATTACTTCTGCGACGACAGTGACACCCGCGTGATCCCGGTCGTCGAGGATGTGGCCAAGGCGGGTTACGAGCTCCTCGATGACGCCGATGCCGCCGGCGGCGGCGCACCGCCCGGGGCCCCGCCTTCACGCATGAAAGTCTACTGGCCGACTCCCGACGATGCCGCCGGCGAAATACTGGAGATGACCGGCGAGACCGTCATCACCAATGCCCGGACCACGCCCCCATCCGGCCAGCCGCCGCGGGGAATCAACGCCGGCATGCACGAGGATGCCGTAGAAACATCCGTGAAACTAACCGCCGCCGTCGACAGCGAAATGTCCGGTTCCCGGCCGTCGCCGGAAGAGCTCGCCGACATGAGCGTGCCCGGCCTGACTATCACGCCGTCCCTCCTGTGGACACTCGGAAGCATGAGACCCGATATGCGGGCGATCGCCATCAACCGCATCTCCGCCGAGATCGCGCTTCTTCGCGCCATGGAGAAGGTCAACCTGGCCAGGCGTATACTGCTTGCCGGCTCCCGCCTTTCGGAGGTGGAGGCCTCGCCGGCCCGGGAGCTGGTCAGGGAGGACGCGATCGCACTCCTCGAGATGGAGGCGCGGCTCCTCAAGGACGAATACGAAATCCGTACCAGGGCCGCCTCGTCCACTGCTGCGACGCTTATGCGGCACACCCGTGCCGGCGGGGGCGCCCCGGTCCGGGGAGGCGGCGGAACTCCCTCGGCGCCCGCCACGGAAGGTGCGGTGTTCCGATGATCCGTCCGCTCCACATCCTGTTCTCTCGCCGGATGCCGTCCGGCCGGAATCCGCCGCGAC